>JAJYSY010000063.1 GCA_021793375.1 Bacteroidota bacterium | reverse complement strand
AAATATACATGGGCTTTGAACATCTACTAATGACGGCGTTCCAACGCTGTTAATGAAGCATTTATTATTTCTTTCAGCTCCGCCAGCAAGCGGATGATCGGCCGTCCAATTCGAAATCACCCTTGGTAAACTCTTCCGTGGCGATGCTGCTAGAAAGACCTCAGATCTCATGCACCTTTGCTTTAGGTAAGAAACAACAATACCAAAGATGGAATTCAATGATAATGAAGAGACGCTTCCCTAAAGGCACTAATCCATAAAAAAGAAACCAACCTTTTATTATGATTTAGTTTTGCAAACTTCAAAACAAATTTTTATACTTACGTTAGTAATCAATTTTTTAACAAAAGCTATAATTTCAAAAAACAGAATAGTAAATATTAGGTAATCGACCGTTTTCACGAACTAGATTTTCATGGCGTTAATAATGCTTTATATGGAATATTGACATAATCAAGGAGAGAAAGCTACATATCTAAGGGAGTTGTCGGACACCCTTGGATAAAAAATTATCCTGAACTGGTTGAAAGAAGCTGTCTTTCCCAACACTTAACCCTTTATTCGAGAAAAATATTTATTTTGTAAAAAAATAAGAATAATAAAAATGAATCAAAACCCTGAACAAATAGCTCGTGATAAAATTGATAAGATGCTTCGTGAAGCCGGATGGTTGGTTCAATCCAAAAATAGCGTTGACCTATCAGCAGGCAAAGGTCTTGCTATTAGAGAATATCAAACCGATATCGGGCCAGCCGATTAGGTTCTTTTTGTTGACAGGAAACCCGTTGGTATTATAGAAGCCAAGCGCGAAGACGAGGGATACCGAATAACTGCTGTTGAGGAACAATCAAAAGGATATGCCAATGCCAAGTTAAAATACTTGGACAATGAACCCCTACCATTTGTTTATGAAAGTACAGGAACAATAACGCAGTTTACTGATTATCGGGATCCTAAACCCAGAGGGCGGAATGTATTTAGTTTTCACAAACCCGAAACTTTTGCCGAATGGCTAAAAAAAGAAAAGAGTTTACGTAACAGGTTGCAAGATTTACCACAACTAAACACAGAAGGATTGCGTCCGGCTCAAATTGTTGCGATTAATAATTTAGATAAATCTTTAAAAAACGATCGACCGAAAGCCCTGATTCAAATGGCTACCGGGGCTGGAAAAACCTTCACTGCTGCCACTTTCATTTATCGCTTATTAAAATTTGCGGATGCCAAAAGAATTCTATTTTTAGTGGACACAAGAAACCTCGGCGAACAAGCCGAACAGGAGTTTATGACTTATCAACCCAAAGACGATAACCGTAAATTCACAGAACTTTATAATGTGCAACGTTTAAACTCACATTATATCGCTTCAGACAGTCAGGTTTGTATCTCTACAATTCAACGGCTCTACTCTATTTTAAAAGGAGAAAAATTAGAAGAAAGTGCAGAAGAAGAAAATCCCGACGAAAATTCGTGGATGCAGCAGCAACTTAAAAAGAACAAAGCCGTGCCGGTTGAATATACACCGGAAGTGCCGATTGAAGAATTTGATTTTATTGTGATTGATGAGTGTCATCGTTCCATTTATAATCTTTGGAAACAGGTATTGGATTATTTCGATGCTTTTTTGATTGGATTAACTGCTACGCCCGACAAGCGAACATTCGGTTTTTTTAATGAAAATGTGATTAGCCAATACACCTACGAAGAATCGGTCATAGATGGTGTGAATGTACCTTATGATGTATATACCATTGAAACAGAAATATCAAAAGAAGGCGCTGTGATAGAATCGGGCTGGTTTGTGGACAGACGGGATAAGCTAACCCGAAAACAACGATGGCAGCAGGAAGATGAAGATACGGAGTACAAACGGAATGATTTGGATAAAAAGGTGGTCAATATCAGTCAAATAAGAAATATTATCCGAGAATTTAAAAACGCCTTGCAAACTACAATTTTTCCTAAGCGGTTTGATGAAAACGGGGAGTATGAAGTACCTAAAACTTTAGTATTTGCCAAAACCGATAGCCACGCCGATGATATTATTAAAATCATTCGGGAAGAGTTTAACGAAAGCAATGATTTTTGCAAAAAAGTAACTTATAAAATAGAAGAAGACCCCAAATCGGTATTGAATCGTTTTAGAAACTCTTACCATCCAAGAATAGCCGTTACGGTGGATATGATTGCAACCGGAACCGATGTAAAGCCACTGGAAGTATTGCTTTTTATGCGTGATGTAAAAAGCGTCAATTATTTTGAACAAATGAAAGGACGCGGAACCCGAACCATCGATAAAGATTCTTTGCAATTGGTTTCTAAAAATGCGCCGGGGAAAACTCATTTTGTAATTGTGGATGCGGTTGGTGCCACAAAATCCAAGAAAACAGACAGCCGTCCGTTGGAAAGAAAACCAAGTGTAGCTATGAAAGATTTGTTGGGTGCCGTAAAAATGGGACATTCCGATGAAGATTTATTTTTATCCTTAGCAAACCGCTTAACCCGCTTGGATAAACAAATTACCGATAAAGAAAAGGAAAAATTAAAAGAATATTCCAACGGGAAAAACATTAAGCAAATCACCAAAGAATTATTATCGGCTTATGATGAAGATGTCATCAATGATAAAGCACAAAGAGAAATAGATAAAGTTCCTGTTCAAAACAGAACCCCGAAAATGGAGGAAGAAGCACGGAAAAACGCTCAAAAAGAACTGATTTTAGAAGCATCCAAAACTTTTACCGGATCATTTTGTGATTATGTGGAAAATGTACGCAAGCAACACGAACAAATTATCGATCATATCAATATCGATGAAATAACCAAAAGTGAATGGGATACTACTTCTGTGGATAAAGCCAAAAAGACGATTCAAGATTTTTCAGCCTATTTAGAAGCCAATAAAAATGAAATCGAAGCGTTAAGCATTTTCTATAACCAGCCCTATAATCGTAGAAACATCACATTTAAGATGATTCGGGAAGTGATGGATAAATTGAAAATGGAAAAGCCAATGCTGGCGCCTGATTATGTTTGGGACGCTTATGCTAGTATAGAAGATGTAAAAAGCAAACAACCTCAGGACGAATTAACAGCTTTGGTATCCTTACTTAGAAAAGTATGCGGTATTGACCAACAGTTACGCCCCTTTGATAAAACCATTAATGAAAATTTCCAGAATTGGATTTTTAAACAAAATGCCGGAAAGCATAACCGATTTTCTCAAGAACAATTAGACTGGTTGCGGATGATTAAAGAGCACGTCGTGAGCAGTTATCATATTGAACTAGAAGATTTGGATTATACGCCATTTGATGCCCAAGGCGGACGTGGAAAAATGCATCAGCTCTTTGGCGATGAAATGAATGAGATTATTAATGAATTAAATGAGGTTCTGGCGGCTTAATGGTTATATTAAAAACTTTTAGAGAATGAACTGGAAAATAAGAGCTTTAGAATATTTAGAAAAATCATTGGGAAAAATCCCCGTGGAATATGATGAATTGGATTGGAAATTGGATTTATCTCCAAATAAAAACAAGCTATGTCGTCACATTTCAGCTTTTGCTAATCAACCAGGTGGCGGCTTTCTTGCTTTTGGAATAGAAAACAAAACTGCAGATATTAAAGGAATTACCCCTGAAAAAGCTAACGAAATAGTAGAGCGACTGGCTTCACTTTGTAGAGACGGAGTAGAACCCTTTGTAAGGATTAATCATTCTATTGAAAATTTCAGAAAGAAAAACATACTTCTAATTCATATAAAAGAAAGTGCTGTAAAACCCGTTCATATCCAAGGGAAAACCATTGAGGATTCTTTCATACGAAGTGGTGGGACTAGCCGGCAAGCCTCAAGACACGAAGTAGGATCTCTAATGTTAAATAGTAAAATGCCTACTTGGGAAGAAATTCACACTTCTAAGCTTTTGAGTGAAATGGAAATAATCACAATGTTAGATTATGGAAAAATCTTACAACTACTTGATAAACCAATACCCTCCAGCTCTCAGGAAGTGATTATGTGGATGAAAGACGAGAAAACGATAGTTGATGTTGATGAAAAAGGATACTATATAACCAATTTTGGAGCAATATCAGCAGCAAAAGATCTTAATGACTTTGATGGACTGACAAGAAAAGCAGTCCGTTTAATTAAATATGAAGGAAAAAATAAAACTTCAAAAAGCAAAGAATTTCCTGGAAGGAAAGGATATGCTGTAAGGTTCGAGTCCTTAGTGCTTTTTGTACAAGGTCTTTTAGAAGATAGCGAAATCATTCATAATTCTTTACGCCGAAAAACGTCAATTTATCCTGAGATTGCATTAAGAGAATTAATAGCCAACATGCTGATTCATCAAGATTTCACTATTAGAGGTTCAGGTCCTATGATTGAAATATTTATTGATAAGATTGTGTTTACTAATCCAGGAAAATTGCTCCCTGGAAAAAAAATCGATAGACTTATTAGAACTACCCCCGAATCAAGAAATGAAATTCTTGCTTCCGCATTTAGAAGATACAATATTTGTGAAGAAAGAGGTTCCGGTTTTGAAAAAGCTGTCTCTGCAATTGAATTATATGGGTTGCCTC
Organism: Bacteroidota bacterium; assembly: GCA_021793375.1. GTDB lineage: Bacteria > Bacteroidota > Bacteroidia > Flavobacteriales > Flavobacteriaceae > JAJYSO01. The sequence goes on along the minus strand of JAJYSY010000063.1, from coordinate 5,724 downwards.
CTCTCAAATTTGAGGAATTAGAAAACTCATTCCGAGTAACTATGTTTGCTCCTCAAAAATATGCGGATATGACAAACTCTGAGCGGATAGAAGCCTGTTATCAACACAGTGTTCTTGAGTATTTCTCAAACGGTGGATTTAATAATGCTTCATTAAGAAAAAGATTTGGAATGCATGATAAACAAGCTTCTCAAATTTCTTTATTAATTAAAGATGCTATTAATGCAGGAAAAATAAAACCAAAAGATGAAGATAACGTGTCCAGAAAATTCAGCATATATGTTCCTTATTGGGCTTAATCTTATTTAATTGCAATTCGGAAAATTAGCATAATGCATTGACAATCAAGAGGTTTTTATTTAATTAGAATTCGGAAAACTTATTTTAGAATGTATCAAACACTTGCTTTTTTATTTAACTGGAATTCGGAAAAACACCGTAACACCCTGTAAACCAAGGGTTTTTTATTTAATTAGAATTCGGAAATAAAATTTAATGACTACAAAAATAAAAAATATAGAATTGAAGGAAAATAGCAAGGGCGGTTTACCCGAGGATTGGGTGGTGTGTGAATTGGGGGAGGTTTGTGAAATTAATATGGGACAATCCCCACCATCATCAACATATAACATAAATAAAAAAGGATTACCTTTTTTTCAAGGAAAAGCAGAATTTACTGATAAATATCCAGTGGTCAGAAAATGGTGTACGATACCAAAGAAAATTGCAAATAAAAATGATATTCTTTTATCCGTCAGAGCACCTGTGGGAACCACTAATATCGCAAATGAGAAATGTGCTATTGGCCGTGGATTAGCTTCTATTAATTATTCCTTTGGCTATAAATTTATATGGTATTTTTTGCAGGCAAATGAGTCTTCTTTAAAAAGTCAAGGAACAGGAACTACATTCAAAGCGGTTTCTGGTAAAATTATTAAATCTCAGAAAATTCCTCTCCCACCCCTACCCATCCAACGCGCCCTCGTCCGCAAAATCGAATCCCTGTTCAGCAGTTTAGACAGCGGCATTGCCGACTTGAAAAAAGCACAAGAACAATTGAAAATCTATCGACAGGCGGTGCTGAAAAAGGCGTTTGAGGGGGAGTGGGAAAAAACTGCATTGGAAAAAGTTAGTACTGCTATTGGAGGGAATGCCTTTAAAAGTAAAAGTTTCTTAAAAGAGAAAGCTAAATATCAAATTATTAGAATTGGAAATGTTAGACCTGGAATAATAAGGCTTAATGCTTCACCTGTTTATAAAAACGAAATTGAGGACAAGGTCAAGGATAAATATCTTTTAAAAAAAGGTGATGTAATTATTACTTTAACAGGTACAAGAAAGAAAAGAGATTATGGATATACAGCTATGGTTAAGTCTGATAACTTACTCTTAAATCAAAGATTAGCATACCTCAGATTCAATAATAACTATGTTCCCCTATTCTTTTTGTACTTTTCTTGGTCAGAGCATTTTAAAGAACAATTTTTCAGTTCAGAAACAGGGAATGTGGGACAAGGAAATGTGGGAATGAAAGCAGTTAGAAAAACATTGATTCCAGACATTAAAAAAGAAGAACAACACGCCATCGTCCGCGAAATCGAATCCCGTTTATCGGTTTGTGATGCGGTAGAAAAAAATATTACCGAAAGTTTAAAAAAAGCGGAACTACTGCGGCAATCCATTTTGAAAAAGGCGTTTTCAGGGCAATTATTGACGGAAAAGGAAATTGAACAATGCAAACAGGAAAAAGATTATGAACCGGCGGATAAATTATTGGAACGGATAAAAAAAATTAAATAATATCCGTAGAAACGGACGGTCGTTCGTTTCAACCCGTACGTATCAATCGTATAAAAACAGCCGTGTTCACGGTGGACAAATATAATTTAAAATCAATAATGGCTAAATTTAAAGGGAAATATAAAGGAGGGTCACGTCGAATGCCCCATTGGGATTATTCGGGCGATGGATTATATTTTCTGACCATTGTAACACAAGGACGAAAATGTATTTTAGGAGATATTCAAGATAAAAAAATGATTTTGTCAGATTTTGGGAAAATTGTTGCAACCGAATGGAATAAATCATTTGAAATTCGGGATGAATTGATTTTGCACGAATACGTAATAATGCCCAACCATATTCATTGTATTGTTGAAATTGATACAAAAAATGATTCCGGTGGCGATATTGTAGAATCGTACGGCCGTACGATTCTACAATATCCCGATTCAACCAATAATCCCGATTTATCAGACAATTTAAAAACCATTAAATGCAATATGCCTGTTCGATTACCAAAATCCATTTCGTCATTTATTGCCGGGTTCAAATCATCCGTCAATTCAAAAATTGATGATTATATTGACAACCATCAATTGGATATTCCAAAATACAACAAAAACAATCATTTTTTTCAACCCAATTACCATGATCACATCATTAGAAATGATGGGGAATATCAACGTATCAAACGATATATTATAAACAATCCTGAAAATTGGAACAGGGACAAATTAAACGATTAATATAGAAAGAACTATGGCAGACAGCAATATCATTTCAAAAATATGGAACCTCGCCAACGTTTTACGTGACGACGGCGTGGGTTATGGCGATTATTTAGAACAAATCACTTATTTGCTATTTCTCAAAATGGCAGATGAATTGAACAAACCGCCGTATAATAAAGGGTTAAAGTTTCCTCGATTAAAAGACGCCAAAGGAAAAGAAATTGCAACAGCAGAAATTTGCGATTGGGAAACGTTATCAAGTAAACGCGGGGCAGAATTAGAAACTTTTTATAGTCGGTTGTTGCGCACACTTTCCACCGAAAAAGGAATGTTAGGACAGATTTTCACCAAAAGTCAAAACAAAATCCAAGATCCATCGAAACTATTGCGGGTTATTGATATGATAGACCGGGAAGAATGGAATTTGATGGGCGCGGATATCAAAGGGAAAATCTATGAAGGTTTATTAGAGAAAAATGCAGAAGACACTAAAAGTGGTGCAGGGCAATACTTTACACCAAGAGCGTTGATCCAAACCATTGTCGCTTGTGTCCAGCCTCAACCCATGAAAACCATTGCCGACCCGGCTTGTGGAACAGGCGGTTTTTTCCTGGCAGCTTATGATTGGATTACAGAAAATCACGCTTTGAATCGAGAAGAAAAAGAGTTTCTGAAAAACTCTACTTTCCACGGAAATGAAATTGTGGCCAATACCCGTAGAATGTGTTTGATGAATTTATATTTGCACAATATAGGAGAAATTGAAGGGGAGCCATTTATCAGTCCGAACGACTCTTTAATTTCAGATGATGGCAAACGTTATGATTATGTCTTGGCCAATCCGCCATTTGGTCGTAAAAGCAGTATGACCATTACCAATGAAAAAGGCGAAGTCGTCAAAGAAGATTTGAGTTATAACCGTCAGGATTTTTGGGAAACCACTTCCAATAAACAGCTCAATTTCTTGCAGCACATTAAAACTCAGTTAAAAATCAATGGCGAGGCTGCTGTAGTCTTACCCGATAATGTATTGTTTGAAGGCGGTGCCGGTGAGGAAGTCCGTAAACAGTTGATGAAAACAGCAGAATTGCATACTATTTTGAGATTACCCACCGGAATTTTCTATCGTCCGGGGGTAAAAGCCAATGTCTTGTTTTTCAAAAACAAACCGGCCAGCAAAGATGCCTGGACAAAAGAAATTTGGTTTTATGATTACCGAACGAACGTGCATCATACTTTGAAACAAAAACCAATGACCACAGAAAATTTAAAGGAATTTGTAAAACTTTATAATTCTGAAAATATTTATAAACGTAAAGAAACCTGGTCAGAGGACAATCCCGATGGCAGGTGGAGGAAGTATAGTTACGAAGAAATTTTAGAACGTGATAAAACCAGTTTAGATATTTTTTGGCTTCGGGATAAAAGTTTAACGGATTTGGAAAATCTACCTGATCCAGACATTTTAGCGGCTGATATTATTGAAAATTTAGAATCTGGATTGGGAAGCTTTAAGGAAATAATGGAAACCATAGATGGAGAATGACCACCGCATAAAGTTGCACACATTGGCAATTCGCTTGTAATCCACGCTTCACCAAATTTTTACGCTGTTCCTACCGCCTACCCGAATAACACAGCGAAAAAGGGCGATCTGCTAACAAGCAGTTTTCCAAAATGTCCAATAAACATCTTCGATTGAAGTCTTTTGTTAAATTTGAAGTGTCAGCTTCATTTTAAGGTTGGTTCTAAAAATTGCCACTTCGCAAAGCGGCAAACCATTAAAAAGCAATACTGAAACAATGAAATTTTTCAAGAATTTATTTAAATCAAAAAAAGTGAATATAGAAAATAAGCAGAAATTTAAAGTCGCTTATTTTCAATCTGCAAATGAATTTTGGAAATTTATAACTCAAAATGACGAGTGGTATCTTGAACATCTTCCGCAAGATTTTGAAGATTTGAAATCAAACTCAAAAAGCTTAATTCCGCTAATTATTGAGACAACTAATGAGTTGCGATATAATTTAAAATTTAAGCAGAGTGATTATTGGCGAATAATACAATGGGACAATATAGCCTTTGAAATGAAAATGGATGATAAGCTAAAACAGTTTTGTTCAAATTGCAAAAAAGAAATAGGTTTGGTGCAAAGATTTCCGAGATTAATATGTCACGAGTGTAAAAATGAATTGAAAAGTTCGGACGAAAGAAACGTTGAGTTTTTTAATTCAGAAGCTTTAGGTTATGGATGTCAAGGTTATTATTCTGGCACGAATCAAACTGAAAAATATAATTCCAATGAATCTTACATTGGAAACAAGACATTTATTGCAGAAGAAGGCAGGTTTGGTGGAATTTTAATAGAGTTAAAAGAATAAAAACTACGGGTAATATAAACGGCTTAGCGAAATGCGCGGTTAAGTGTAAAGTTGAAAATGCTGAAAACAAAAGAACTAATAAAAAAATGACAGTAAAAACCAAATTTTAGAAACTATTGAAAATCTTATCGAAGCAAGGGGTATTATTTTCATTCAAACTGTAAATCTTGCAATGTCTGGAGAAGTGAAACATTTTGAAAACGCTTTTGAAATTGGGGTTCAACACAGCTTAGAACTCACTCATTTAGAAGATATTAAGGATGTAAACGTTCAAAAATCAGTATCACTTTTCAAAAAGACAAAAAGAACTGTCTTCTCGCTAATGGACTTAAATGGAATTAATGAAAAAGAAATAAACTTATGAAAACTATTAATGAAGTTGAAATAACAGAAGAACATCTAAAAAATGAAAAATATAATTATCAACCAATACTTACAAAAAAGCTTGATTCAATATCTTCCGATTTTGACCAAGAAATAATTAACCAAATCGTTTTATGGAAAGTAAATCGATACGCAGAAATAGACAATGAGACATTATCGTTATTGAACAGCATAAATAAAGAGGATACATTTCTAAATCAAAGTTTGACAAAGCAAGTCTTAGCAAAGCTTCTATCAACAAAAGGAATACAACTTGCGATGGCTTCAACAATTTTACGATTTAAAAATCCGAAAATTTATCAAATTATTGACCAAAGAGTTTATAACCTGAGTTCGATTAATATTTAGGGTTGTTTTCTTGCAAAATAGCGGGAATAGTTTTATATTTAAGTGTCTGAAAAGCAAATATTTAACTAATAATCCCGCTATGATTGACTACAATAAAA
>JAJYSY010000062.1 GCA_021793375.1 Bacteroidota bacterium | reverse complement strand
GCACATTGATGAAGCAACCATGAAAGTTCATTATGGAAAACATCACGCTGGTTACACTTCAAAATTAAATGACGCAATAAAAGGAACAGATTTAGAAGGAAAAAGCATTGAAGAGATTTTAAAAAATCTTGATATGAACAATGCTGCAGTAAGAAATAACGGAGGTGGATATTACAACCACAACCTTTATTTTGAAATCATGTCTCCAAACGGAGGAGGAAATCCAAGCGGTGATTTAGCAAAAGCTATTGATGATGCTTTTGGCTCTTTTGATAAATTCAAAGAAGAATTCAGTAATGCTGCAAAAACAAGATTTGGTTCTGGTTGGGCTTGGTTAGCAGTTCAAGAAGATGGAAAACTTGCTGTTTGCTCTACACCAAACCAAGACAACCCTTTGATGCCGGGTGCTAATTGTGGTACTCCAATCTTAGGAATTGATGTTTGGGAGCATGCTTACTACTTGAAATACCAAAACAAACGTCCTGACTATGTAGGTGCTTTCTTTAATGTAATCGATTGGGATGTGGTAGCAAAAAAATATGAAGAAGCTAAATAAACTTCTTTAGTTTTTTAAATAAAAAAAATCCTTGAAAATTTACTTCAAGGATTTTTTTATGCTTTAAAGTTTTTCATCTAATAAATTATCTTCTTATAATCCAATGCATCGGATTGATATAATGAGAGTCTTTAAATATATAAAAGTTTAAGGTAGGTCGATGTGTATCTCTACTATTTCCTACTCTTCCTAAATTATCTCCGGTTTTGACTTGTTGCCCTTTTTTCACATTGATATGAGTTAAATTTCTATATACACTAATGTAATTACCATGCTGAATTAAAACCGTTCTATTGGCTCCTTTAATAGCTTGCACATTAATTACAGTTCCGTTAAAAATAGCATGAACCGGTTCTTTTTCATTTGTTTCTATTCGGATTCCATTACTTTTTACCGTTACATTTTTTGCTATGGGACTGGGATGTTCTCCAAATGCCATTGCTATATTTCCTGATTTTAAAGGCCAAGGTAGTTTTCCTTTATTGGCTTCAAAGTCGGCTGCTAATGCTTTGGCTTCCGGAGTAAGTTCAAAAGCACTTTTAGAAGTAGATCCTTTTTTCTTGTTTTCTGCAGCAATTGCTTCCCTAATCAAGCGTTGAATTTCTTTATCAATCTCATTGATTTGCTGTTGTCTTTCATTGATTTGTTTTTGATAATCACTGCCTTTTTTAGTGATAGATGCAATAAGTTTTTCCTGTTCTTTTTTATCTTTTTGTAAAGCTTTTTGCGTGGCTCTGTTTTCTGCCAATATCTTTTCTTTATCCTTTTTTTGAGCAATCAACTTTTCATTAAGCTCTTGAAGTTCTGCTGCTTGATCTTTTATTTTCTCGCCTTGTTTTACTCTATAATCTGCATATTGCTTCATATATTGTAAACGCTTATAAGCTTGCAAAAAATTCTCTGAAGAAAACAAAAACATCAATCTGCTTTGTTTAGATTGACTTTTATAAGATTTCTGAACCATTGCAGCATAATCCTCTTTTAATTCTTCCAATTCTTTGCGTAAAACACTTATTTTATTTTCGTTAGAAGATATTTCTTGAGTGAGCAAGTTTGCTTCTTGATTATTTACACTGATTAAATTTGCAGTGGCTTGAATTTTCCTGTCCAAATCTCCGGCTTGTGTTAAAACAGATTGTTTTTTCTTTTTATTAGAAGCCAACAAGCTATTAATTTCTTGTATTTCTTGTTTTAAAAGTTGTCTTTTTTCTTCTAACTGCTGACGTTTATCTTGAGCAAAACTCGATTGTACCCCTATAAAAAGAGCACTACACACCAATATTATTCTGAAAAATATTTTCATTTAATTTGTATTTCTTTATATCCGGAAGGCATGCTAAAAGGAAATTTTACCGGTTTATCTATTTCTAACGAACGATAATCGATATTTATTTCAGTGTTTTCCTGGTTCTTATTTACAATAATATCTATTTTTTCAGGAAAACGAAAGTGATTTATACGCTTATAAGCAGGATAATCTATAGAAATCCCTTCTTGTTGATAAAAAGAAAATAACTGTTGATTTTTAATTCTGAAGGTTAATTTATCTATTAATAATTCCATTAAATTTTCCTGATCTTGACGTGTCAATGCATATCCTTCCTCTTTTTCTGTTAAGCTGTAAGCATTTTTCTTAACCTCAAAAACTGCTTTTCCCAACAAAAGATTTTGCAGTTTTTCAAAATCTATTTCTGTTTTTAACCATTTGCTTAAAAGACTAAAATCGCCATCAAAATATTGGTTATTTATTTTTTCATAAAACATCACCCGGTCAGGAGTTACCATCAGTTTTGCCATCGGAATTATTCCGGCTAATTTAGCACTTAACCAAATGGTTTCGTCTTTCTTCATTCTTATGCTCACCGTGATGGATTGTGATTCATAGCCATCATCGTAAGTTCCTTTTAATCTTCCTGATAAGGTTTTAAAATCCGGTTCTGTTTTTTCATAATTCCTCATCACTTTTCTAACCGTTGCATTTTTTAAAGCCAAATCTTCTGTTGCTATTTTTTTTGAACCACAAGAAGCAACTATCAATCCCACAAGCAAAAGTAATATTAGATTTCTTTTCATTATTTCAGATTATTTGCTTTTTGCTCAAATTCAGAAGCTTTCTCTGAATTTCCTAACTTTTGATAGCTTTTAGCTAATTCTTGATAAAATTGTAACGTTAATTGGGAATTATCTATGACAAAATCTACTCCGGTGTGTAAATTTTCTTTAGCTGATTCGTATTTTTCCAAAGCATTTTCTGCTTTTCCGATATAATAATAAAGTAAAGCTTGTGTAGGAAAAATCACCAATTTTTCTTCTGCCAAGGCAAGAGCTTTCTCATATTGTTTTTCTTCGATTTGCAAATCGAGTATTTCTCTAATCAATTTAAAATCATTAGGAGAGTTTTTTAAAGCTTTTTCAAAATACTCCATTGCTTTTTGTTTGTCTTTTTCTTTATAAAATCTGGCTTTTTCCACATCGGATTGATTTTTATGTAGATTTTCTTCAGACAATACTTCTGCAAATTCTTCTTTGTATTCCGGATTTTCTGTTAGAAAAGAATTTAATTCTTTTAAAACCATTTCTTTTTGATTTCCTTCAATTTCAGAAGAATTAAGAATAATTTTCATGGCAGAAACCGCTTCTTCTTTATTGTTTTTTATAGATTTTTTATACAACACCAAATGTGCTAAAGAATTTTCCGGATTGATATCTTGTAAGTCTTTTGCAATTTCTTCTGCTTTTTGCTGTTGTTTTGAAGCTAAATACAAGTTGATTAAAGCAGTATAATTCTGTCTGTTTTCCGGATTTTCTTTGAGTTTATTTTTTAAGTATTCCTCAACGATTTCAACAGGTTTTGCTTTTTCATAAATTTCTGTTTTCAGCTGTTGATGTGTTTTTTTAAAACCTTTTTTTGCTTCATATTCATCCAGTGTTTCTAAAGCTTTTTTGTATTGTTCATTTTTCAAATAAAACTTAGCAAGATCTTCTGCATAATTCAGATCTAAATCTTTAAGTTTTTCTGTTATTTGAATAGCTTTAGGATAGTTTTTTTCTGTTTGATAAATATTTTTTAACTCTTGAAGCACAAGAATATCTTGAGGTCTTTTTTCCAATACTTTTAAAAAGTAATTTTCTGCTTGCAAAAAATCTTCTAAAGAAGCATAATTTTTTCCAAGTTCAAAATAGACAGTTAAATTATCTACTTCAAAATCTTCTGCTTTATGCAAAGAAGTGATGGCTCTTTCATAGTTTTCTGTAGCTCTATAAGTTAAAGCCTCAAAAAACGTCTCTTGAAATTCACTTTTAAAATCGCCTAAATCATCTTGATTAATAGTATCATGAAGAGAATTTGCATCTGGGATTTGCGCATTTATCATCCACGGAAATCCCAAAAGCAAAAAGAAAAAATAAACTTTAAAATATTTCTGATTTCCCTTCCTAAAATTCATAAATCTGCTGATTTATTCTTCTATAATCATATCGCAATCAAGGTCTTCAATACCTTCCACGAGTTCATCATCAATAAGATCATCTTCTCCGCAAACTTCAAGTAAATTGTAAACTGCATCTTTGTAATTATTACAAGCTTCTGCAATTTCTTCCCAATTTTCATCTTCACTATCTATTGCTTCATAATATGCTTCAAAAGCTTCCATAGCATCGTTATAAGCTTCTAAACAATCCGGGGCTAAGTTTTCCAAATCATCTTCATCATCATTATTTGCACTTCCATCTGCCATTGGAACGCCAAAGAAAGCCCCTTGGCTAAAGTTGAGTGTATCGCCGGTGTGTCCGTTTACTCTGGCATTAAATCCAAATGATCCGTAAATTTCTCCATTTTCTACAGTTTTAATTTTCACGCTTCCATCTCCTAAAGAATCCGTGGAATACAACACCTCATCTTCAGTTAAATACGTGGCCACGTTTGGAGATTCTCCGCCTAATTCATATTCTTCTCCTTCAGTAATTGAAGTTAATGTTAATTCTATTTTTTTAGATCCTTGTTCGCCTACAATAGAAAATGTCCCATCTTCATTGGTGTAAACAACCGGTTCTAAAGTATGGAAAAAACCTAAATCTGTTTCTGCTTGGAGTCCGGGAGAGTTAGTTTCTATATCATCAGAACAGCTGGTTAAAAACAAAATCATCAACAAAGGGAGGATGTACTTTTTCATAAAAGATAATATTTTTAAGTTTTAATGGTTAAACTACAAATGTAAAATAAAAAAAGACATCATTTTTCAATTTAGATAAATAAATAGTTTTTATCTTTGCCGCATTATATTAATAACCAGGGTCGAGAACCCTAAATTTAATTTTTATGTTAAAAATCAGATTACAACGTCACGGAAAAAAAGGAAAGCCTTTTTATTGGATTGTCGCAGCCGATTCCCGTGCAAAGCGAGATGGTAAGTATCTTGAAAAAATTGGAACTTATGATCCGCTAACTAATCCTGCAACAGTTGAATTAAATTTTGACAGTGCTTTAAAGTGGTTGCAAAATGGAGCGCAACCAACAGATACTGCCAGAAATTTACTTTCTTCTAAAGGAGTAATGCTTAAAAAACACCTTTTAGGAGGAGTTAAAAAAGGAGCACTTACTGAAGAAGAAGCGGAGAAAAAATTCAACGATTGGTTGGAGGAAAAAGAAGCTAAGCTTGCTGAAAGAAGAGAAAAACATAAAAAATCTCAATCTGATGCTAAAGCTCAAGCTTTAGAAGCTGAAAAAGAGACGAATGCAAAACGTCTTGCTGCTTTACAGCCGGAAGAAGAGGAAGCTGAAACTCCGGAAAATGCTGAAGAAGCATCTGCTGAAGGAGAAGCTACTGCTGATGAAGGAAAAACAGCTATTGAAAAAGAAGCTGAAGCAACGCAAAACGAAGAAAAAACTGAAGATCAATAATCTTAACTTTTTAGTTTACTGACAATGCACAAAAAAGATTGTTTCTATTTGGGGACTATTGTTGGTAAATTTAGTTTTAAAGGAGAACTGTTAATCAAATTAGATACAGATGATCCTGAAAGTATTCTTCAAGAGGAATCAGTTTTTGTGGAAATCCATAAAAACTTGATTCCTTTTTTTATTGAAAAAAGCAATCTTCAAAAAAATCAGCTTTTACGCGTAAAATTTGAAGAAGTAAATACTGAAGATGAAGCTGAAGAGCTTCTCAAAGCCGATATTTATCTTCCTTTATCAAAACTTCCTGAACTCAATGAAGATCAATTTTATTATCATGAAGTTATCGGTTTTAAAATAATTGATAAAAACTTTGGAGAGATTGGAACTTTAAAAGAAGTACTTACACAAACTCCACAACATCTTTTTGTTATTAATCATCAAGAAAAAGAAATCTTAGCTCCTGTAAATGATGATTTTATTCAAAAATTAGACAAAGCCAACAAAACAATATATTTAGATTTACCGGAAGGCTTAATCGATCTCTACCTCTAATTTTATAATGGACAAGCCTTTTAGATTTAAACAATTTACTATTCACCAAGATCAATGTGCCATGAAAGTGGGAACTGATGGGGTTTTATTGGGAGCTTGGGCTAAAATTTCTACTGCTGTAAACTCTATTTTAGATGTTGGCACAGGAACAGGAATCATTGCTTTGATGATGGCACAACGTTCATCGGCAACAATTATTGATGCTGTAGAAATAGAAGGAAATGCTTATGAACAATGTGTAGAAAATTTTGAAAACAGTCCGTGGAATGATCGTTTATTTTGTTATCACGCTGATTTTAATATTTTTGTTGAAGAAATAGAAGACAAATATGATTTCATAACTTGTAATCCTCCTTATTTTAAATCTTCTGATGAAAAAAACAAAATGTCATCAGCAAGAAAAACAGCAAGATTTACCGGTTTACTTTCTTTTGAAGAATTGCTAAAAGGAGTTTCCAAACTTCTTGCCAAACAAGGAAATTTCGCCGTGATTATCCCTTTTGAAAATCAAGAAGAATTTATAAAAATCGCTCAAAAATATCAGTTGTATTGTAATTATCTCACCCAGATAAAAGGACATGCCTCTGCTCCTGTAAAAAGAGTTTTATTACAATTTAGTTTTGAAAATCTCCCCATACAAAAAGAGGAATTGATTATTGAAATAGAAAGACATCTTTACACCAAAGAATACATTGACCTGACAAAAGATTTTTATTTAAAAATGTAAAAAAACCGCTTGAAAAAAATCAAACGGTTTTAAAAATCTGAGTTTTACTCAAAAATTATCTTTGTACATTGTTAGGATTATAAGAAGCATATTCGCTCTGATATTCTCTAAATACAATATCATATTCTTCAAGCTCTTTTAAAATAGGTTGATAAACTTCTTTATTGATAGGTCTTTGCACACCGGGTGTGGTGATTTCTCCATTTAAAACACGAAGAGTTACCATTCCAACAGGATATCCCACGGTTTTTGCCATAGCTGTATAACGCTGATTTTCTCCTACACTAACCATAGTGGTTTCTATTTGTTTTTCTTCTCCATTCATTTCATATCCAAACTTATTATACATCACCACCATATCTTTGTCTTCCGGTTTTAATGTCCATTTTTCTTCTAAAATTTTCTGTAAAGCTTGTGCAGGTGTAGCATTTTTTATTCCGATTTTTTTGTTGGGATTAAAAAGATCTAATTCCACCAATTTATCCCACATAATATCATCTTGTTCTATATTGAGATTAAATCTGGTTTTGAGTTCAACAGAATCTGTAGGAGAATAAGGCAAAAATGAATTAATAAAATCCCTATAACTCATATTTTCCGTATTTTTCATTTGATAAGAATCATCTGTCATTCCCAACTGCACAAACATATTCCATCCACGGCTGAACCCAATTCTTCTCAAAGTTCCTCTATAAAGTGTTTTTACATCTTCCAATCCATAAATCGGTCCATATTTAAGCGAATCTCTATTAGCCAAAGCTTCAAATCTGCCAAAGTCTTCTATTTCTATAAATTCAGTTCTTCTGAATAATCTGTGATAAGGAATATATTTATATTCTCCTTCTTGAATAAATTCTGCAGGTTTTCCTTGTCCGGCAACCACCACATTTCTCGGGTTCCAAGTGAATTTATAATTCCAAAGATTATCATCGCTTTCCGGAGCTACCAATCCACCTGTAAAAGATTCAAAGCTGAGCATTTTTCCACCTTTATCTTTAATTCTGTCAATGATATTCATCGCGCTCATATGATCAATTCCGGGATCCACACCTATTTCATTCATAAAAACAAGGTCTTTTTCTTTCACCTCTTCATTTAAATCCCACATCTCATCGCTTACATAAGAAGGAGTAATTAAGTTTTTATTGAATTTTACGCAATCTTTTGCCACTTCAATATGAAATCTTGCCGGCAACATTGAAATTACAATAGCTGCATTTTTAATTGCTTCAGATCGAGATTCTTGATCAAAAACATCTAATTTAATCACTTTAGTAATTGGATGATTATCGGCTAATTTCTCTGCTTCCTTCAGAATTATATCTCCCAATATAATTTGAATGTTTTCTACTTTTGATTTTTCTTGAAGATATTTTACTAATGAGGCAGAAGATTTTCCTGCTCCTATAATTAATATATTACGCATTAAAGTTCTATTTTTGTGAGATAACAAATGTAAAAAAAAGAATATGTCAGTTCAAAAATTAATCTATAACAAAAAGCTATTATTTTTAGGCGCCGTTTTAGGTTTTTCAGGAGTTATTATTGGAGCTTATGGAGCTCACGGTTTAAAACCGATTATTTCTTCAGAAAATTTAGAAACTTTTGAAACTGGGGTACGCTTTCAATTTTATCATGCACTCTTTGCTTTAATTGTAGGAAGCTTTAATTTTTTATCTAAAAAAGCTTTAGATTATATTTATTACCTCACTTTAATCGGGGTAATATTTTTTTCCGGGTCAATTTATGGTTTAGCTACAAATGACCTCAGTAGTTTTGATTTTACGCAAATAGGATTAATTACGCCACTTGGTGGAATTTTACTTATTTCTGCTTGGGGGGTATTAATCTTCAATATTTTTAAAATTAAACGTGTTTAAACTTGCTACAATCAGTTTTTTTGTAATTTTGCACCCTAACTAAGAATAAATACTTTATGCTTTCAGACCAAAAAGCCTCAAAGCAGCCTTCATTGGCTCAATATGGCTTTAAAAATGAATCCGACAATATTCATTACCAACTTGAACCTAAAGATTTACAACAAATTACTGTTGCTAAAAATTTAGGAGAAGAAACCAAATCCGGTGTTTTAGTTATTAAAACAGGAGAATTCACCGGAAGATCTCCAAGAGATCGTTTTATTGTTAAAGACGAAAAAACCGAAAATGAAATTTGGTGGGGAGATATTAACATCCCTTTTAGTCCGGATAAGTTTGATGCTTTATATGATAAAGTTATCAATTATCTTTCTCAAAAAGAGATTTATGTTCGTGATGCATACGCATGTGCAGCAGATGACTACCGCTTAAACATTAGAGTTATCAATGAACTCCCGTGGAGTAATATGTTTGCTTACAACATGTTTTTACGTCCTACTGAAGAGGAATTAGAAAACTTTGAAGAAGATTGGCTGGTAGTTAACGCACCAAAATTTATGGCTGTTGCCGAAGAAGATGGTACGCGTCAGCATAATTTTGCCATTCTTAATTTCACAAGAAAGATTGCTTTAATCGGAGGAACTGCTTATACCGGTGAAATCAAAAAAGGTATTTTTTCTGCCTTAAACTTTATTTTGCCCGTAGAAAGAGAAACATTGCCTATGCACTGTTCTGCTAATGTAGGGAAAGATGGAAAAACAGCACTTTTCTTTGGATTATCAGGAACCGGAAAAACCACTTTATCAGCTGATCCGAATCGTAAGTTAATCGGAGATGATGAACATGGTTGGACAAAAGATCATCAGATTTTCAACTTTGAAGGAGGTTGTTATGCTAAAACCATAGATTTATCTAAAGAAAAAGAACCCGATATTTATAATGCTATTAAACCGGGAGCACTTTTAGAAAACGTAATTTTAGATAAAAATGGAGAAGTAGATTTCGCAGATACTACCATTACTCAAAATACAAGAGTAAGTTATCCAATTTATCATATTGAAAACATTGCAAAACCTTCAGTTGGAAAAAATCCTAAAAACGTATTTTTCTTAACTGCTGATGCTTTTGGTGTTTTGCCTCCGATCAGTAAATTAACTCCGGCTCAAGCTGCTTATCACTTTATCAGTGGTTATACTGCAAAAGTTGCCGGAACAGAAGCCGGTGTAGATGAACCTGAACCAAATTTCTCTGCTTGTTTTGGAGCACCTTTTATGCCGCTTCACCCTTCGCGATATGCTGAAATGCTCAGTGAAAAAATGCAGGAAAACGGAACTAATGTATGGTTGGTGAACACCGGATGGACAGGAGGTCCTTATGGAGTTGGAAGCCGTATGAAGTTAAAATATACGCGTGCTATGGTGCAAGCTGCAATTGCAGGAGAATTAGACAATGTTGATTATATCAAACATGAAGTTTTTGGTTTGCAAATGCCAACTACTTGTCCTAATGTTCCTTCTGAAGTGCTTAATCCAAAAGCAACTTGGGAAGATCCAAAAGCTTATGACGAAAAAGCTCAGGAATTAACCAAATATTTCAAAGAAAACTTTGAACAGTTTGAAGAATTTACAAACGAAGAAATTTTAGCTGCTGCACCCGTTTTTAAATAATTAAAAATTTGACTATAAAAAATAAGAAGCCGTCTCATTATCCGATGAGGCGGTTTTTTCGTGTTTGTTCTTTTTTAAAGGTTTGAGAGATTAAAATTCCTCGTTTTGCAAAAAATGATAAAAATGTGCCCTTTTAAGCACATTTTTTC
>JAJYSY010000013.1 GCA_021793375.1 Bacteroidota bacterium | reverse complement strand
TCCTTGAATTTTATCTTCATCTCATTGATTTTCAAAGCATGAAGATACTAAATCTCTACGATTTCTCCTAATAATTAATCTTAGAAAAAGAAAAAAGCTGCCCCAGTTATGAGACAGCTTCTTTTTCATGGTAAATATTTACTAAAAATGACTTGAGTTTATATAAAAAGTATTTCTAATCAGAAGTCCTTTACATGAGAGGTATGAAGGATATAGCAATGAATCTCAGTTTCAACATATATTAAAAACGAGATTTTCAGCTATAGAATTTTTAGATTTTGCTGATTTTCCTTTATCAAATTCAGAGTTTGGAGATTTGGAACACCTCAATTATAAAGGAGCGGAAATATTTTCTTTTTGGATTGATCAAATACTGGATCAAGGTTTATTAGAAGAAAAGGAAAAAGAAAGATTTATACTTAAAGAAATAAGAAAGTAATTTCAAATCATAAAAAAACCGGATAAAACTTAAGTCTCATCCGGTTTTTCAATTTAAAACTAACACCTAAAATTACTTCCAACCTCCACCAAGAGCTTGGTATAAATCAACCATTGCTATTAACTGAGAAAGTTGTGAATTAATTACATCTACACTTGAATTCAACACATTTTCTTGAGCAGTTAATACTTCTAAATAACTGAAATTATTATAACCACTTTGCAATAATTCTTGAGAATCTTCTACTGCTTTTTCTAATAAAGAACGCTGTTCTCTTTTCAGCTCAATTTTATCGGTTGAAGCTTCATAATTGTATAAAGCATCAGAAACATCTTTACTGGCTTGGATTAAAGCTCCTCGGTAATTTAATCTGGCTTGTTCCTGTTGAATTTTAGAAACTTCATATTGTGTTTTTATTTGACGACCATTAAAAATTGGAGCAGTTATTCCGCCCAATACATTTGCAAATAATGAATTCGCATCAAACCAATTGTCTAACTTTAAAGATTCCACTCCTCCGCTTGCGCCAATAGTCAAAGAAGGGTAGAAATTAGCTCTCGCCACATTTGTCATTTCAAAAGCTTGTCTATAATTGTTTTCTGCTGCAATAACATCCGGGCGATTGCTCAACAATTGAAGTGGAACACCAACTTTTAAATCATTTGTAATTTCTTGATCATTTAAAGTTGAGCGTTCAATAGCGTGGGGTTCATCTCCCATCAGCAAAGAAATTACATTTTCTAAAAGTCTTGCTTCATTTTTTAAATCAATCAACAATGCTTTAGCTCCAAGATATTGTGCTTCTGTTTGCTGTACTGCTGTAGAAGTAATATTTCCTGCTCCGGCATCTTTTAAAGCTTTAGTTGTTTCTAAGCTTGTTTTTCTTGTTTCAATAGTCTGCTCAGTCAGTTCTATTTGCTTATCTATAGCCAACAATTGATAATAAGAAGAGGCTATTCCGGCAATCAATCCTGTTTTTACAGCTTGATGTGCAGCTACAGTTTGTAAATAAGAAGCATCAAAAGCTCTTTTTTGACTTCTTATTTTTCCCCAAATATCTGCTTCCCAAGATAAATTTCCTGCCAAGTTAAAAACCTCAACATGATCTTTTCCTGTTTGCGACAATAAAGCTCCTTGAGATCCATTTTTGGAAGGATAGCTCAACGTATAATCTGTTCCTGCATTAATACTTGGCCAATATCCTGCTTTTCCTTGCTTTACATAAGCTTCTGCTGCAGAAATTTGTTCAAGAGCAATTCTAATATCAATATTATTGATTAAAGCTCTATCTATATATTGTTGTAAATAAGAGTCTGTAAAAATATCTTTCCAAGAAACCTCAGCTAAGCTCAGGCTATCTTCTGAAAGCTGATCTGTTCTGTACGTTTCTTGTTCAACAATATCTTCAGGTTCTTGATATTCTTTGGCTACAAAACAAGATTGCAACGCAAAGAATAACATTCCCACTCCTAAAATTTTATATATGCTCTTCATAATTTAATTTTCTAAAGAGTTATTAGTGTTTTCAATTTGTTGTATTTCTTCTTCATCAAAAGGAACTCCTGATACTTTTTCTTGAATCCATTGGAAAAAGATAAATAAAGTAGGAATAAATATTACTCCAAAAATAGTTCCTATCAATAATCCTCCTACAGCTCCGGTTCCGATTGCTCTGTTTCCTACTGCTCCAACACCTGTAGCAAGTACTAACGGCATTAATCCGAAAATAAAAGCGAAGGAAGTCATCAAAATTGGTCTTAAACGAGCTTTTGCTCCTTCAATTGCTGAATCTAAGAGAGAAACCCCTCTTCTTCTTCTTTGTATTGCAAACTCTACAATCAGAATAGCGTTTTTGGCCAATAATCCTATCAACATAATCAAGGCAATTTGGAAGTATATACTGTTTTCCACATTCAAAAACATTGCACTGAGGTAGGCGCCAAAAATTCCGAAAGGAACAGAGAATAAAATCGACAATGGCAATAAATAGCTTTCGTATTGTGCTGCCAAGAAGAAGTAAACAAATACTACTACTAAAATGAAAACTATGGCGGTTTGGCCGGAAGCTTTCACCTCTTCTCGTGTTAATCCGGAATAATCTACCGCAAAATTGGTTGGAAATTCTGCTGCTACTTCTTCAATTGCATTTACAGCATCTCCGGAAGTAAATCCTGGATTTGCCGCTCCGGTGATTTTTGTTGAGTTAAACAAGTTAAATCTTGTTACGGATTGTGGTCCGTAAGTACGCTTTAAGTTTACAAACTGAGAAACCGGTGCCATTTCTCCGCCGGCAGTTCTGACATACATATTGTCTAAATCTGCAGTAGAAATTCTATCTTCAGGTGCTGCTTGCACATAAACTTTATATTGTTTTCCAAACAAGGCAAAATCTGCGGTATAAATTCCTCCGATATATCCTTGTAATGTTCTAAAAATAGAATTTACACTTACTCCTGCTTCTTTTGCGATCGGCACATTGATATCCATTTCATATTGTGGATATTCTGTACTGAAAGAAGATTGTGCATATTGAATTTCAGGACGTTGATTTAATTTCATTAAAAACTCTTGGTTTTGTTCGTTTAATTCATCAAAAGTTCCTCCTGCTCTATCTAAGAAATTTAGCTCAAATCCTCCTGAAGCTCCATATCCCGGAATACTTGGTGGCGCGAAAAATAATGTATTGGCTCCCGGAATTGTTGCTGCTGCACCAAATAATTTTCCGGTGATTGCTTCTGCAGATAAATCCGGGGTTTTTCTTTCGCTCCAATCTTCTAATTTTATGAATCCCATTCCGAAGTTCGATCCTTGGCCACTCAGCATACTAAATCCTGCTACCATAGAAACATCTCTTACGCCCGGGATTTGCATTATTTTTTCTGTCAATTCTTTTTCTATCTCAACAGTTCTATCTAATGTTGCTCCAACCGGTAATTCTACGTTGGCAAAAAGTACTCCTCTGTCTTCATCCGGAACAAATCCTGTTGGAATTTGATTAGAACTCCACCAGATTCCAATTCCGGCTAACACTAAAGCTAAAGGAGTAATCCATTTATGTTTAGAAACAAAGTTTAAAGATTTTTCATATTTCCCTAAAGTTGCA
Organism: Bacteroidota bacterium; assembly: GCA_021793375.1. Classification (GTDB taxonomy): domain Bacteria; phylum Bacteroidota; class Bacteroidia; order Flavobacteriales; family Flavobacteriaceae; genus JAJYSO01. The sequence goes on along the minus strand of JAJYSY010000013.1, from coordinate 45,269 downwards.
TCAAAGGCAGTGTTAAATCCGGTGTGAAAACGCTGCATAATATTTTTCTTCTTTTTACCGTCTTCTTCTTTTGCCGGTTTCAAGAAAACTGCACAAAGTGCCGGACTCAAAGTTAAAGCGTTAACTGCTGAAATAAATATTGCAATCATTAAGGTAACCCCGAATTGCTTATAAAAAACTCCCGGAGGTCCCGGAATAAAAGTTACCGGAATAAAAACCGCTCCCATAACCAATGTAATAGAAACAATTGCCCCAGCAATTTCATGCATAGCTTCTTTTGTTCCTTTCATTACATTTTTTTCTCCTCCTTCAAGTTTGGCATGAACTGCCTCTACCACAACAATGGCGTCGTCCACAACAATACCAATTGCCAATACTAAAGCAAAAAGCGTTAATAAGTTTATGGAATACCCCAACAAGTTTAAGAAGAAGAATGTTCCAATAATTGAAACCGGTACTGCAATCGCCGGAATCAATGTTGATCTTAAATCTTGTAAGAAAATAAATACTACAATAAATACGAGAATAAAAGCTTCAATTAAAGTGGAAACAACTTTATCAATCGAAGCATTTAAGAATTCGTTGGTATCAAAAGGCACGAAATAATCCAATCCTTCGGGAAAGTCTTTTTTCATCTCCTCCAGATCATCATAAATTTGATTAATTATCTCTTGTGCGTTAGATCCTTTAGTTTGGAAAATTCCCATAGAAACACTCGGGAATCCTTTTGTGGTTGAAGCTGTTCCGTAGTTTTCTGCTCCCAAATCTATTTCAGCAACATCTTTTAATCTTAAGAATTCTCCATCTCCAAGTGCTTTAACCACAATATCTTCATATTCTTCTACTTCATCATATCTACCCGAATAGTTTATAGTATAAGCAAAGCTTTCTCCGTGATTTTCTCCTAAAGTTCCTGCTGCAGCTTCCTGACTTTGTTCATTTATTGCAGCAATAACATCTGCCGGTTCCAACCCATAAGAAGATAATTTATCCGGTTTTATCCAGATTCTCATCGAGTAGTTTTTTGAAGTAAAAACCTGAACGTTTCCTACTCCGTCAATACGTTTTAGTTCCGGGACTACGTTAATATTTAAATAGTTTGCAATATAGGTGTCATCATATTCAGGATTTGAACTATAGACTGACATAAACATCAAAGCACTACTTTGTTGTTTTTTTGTTTGTACTCCTGTTTGAATTACCTCACTGGGGAGCATTGGATTTGCCAAAGCCACCAAGTTTTGTACGTTTACTGCGGCGATATCTTCATCATAATCCTGATCAAAGAAAACAGTGATTTCTCCTCTACCACTATTAGAAGCCGTAGAAGTAATATAAGTCATCCCTTCTACTCCGTTGATTTGTTCTTCAATCGGAATAATTACACTCTGCAAAACAGTTTCTGCGTTAGCTCCCGGATAGGTAGCTGTTACCGTAACTGTAGGCGGGGCAATATCCGGATATTGAGTGATGGGAAGTGTGGTAATTCCAATAACTCCCAATATCATTATTATGACGGAAATAACGGTAGATAAAACCGGTCTTTCTATAAATTTATCAAGCATAGTTAATAACTTTCTTCAGTGTTTTTATTTAAATTGAACTCTTACAGGTTTAGCAACACTGTCCCAAGGTTGTTCGTTGGGTTGAATAGGTTGTCCTGTTCTTAATCTATCTACTCCTTCTGCTACGATTTCTTCTCCTTTTTCTATTCCGGAATCTATGATATAGATATTTCCTTGACTTCCTAAAACGCTTATTTCTGAAAGCAAAGCAACTGTACTGCTATCTGTTTTGCTTACTTTCATCACATAAGTACGTCCTTGTCTTTCAAAAGTCGATTTTTTAGGAATCACAGGAACATCATTATGATAAGTTGGTAATCTGACCTCTCCTGTACTTCCATTGGTTAGAATTTGTCCGGGATTGTCAAATATTGCGCGGAAAGAAACACTACCACTTTGCTTTCCGATTTGAGAATTTACAGTTTGAATTTTTCCTTTATATGGATACTCTTCTCCATTTGCCATCAACAAAGATATCTCAGGCATATTTTCTATTTTCTCTTCTTTTGTTTCTCCTTTTGCTGTTTTCAAAAAGTTTAAATAATCTTTTTCATTCATAGAAAAATAAGCATAAACTTTACTGATATCTGTTACTACTGTCAATGGTTTTGGATCACTCGGGCTAACCAAGTTTCCTGCTCGAGTTCTGATTTCACCCACATATCCATCAACCGGACTTTTAACGGTTGCATACCCGATATTTGCCATAACACTTTGATAAGCAGCTTTAGCTTGACTCAATTGTGCTTTTGCTGTTGCCAATTGATTTTCACTAACAATTTCTTTTTCCACCAAAGGTTTAAGCTGATTTACTTGCACCTCAGCGGCTTCAATATTGGCTTGTGCTGCAGAAGCTTCTTCTGAAAGCGATTCTGTTTCTAAACGAAAAAGAATTTGTCCTTTTTTTACTTTTTGACCTTCATCTACCAAAACTTCTGTGATATATCCGGAAATTTTCGGTCTTGCTTCACTGTTTACAATTCCCTCTATACTGGTAGAGTACCGACTATACGTCATTGCACTATCTGTGGGAATTTTTACGGTAACCACCGGAGTTTCTTCCGGCTGACCACCTTGCTGCATTTGTTCTTGTTTGTTTCCGCAAGAAATCAAACTTAAGCTAACAACTATTACTATAAAAGAATAAACGTACTTTTTCATAGGTCTTTTTATATATAATCTATCTGTCTAATTGATTCATTTTTGTTATTGTACTCTTCAAATTTTGGTATTGATTTTTTAAATACTCTTTATAAATCTCACCAAACTCTTTATGTTTTTGATATTTAACTTGATTATGTTCAATATTAAATTCATCTATCTTCTTTAAAAATTTCAGTTCTTCTTCAAGCTGTGCTCTGTAAGTTTCCATTCTTACTTTCAAATAATCCTTACTCAACCGAAAATAACGCTTTCTTTCTCCGGGCTTTGTAAAATATTCAACACTTCCATTGTTCAATAATAGATTTATGTTGGTTGAAACAGAACTTTTACTCGCTTGAGATAATTCTACCATTTCATCAAAAGAATGGCCTGATCTTGGACACAACATCAACAATGCATACAACCGTGTTGCCAAAGGTGTAAGCTGATGCGTTTTTTCCAAATACACACCTACCTCTTCTACCAGTTTTTCTTTCTTCTCTAACTCTGTCAATGTAAACTGTTATATTTTTTGCGGGGCAAAGATATATTTAGTTCACAAATTTCCGAACTAAAAAAACATAAACTTTGTTAAACTTTCTGCAAAAAAAAATCGACAATATGAATTTGCCGACTTTTCTATCCTTTTTTAACGTAAAAAGCATCAGTTTTTATTCAGTTCATCTAAAACCTCTTGGGTGATATCTTTATTATCTTTTGCATAATGAATATTGAAATCTTCATTAATTCCAAACACATAAGTGTAGTTTTTAGCTTTGGCGATTTCTTTTACTTTGTTTCTTACAACTTCTTCCAAAGAATCTTGTGCTTGATTTAACTCCTCTCTGAGCTCATTTTCTTTATGTCCTAAAGCATTTTGAAGACGTTGTTGTTCTTCAATTAATTTTTGCTGACGTTCTTCTGCTTCTGCTTCAGACATGTTTTGCATTCCTTCTTGAAATTCTTGAACTTTCACCTGAAATTTCTGGCTTTCTTGTTGAGCTTCTTCTTCCAGTTCTTGCAGTTTTTTTTCAAATCTTTGCTGTGATTTTTTTAGAGTTTCCAAATTTTCATGCAAAGTTACATTGTCAATAAAAGCAGTTTTCTCTCCTGAAGATTGTTCACAAGAAGTAAATAATAATCCGGCAAAAAGAAGTAAAATTAAATTTCTCATCATTTAGTAGTATTTATTTTAAACCGACAAAAATAAAAAAGTCAAACCATCATAGCTAAGTTTTAATCATTTTTTAAAGAAAGTTTTCCAATTCTGCTCTTCTTTATCTTTACAATTATATTTTATTTTCATTCTAAATGAAATTTGATGTAAATTTCGCTGTTTAATTTAAACTCTTTCAAAATATGAAAATGAATAAAATACTTTCAGCAGTTTATTTCTTATGTTTTGTATTGGCATTGAGTGTTTTGTATTCTTTTACTACAAAGTCTTTTAGCAAATACAATGAAGAAGAACCACAATGGGAAAACCTTAAAGTTTTACCACAAGATATTTCTAAAGATAGCTTGAGCAGCTTGATGAAATCTTATTCCAAATCTTTGGGTGTAAACTGTAGTTATTGTCACACACCAAGAGAAGATAATCCAAAAAAATTAGATTTTGCTGATGAGTCAAAAATGACAAAACACATCACCAGAGGAATGATTGAAATGACAGATGAAATCAATGAAAAATATTTTAAGCCTCATTATCCCGATCCAAAACCTCATCAAGTTAGTGATGTTAGTTGTGTAATGTGCCACAGAGGAACTGCAAAACCTAAAACTTATTTAGAAAATATCGGAGATTTATATCCTTCTATCGATGTAGAAGAAAAATAATTTCTTTTCAAACACTACAAAAACCTTCAACTAAAAAATCAGTTGAAGGTTTTTTCTTTTCTACTAAATCATCTCTTTCTTAAAGCAATGTTTTATTGAAAATCTCCTTGTGATTCTATTAACGAATTAATTAAAAAACAATGATTATTTTTGTATAAATAGATTTTTTTATGAAAGTAAATATTTGGTCGGATGTAAGATGTCCGTTTTGTTATATAGGAAAACATAAATTTGAAAAAGCTTTAGAAAAATTCCCACATAAAGAGGAGGTGAATGTCAACTGGTTTAGTTTTCAACTGGATCCGAATATTAAAACAGATCCGGAAACATCAGATGCAGAACATCTTGCAAAATCTAAAGGAATGAGCAAAGAACAAGTTGAACAAATGCTTAATGGAGCGGTTCAAATGGGAAAAGAAATGGGATTAAATTTAAATTTTGACAAAACAAAAGTTGCCAATTCTTTTCATGCGCATCGTTTAATTCAGTTAGGAAAAACAAAAGGTCTTGACAGCGAAGTTGAAGAGGCTTTATTTAAAAGTCATTTTGAAGAAGGAAAAAACATTGACGACAGGATGACCCTTCGCGAAATTGGAAAATCTGCAGGTTTAAAAGATGAAGATTTAGACCGAATGCTTTTTACCGATGAATTTGCCGAAAAGGTTGAAGATGATCAAGTTCACGCTGCAGAAATTGGTGTCAGAGGAGTTCCCTTTTTTGTATTTGACAATAAATATGCGGTATCTGGAGCTCAACCGGTGGAAGCTTTTCTTGAAGTTTTAAACAAAACTTGGGAAGAACGTAAAAACAAATAATAAAACTAAGTTATTTTTTAGAATTATAGAAAGACCGTTTTAGAAGTCAACATTTAAAGTAAAGGTAATGCTAAATGTGAATAGTGAGTAATCGACTTTTAAAACGGTTTTTCTTTTGATTATTTTTTTCTTTTGATGCGTTTTCGCTTTTTCTTTTTTGTTCCTTCATAAATTTCATACTGCAATAAACGCGCTTCTAAAGGCCCGTTATAAAGTTTTATTCTTTTAGAAGTTCTCAATCCCACATTTTTCATCGCTTCTTTTTCTGAAGTAATAAACCATGCTTGAGATCCTTTGTAGTTTTGCTTTAAAGTATTGCCTATATTTTGATAAAACTCAAGGATATTTACCGCTAAACGCTCATCATAAGGAGGGTTAAAAACCAAATGCAAATGATTTTTTGTGAATTTTTCCGATTGAAAAAAATCTGCTTTAAAAACTTTGATAAAATCTGATAAATTTGCATTTTCAATATTTTCTTTGGCTTTTTCTACTGCTTCTGCTGAAATATCATAGCCAATAATTTGATCTTTAAAATCTCTAATTCTGTTGAGTTGTGCTTTTTCTATAATTTCATACAATTCAGGATCCCAATCTTTCCATTTTTTAAACCCAAAATTATTATTGTTGATATTCACGGGAATATTTAAAGCAATCATTGCTGCTTCAATCAAAATAGTTCCGCTTCCACACATCGGATCAAGAAAATCTGTCAATCCATCCCAACCGGAATGCAACAACATTCCTGCTGCCAAAACTTCATTAATCGGTGCTTCTCCTGTTTGAGTTCTATACCCTCTTTTGTGTAAAGAATCTCCTGAACTGTCTAAAGAAACTGTACATAACTGATTACTGATTCTAATATTTATGCGCACATCCGGATTTCTCAAATCTATATTTGGACGTTTCCCGGTTTGATTTCTGAATTTATCTACAATAGCATCTTTTGCTTTAAAAGTCACATATCTGGAATGCGTAAATTTATCGGAATGCACTGTAGAATCAATTGCAAAAGAATCTTCTTCGTCAAAATATTCCTCCCAATTTATATTATAAATCTTTCGATAAAATTCGTCTTCAGATCTTACTTTAAATTCTGCAATAGGTTTTAAGACACGTAAAGCTGTGCGTAAAGCCAAGTTTGCTTTATACATAAATCCTTTATCTCCCTCAAAACTAACTACTCTTATTCCGGGTTTTATTTCTCCTGCTCCTAAAAGTTGTAATTCTTTTGCTAAAATTGTTTCCAATCCTGCAAAAGTTTTTGCTACCATCTTAAAATTTGACATCTGTAAAAGTAATTTTTTATAAAACTAACAACCTTTAATTTTTTTGATTTAAATTTTGAAATGCTTATTTCCAAAAATCAAAATAATTAAACCATTGGTAAGGATATTTTTTCACCAATTTAGAAGTGATTTCTATATAATTTTCCAGCAAACCTTCTTCATCTCTTGCTGTAAATTCTGCTTTTCTTGCATATAAATGATAATGCGTGGCGTTATCTTTTAAAACATACACAAATAAAACCGGAACTTTAAATCTTGAACTCAACAAAAACGGACCTCTGGGAAATTTTGCTTTTTCTCCTAAAAAATCTTTTTCTATATATTTTGCTTTTTCCATATAGCGATCTCCAGTCATACAGATAAATTCATTATGATCTAAAGCATTTTTAAAGGTGAAAATATGAGACATATCTTCTTCTATCAAAAGATATTTCATCTTAGATTTTAAAGAAAATCGCTCTATATATTCTTTGATTTTCTGTCTTTCCAAATCGGTGGTAACAATATTGGTGATAAAATCTTCTCCAATATCTTCAAAAAAATATTCTGAAACTTCAAAATTTCCGATGTGTGCGCTGATCATTATAGCACCTTCTCCATTTTTATAAGCTTGTTTGATGTTTTCTATTCCATCAAATTCATAAGTAAATCGATCTCTTTTTCCGGAAGAAATTAAAATTCTGTCTATTAGTGTTTGTCCAAAAACATAATAGCTTTTATAAATTCCGAAAAAAGATTTTATCCAAGAAAATTTTTGTCTTTTTCTAAAATAATAAAAGATGTTTTTATTGCTTTCCCAAGCGAAGAAAAAATAATATAAAGCGACAAAGATGAGTAAGAAGTAAGAAAACCTCAGTCCAACTTTTCTAATGCTAAAAACAAAGATTTTATAGCCTAATAAACTTCCTTTTGAGGCACCTTCCCATTCTGCCATTGATTTGTTTTTTAAGCCATTCGCTGTTTTAATAAGGTGTAAAAATCATCAAAAGTTACAATATTTTTGAAATCTTCTTCTTCTAATTTAACTCCTGTAAATGACTCTACTACAACAACTAAATCAATATAATCCAGACTATCCAAGTCCAAAGTTTCATGCAGGTTTTCCTCAGGTTTTATATCTTCCTGATCTATTTCAAACTCCTCAGCTAATGTATTATTTAATTCTCTAATTTTATCCTCCACTATTCCTTCAATTTTTTTATAATTAATGCTGAGTTTGTACCGCCAAACCCAAAAGAATTGGACAAATATATATTAATTTTCTTATTTATAGTTTTATTTATAATATTTATCCTGCCGGTTTCGTTGTCTCCTTTTTCATAATTAATATTTGGGGCAATAAAATTATTTTCCATCATCAAGTTTGCATAAACAACTTCACTTGCTCCGGCCATCCAGCATTCATGACCTGTCATAGATTTTGTTGAAGAAACCGGTGTTTTTTCTCCAAACACTTTAAAAATAGCTTTTGCTTCATTGGCGTCTCCTATTGCTGTTGAAGTTGCATGCGCATTGATATAATCTACTGCAGAAGCTTCAAGATTGGCTTGTTTTAAAGCTCTTTGCATAGCTGTTGTTGGACCAATTGAGTTTGGAGTTGAAATATGATCTCCGTTCGATGAAAAACCATATCCCAATATTTCTGCTAAAATCGGTGCTCCGCGTTTTTTAGCAGATTCATAACTTTCCAATATCAAAGTAGCTGCTCCACCGCTGGGAATTAATCCGTTTCTGGATTGATCAAAAGGTCTTGATGCTTGCTGTGGTTTATCTTCATCAGGAGAAAAAGTTCCTAAAGCATCAAAACTCCCCATAGCATATTTATTGACTTCTTGTGCTCCTCCGGCTACAATCATATCTTGCAAGCCGCTTTTTATCATCAAATAAGCCACGCCTAAAGAATGAGATCCGCTGGCACAAGCTGCACTGATAGTCATATTTACTCCACGCATTTTAAATATTGTGGATAAATTCATGGTCACTGTTGAGTTCATAGATTTAAAAATAGCTCCTGAACCCAATAAAGCAGTATCTTTTTTCTCTCTTATTTTATCTATAGCTTCAATTGTTGATTTTCCAACACTATCATTTCCAAAGATGATTCCCACTTCATTTTTATCGATAAAATCTTGATTTATTTTAGCATTCTCAAAAGCTTCAATCGTTGCTTTATAAGCATATTTACTTTCTTCGCCCATGCTTTTTCGCTGCCGACGATTAAGGTGTTTTCTCAAATCAGGTAAATCTACTTTTCCGGTTAAAGCAGATTGATATCCAAAATCTTTCCGCTCCGGATCAAAAACAATCCCGGATTTACCTTGATATAAAGATTCTTTTACCTCTTTTAAATTATTTCCCAAACAAGAATGAATTCCCATTCCTGTTATGACCACACGATTATTCATAAGTTTTTAAGAATATAATCCACCATTTATATTAATCACTTCTCCATTAATATAAGAAGCATTTTTGGAAACCAAAAAATTAACTAATTCCGCAACTTCCCAAGCTTCTCCAAAACGATTTGCCGGGATATTTCTTTTGAGTTCTTTTTCATTTAATTCTGCTGTCATATCTGATTTTATAAATCCGGGCGCTACAGCATTTACCGTAATATTTCTTTTTCCCACTTCTTGCGCCAAAGCTTTGGTTGCACCTATTACTGCTCCTTTTGCAGCAGAATAATTGGTCTGCCCGGGAGTTCCTTTTACTCCCGATACAGAAACCATATTGACAATTCTGCCAAATCTTTTTCTCAACATTTTTTGAATTACAAACTGAGAAACATTATAAAATCCTGATAAGCTGGTGTTGATTACACTCGACCAATCCTCTTCTTTCATCCACATAAACAAACCGTCTTTGGTAATTCCGGCGTTGTTGACCAAAACTTCTATCCAAGCTTCTTTGTTTTTTTCTTGCCAAGCATTTAAAACTTCTTCAACTTGTGATTTATCACTTACATCAAAAGCTAAAATCTCTGCTTTATTTCCATGTTTTTCAACGATTTCTTTTGTTTCTTCTGCTGCTTTTTTATTGGAATTATAATTGATTAAAATTCCATAATCTGTGTTTTTCGCCAACACTTCACAAACTGCTCTCCCGATTCCTCGAGAGCCTCCAGTTATTAATGCGTATTTCATTATTTAAATAACTCTAAATTTTTATACCATTGATTTCCCAACACATTGCCTTGGGTGTCGATAAAAGCCCAACCTTTTTTGGTTTTTACACGTGCCAATCCATTGACAAATCCTTTAGTTTGTCTTTCTTCATTAGCAAAAGCTTGCGCAAAAAGCCCTCCAATATCTCCGGCGGTAATATCATATTTCATAGGAATTATTTCTTCATCATTCTTATTGATAAATCCCCATTGTTTTTTCTCTTTTACAGGAGCCAAACCATCTGCACTAAATATTTCTGCATCTTTATATTTTGGTTTGATTACCCAGTTTTCATCCATATCGATATATCCCCAGGTTTTCTTTTCACGAACCGGAGCAATGCCATCATAAAAGCCTTTTACTGCTTTATACTTTGGCTCGGTAATCCACTCTCCATCCCCATTAACATGTCCAACTTTTTTCTTTTTCTTTGCAGGAGCAATTCCATTTTCATCAAAATTCAACATATCTGTCACCCCATCTAAAACAACAAATTTATTGTTTTTAATCACTCCGTATTCTTTTTTCTTTTTCATACCCCAAACAACACCATTTCTCATTCTTCCCAAGTCGATGTATTCAATATCTACCACAACTTTTCCGGATTCATCAATATATCCCCACTTATTGTCGTTTTTCACTTTAGCATATCCATGCTTATAAGCTTTGATTTCTTGATATTGTGGTTCAACAATAATATTTCCTTCGGTGTCCATTATACCGATTTTATCTCCATCTCTAAGAATTGCTCTTCCATTATCGGTAAATCCATAAACTTTATCTTTAGTCGGAAAATGATCAAGGATTTTTCCTTGCTTATTGATATATTTCCATTCTCCATCTTGATGAATTAAAGCGATTCCTGCATGAAAATCTCTGGCATTATCAAATTGAGGTTCAATAATCATATCTCCTGCTCTGTTGATAAAACCCCATTTTCCATCTTTCATAACTCCGGCTGCATCATCATTAAATTGTTTGGCTTTTTCAAAATTATCAGCCACTACTTTTCCTTCTCGGTTAATATAACCCCAGTTTCCGTCTTTGTTGAATAATGCTAATTCCTGTGCTTCAGCAAAAACCACTGACAACAACATAAAAAGTGATAATAAAACTCTCATAATAAATGTTTTTCTTAAAAATTAATAAATTGATTACCCCCTTTTCTTTTTATTGCTTTTTTATTAGATTTTAAGCTAATTGTTTTTTAAATAGTTTTTTGCTTTTTCTATGATTAAATATCCTGCTTGATCTTCTACAATATCAGGAATTACACCTTCTAATTTAACAAGAATTTTTCTACTTTCCGAAGATAAAGCATCCATAATTTTCAAATGTTTTACAGCTTGATAAATTGTAATCAATTCTACACTCAAAACTTCATAAGTATTTTCTATAACTTTTGCTGTAATCTGCGCTGCATTTGTTCCCATACTTACAATATCTTGATTGTCGTTATTGTTGGGAATCGAATGCACATACATCGAATTGGATAAAGTTTGATTTTCTGCTGTAGTTGAAGTAGCGGTAAACTGCATGCCTTGCACACCATAATTCAATCCTAATTTTCCTCTGTTTACAAAAGGAGGTAAAATCTGATTGAGTTTATCATTTACCAAAAAATTCAATTGACGTTCCGCCAGCATAGAAATTCGAGTTACTGCTAATTTTAGCTTATCCATTTCTAAAGAAATATAATCTCCGTGGAAATTTCCTCCATGCACAACTTGTTCTTTTTCACTATCCACAATCGGATTATCATTAGCAGAATTCAATTCATCTTCTAAAACTTTTCCGGTGTAATTTATCGTGTCCAAAATCGGTCCTAAAATCTGAGGAATACATCTGATAGAATAATATTCTTGAACTTTTTCTTTAAAAAACATTTCTGTATTTTTCCCGGAATATAAATGTTCAGATCGATTTTTAATCAACTTGCTATCAGCCAAATGCGCATTCATTTTTTGAGCGATTTCCTGCTGTCCTTTATGGTTTTTAGCTTGATTTAACACCGTTGAAAAATGATCGTCATAAGCTTGAACAATTTCATTAATCATTGCAGAAAAAGCCAAAGACCATTTCAACAATTGTTGAGCTTTTTGATGATTTACCAAACCTATTCCGGTCATATTTGAAGTTCCATTCATCAAAGCCAAACCCTCTCGAATACTCACTTCAATAGGTTTTATATTTTCTTCGGCAAATACCTCTGCGGTTTTTCTTCTTTTTCCTTTATAAATAACCTCTCCTTCACCAATCAATCCTAAAGCAATATGCGCCAACTGCACTAAATCTCCACTGGCGCCAACTCCTCCATGTTCAAAAACAATAGGATAAATTTCCTTGTTTAATAAAGTTGTCAAAACAGCCGGCACACTGGGATGAACACCCGATTTTAACTGACAAATAGAATTTAATCTTGCCAACATTGCCGCTCTGATATGTTTAACCGGAATCACTTTTCCCGATCCGGAAGCATGACTTCTTATTAAATTATACTGCAATTGTTTTCCATCTTCATCAGAAACACGATATTGCGCCATCGGACCAAATCCGGTGTTTACACCGTAAATGATTTTATTTTTAGAAAAATCCTTTAAAAACTGATAGTTTTCTTCAATTTTTTTCTCTAAATCAGGGTTGATTTTTATTTTTTTATCCGCAGTTACTACTACATTAAAATCTTTGCGATTTAAATATTTGTTTAATTCAACCATTTAAGTAATTTTGTTACAACATTTAAAAATTTGTAATCTTTTTGTAAAAAGCAAATTTAAACTTTTTTTCGAAAAACATATATGAAAACAGATGAAGTAGATGTATTAGTTATCGGAGCCGGTCCTTCTGGCTGTGTTTCTTCTGCCTATTTAAATAAACAAAACATTAGCGTTAAAGTTGTTGAAAAAACAAAATTCCCCCGACCGGTTATCGGTGAAAGCTTTATTCCTCGTGTAATGGATCATTTCGATGAAGTGGATCTTTTACCTGCGATAAAAAAAGCGGGATTTGAAAAAAAATGGGGCGCAAGATTTATCCGAAAAGAAGAAACTTGTCTGTTTGATTTTTCTAAAAAATTCGGCAAAGGTTGGGATTGGACGTGGCAAGTTCCTCGAGCAGAATTTGATCATGTTGTGGCAAAAGAGGTACAACGACAAGGTGTTGACATCGAATTTGAAGCTGAAGCAGTTGATGTCAAATTTAATGGTTCAGATTCCATAACCACCATTCAAGATAAAGCAGGAAATCAAAAACAAATCAAAGCAAAATTTATTATTGATTCCAGTGGATATGGCAGAGTTTTACCAAAACTTCTCAACCTTGATGCACCGGCAACAGTTACAGGATCTTCTTCTATTTTCACCCACACCAAAGACATCAACAGACCTACAGAAGGTTTGGATAAAACCATGATTACTTTTGAAGTTTTAGAAACAAAAGTTTGGTTTTGGGTAATTCCTTTTTCCAACGGAATCACCAGTTTAGGAGTTGTCGGACCAACAGAATTTATAGAAAACTTATCAGAGTCAGGAGATTCCGCAAAGGCTTTGCGAAAAATCATTCGCTCTTCAAATCATTATACAGAAAGATTTATCAACAATGATTTTCTTTTTCCTCCGGTGATAAAGAAAAATTATTCTTGCTCAGTAAGCAAACTTTATGGAGATGGTTTTGCTCTAACCGGAAACAGCTCCGGATTTTTAGATCCTGTTTTTTCTTCAGGTGTAGCTTTTGCAACAGAATCCGGAATCTTAGCCGCAAAATTAATCACTCGCCAATTGAAAGGAGAAAAAGTCAATTGGCAAAAAGAATATGCAGATTATCTTAAAAAAGGAGTAGATGTTTTTTCTACTTATGTAAACGAATGGTACACCGGAAATTTACAAACCATTTTCTTTCATCAACCGGAAAATCCTGAAGTCAAGAAAAAAGTTTGCGCTGTTTTAGCCGGTTATGTTTGGAATGAAAAAAATCCTTTTGTGGCTAAACACCACCGAGCAGTAGAAAGCTTGGCTTATGCTATTGAGAATTACAACATATAAAAACCAACTTATATCTTAGTAAATGCTAAAAAATAATTTATATCAGCTGAAATCTATTAAAAAATCTCAAGAAGATGTTTTTGATGTGCAAATCTCTTTAGATAAAAATCATGCTATTTTTAAAGGACATTTCCCCGGAAATCCCGTTCTTCCCGGAGTTTGCATGGTACAAATCATGAAGGAAATTTCTGCTGAAATAACCGATAAAGAATTACAGTTGAAAACTTCAAAAAGTATAAAGTTTTTAGAATTAATCAATCCCAATAAAAATCCAAATTTAAGATTGAATCTGAAAATAACTGAAAAAACAAATGAAAACATCATCATTAAAAATACTTGTTATTTTCAAGATACCATCGCTTTAAGAATGCAAGTGAATTATAAAATCCTGTAATCATGAAAAAATATATTTCTTTTTTAATTCTAACTTTTTTTATTTCTACTTTTTCATTTGCACAAAATGATCTTGAAAAAACAAGAGAAGCTTTCCGATTGGCTTCAAAAACAGAAGAACAAGCAGAAAAATTCAACAACTTAATGAAAGCTGAAGATTTAGATTTGGAAGAAAATCTTCACAAAGTTTATTTAGGCGCATCAGAAGCTACTTTAGCAAAATTTCATGCTTTGGGAGAAGGAAAAATCAAAAGTGCAAAAGCTGGAAAAAAACATATTGAAGAAGCTGTAAAAGCTGATAAAGAAAACCTTGAAATCCGTTTAGTCAGATTAATTATTCAAGAAAATACACCAAAAATTGCAGGGTATAAAGAAAATATAGAAGAAGATAAAGAATTTATCATCAAACACTTTAAATCAACTTCAACAGACATTCAACATTATATCAAAAAAGTGATTGAAGAAACAGAAATTTTTAATGAAAAAGAAATTAATCAGCTCGATTAAGTTTTATAATGAACAATGAAAAGGAAAAAAAATATTCATATGCTGTTATCATTCCAACTTACAACAATGATAAAACCTTAAGATCTGTTATTGAAGAGGTTATCAACTATGTTGAAAACAAAAAACAAATCATTATTGTCAATGATGGATCTACAGATAGTACTGAAAAAATTTTAAAAGATTTTCCTGAAATTCATCAACTTCATTTTTCTAAAAATCGCGGAAAAGGTTTAGCCTTAAGAAAAGGTTTTAAACAAGCTTTAGCTTTGGGCTTCACCCACGCCATCACCATTGATTCTGATGCGCAGCATTTACCGCATAATATTTTGGATTTCATTAAAGCTTCTCAAGAAAAACCTGAAACTTTATTCATAGGCTCCAGAAATATGAAATCTGAAGGCGTTCCTGCAAAAAGTAGTTTTGGTAATAAGTTTTCTAACTTTTGGTTTTGGTTTGAAACAGGAATAAAACTCACCGACACCCAATCCGGTTTTAGACTTTACCCTATTTTTTTAATGCCCAAAAAATGGTTTACCACCAAGTTTGAATTTGAAATAGAGTCTATTGTTCGCTCAGCTTGGAAAGATATTGAAGTGAAAAATATTCCTATTGATATCAGATATGATTTTGAAGATCGCGTAAGCCATTTCAGAACTTTTACAGATTTCGCCCGAATTAGTGTATTGAACACTGTTTTAGTTTTTATGACTTTATTTTATATTCTCCCCAGAAATTTCATTAGAAATTTCAAAAAAAAAAGCTTTAAAGATTTTATAAAAGAAGATGTTCTTGAAGGAGAAGACAGCCCGGAAATCAAAGCAATTTCCTTGGCAATTGGAGTTTTCATCGGCATTATTCCCATCTGGGGATTTCAAACTTTTGCCGCACTTTTTATTGCTGTTTCTTTCAGACTCAATAAAATATTAACCTTTGCCGGCTCTCATATCAGTATTCCGCCAATGATTCCTATTATTGTTTTCTGCGCAGTAAAAATTGGAAGTTTTGTATTGCAAACCAATCATAAATTCGGAGATTTCTCCTCACTCGAAAATGCAAAAAATCATCTTTTTGAATATGTTCTAGGAAGTTTTATTCTTGCTATTTTTGTAAGTTTTACAATTGGTTTACTAACTTTTTCAATATTAAAACTAAAAGCAAAAAA
This sequence comes from Bacteroidota bacterium, assembly GCA_021793375.1. Taxonomy (GTDB): domain Bacteria; phylum Bacteroidota; class Bacteroidia; order Flavobacteriales; family Flavobacteriaceae; genus JAJYSO01. The sequence goes on along the minus strand of JAJYSY010000013.1, from coordinate 29,355 downwards.
ATAATTCTGTGGATAAATATTTTACGACTATTTATTTCAACATAAAAAAAAGAAAATTACTTTTCTTCGGATTGCTATTGCTTTTTCTTTCCACTTGTTTTTTCTTTATTTCCAAAATAAATTTTGAAGAAGACATCACTAAAATTCTTCCTAAAGAAGAACAAAACAATCAGCTGATTAAAGTTTTTAATCAAATGGATTTTTCTGATAAAATCAGCGTGATGATTTCTGCAGAAAATGATTCAGCAAAAACTAAACTCCCTGAAATCGCTCAAATTTTATTGGATTCTTTAGCAAAAAAACCACAATACTACACTGATATTCAAGGAAAAGTAGAAAACGAACAAATGGAAGAAATCTTCTCTTTTGTTCATGAAAATTTACCGCTTTTTTTAGCTGAAAAAGATTATAAAAAAATCCAACAACGCTTAACAAAAGATAGTATTCAACAGCGAATCAAAGAAAACTATAAAAATCTTGTTGCTCCCTCCGGATTAATCACCAAAGATTTTATCTTAAAAGATCATTTGAGAATTTCTCTCATCGGATTAGAAAAACTACGTGATTTCGGTGTTTCAGAAAATTTTATCATCCAAAACGGATTTCTAACCACCACTGATCAATCTACTATTGTTTTATTCATCACTCCTGCTCATTCCGGGATGAATACAGAAAAAAACGAAGATTTTATAAATGACTTAAAACAATACAAAACCCAAATCGAAAAAACCTTTGGTCAAGATCCTGAAATCTCTTATTTCGGAGCTGCTTTTGTTTCTTTGGCCAATGCAAAACAAATTAAAACCGATGTAAAAAACACGGTTTTAATCGCTGTAATTGTTTTAATGTTAATCTTGATTTTCTTTTACAGAAGATTATATATCCCGATAATTTTATTTATTCCCGCAATTTGTGGAGCAGCTTTTTCTCTGACAATTTTATATTTTTTAAAAGATTCCATCTCTGCAATTTCTATCAGTGTTGGCGCCATTTTATTGGGCGTAACTTTAGATTATTCTTTACATATTATCACTCATTTCAGAGAAAATCCAAATATTAAAAACCTGTATAAAAACATCACCAAACCACTCTTGGGTTGTAGTTTAACTACTTCTATTGCATTTCTATGTTTGATTTTTGTAAAATCTGAAGTCTTAAAAAATTTAGGTTTTTTTGCTGCTGTCAGCGTACTTTCTTCTGCTGTTTTTGCGTTGTTGATTATTCCTCATATTTATAAACCCAAGCCTACTGATAAAGGAAAATTTTCTTGGATTGAAAAATTAGGAAATCACAATTTCGAAAAAAACAAAATCTTAGTTCCACTGATTTCTATCGCGATTATTTTTGGAATTTTTACTTTTTATAAAGTGAAATTTAATGAAGACATCAACAGCTTAAATTATATTTCAGAAGATTTAAAATCAACACAAGATCAATTGGAAAACTTAGGTGGTTTAGGCGAAAAAAGTATTTATTTTTCTGTTTTTGGAGATTCTTTAAATTCACTTTTATATGAAAATACACTTTTAGAAAATCAACTGCATCAACTTAAAAAAGCTGATAAAATTGAAAATTATACCTCAATCGGAAATATAGTTTTAGCTCCAAAATCACAACAGGAAAAAATTAAAAACTGGAAAAATTTCTGGCAGAAAAACCAAAAAGATTCCATTCTTATAAATACTGAAAAATTCGGACAAGAATTAGGATTTACACAAGAATCTTTTCACAGTTTAGCACAACAATTAAACAAAAAATACACGCCTTTAACTTTAGAAAACTACCAAGAAATAAATCTTCCCTTTTTAAAAGAATCTATAACAGAAAAAGATGGATTTATTACCATTTCTACACTTGTTCAAACACGGGAAAATTCTTCAGAAAACTTAACTGAAATCCTTGAAAAAGAAAATGTTATCGCCATAGACAGAAAACATTTAAGCGAACAGTTTTTGGGACATCTCAAAGAAGATTTTAAAAGCTTGATGAATTATTCTTTATTGGCGGTTTTTTTAATTCTCTTCTTTTTTTTCAGAAGAATTGAATTAGCACTTTTAAGCATCACCCCCATAATTCTCACCGGAATTGTAACCATGGGAATCGCTTATTTATTCCATTTAGAATTAAATATTTTTTCTTTGATTGTCACCACTTTAATTATCGGTGTAGGCGTAGATTTCAGCATTTTTATGACTTCAGCTTTACAAAAAAGATATACCTCCGGAAAAGATGAACTTTCCACTTACAGAGTTTCTATAATCTTAGCTGTTTTAACCACCATACTTTCTGTTGGAGTTTTAGTTTTCGCCAAACATCCTGCTTTAAAATCCATTTCTGCCATTGCTTTAATCGGAATTTTAAGCGCTATGCTCATCACTTTTTCTTTTTATCCTTTACTGTTTAAATTTTTCATAGAAAACAGACCCAAAAAAGGAAAATCTCCGGTTTCTCTGCGTTTGGCTTTAAGCGGAATTATTTCTTTTAGTTATTTTTTCCTTGGCTGTTTATCAGCTTCTTTTTTTAGTTTGATTTATATCTTATTTCCTTTTCCTGCTAAAAAGAAAAAACAAATTCAAATGCAAAAAACCTTTGGAAAATTTTTTAAATCTGTAATGTTTTCCAATATCGGAACCTCCAATAAAATTAGAAATCCTCATCAAGAAAAATTTGAAAAACCTGCTATTATTATTGCTAATCACACTTCAGAATTAGATACTTTATCTATGGGTTTTTTACCTACCCCTATTATTTATATGGTAAATCATCGTGTTTATAGTTCTCCTTTTTTCGGAAAAGCCATTCAATTTGCCGGTTATTTTTCTACTAAACACAGCATTCATGAAAATCAAGAAAAATTAGCAAAAACCATTCATAATGGAAGCTCTTTAGTAGTTTTTCCTGAAGGAACACGTTCTGAAACCGGAGCAATTTCCAGATTTCATAAAGGAGCTTTTTTATTGGCCCAGCAACAAAAAATAGACATCCTTCCAATTTATATTCACGGAAATGTTCATCTTTTACCCAAAAAAGATTTTACGATTTATGATGGTGTTCACACTTTAGAAATTGGAAAAAGAATTTCTTTTACAGAAAAAGACAAAGCAAAAACCAGCAGAGAAATCACAAAATCTATCAGTAAAAAGTTTAAAAAACGATTTCAAGAAATTCGTGATGAATTAGAAGATGAAAATTATTTTGCTCAAAAAATTAAGCTGAGTTTTTTATATAAAACCAACAGCATTGTTCAACAAGCAAAGAATGAATTTGAAAAAAACAAAAAACTTTATCATCAATTAAATATTCATTTTACCGAAAAAGAAAAAATTCTGCGTTATGGAAATGATTTAGGAATTTGGGATTTAATTCTTACACTTCAACAACCAAAGCGAAAAATATTTTCTTATCTTGAAAACACTTTTAATCGTCGAGTTGCAAAACAAAACTATTTACTAAAACTATTTGAAATTCAATATATTAAAGATGTTTTCCAAACCGAAGCAAAAACATTGTTAATCACTTCTACAATTGAAAAAACAACGCTTTTAAAATTGCTTAGAACACAAGAGTTTGAAAAAATAATAGTGATCAATTCAGTTGTAAATCAAGCTGATTTTAAAGCTTTTAATTATAGAGATTCTGTGGAAGAAAAAGAGTATTTTATTTTAAAAAACAATTAAATGGAATTTCATCATGACATCCTTATAATCGGAAGTGGAATGGGCGGATTAGTTTCTGCTGTTATTCTTGCTAAAGAAGGTTTTGATGTTTGCTTGATTGAAAAAAACAGACAATTTGGCGGAAATCTTCAAACTTTTAGCAGAGATAAAACTATTTTCGACACCGGTGTGCATTATTTAGGCGGATTAGAAAAAGGACAAAATCTTTATCTATTTTTCAAATATTTGGAAATTATTAATGATTTACCGCTTTCAAAAATGAATGAAAATGCTTTTGATTACATCACTTTTGATAATGATGAAAAAAAATATCCGCATGCACAAGAACACGATAATTTTGTAAAGCAACTCAGCAAATTTTTTCCCGAAGAAAAAGCTAATCTTCAAGCTTATTGTAAAAAATTACAAGAAATCTGTGATGATTTTCCACTTTATAATTTAGAAGAAAAAGAAGTTTACAACACTGATATTTTAAGTTTAAACCTCAAAGATTATTTAGATAATTTAACAGATAATGAAAAATTAAAATCCGTTTTGGCCGGATCAAGTTTGTTGTATGGCGGAAACGAAAAAACTCCGCTTTATGTTCATGCTTTATCTGTAAATTCCTATATTCAAAGTGCTTGGCGAATCGTAAAAGGCGGAAGTCAAATCACTAAATTGTTGATAAAAAAACTAAGAAAATACGGAGGAACAATTCATAAAAAAACAGAAGCAATAGATTTTAATTTTGAAGGAAATACTTTGAAATCCGTAAAAGCTAAAAACGGAAAAACATTTTATGCCAACAAATTTATTTCCAATATAGATTTAAAAACCATGATAAATTTAACTCAAGGAAAAATCTATAAAAAATCTTTTCAAAGCAGAGTAAACAGCTTGGATTTAACACCTTCTTCTTTTTCTTTATATCTTGTTTTTAAACCGAAAACTTTCCCCTATTTAAACTATAATATTTATCATCTTAAAGAAGAAAATTCTGTTTGGACGGCTTCCTCTTGCGACTCTAAAAAATGGCCGGAAGCTTATATGATTTCTTTTGGACAAAGTAAAGAAAATCAACAGTTTGCAGACAGTATTTCTGTGATGACTTATATGAATTTTGAAAGTGTAAAAGAATGGGAAAACACTTTTAATACAGAAATTGATGAAAATGACAGAGGGAAATCTTATCAAAAATTTAAAGAAAAACACATTGAAATTTTATTAAAAGAATTAGAGAAAAAATTCCCTAAAATACGCTCTTGTATTCAATCTGTTTATGCCAGCACTCCGCTTTCTTATCGAGATTATATCTACACCACAAAAGGAAATATGTATGGTTTTCAAAAAGATTCCGATTATGCTTTAAAAACTTTTATTTCTCCAAAAACTAAAACTTCCAATCTTTTTGTAACCGGACAAAGCGTTAATATGCACGGAATTATGGGCACCACAATTGGCGCTATAAATACTTGTTCAAGAATTCTTGGCAGAAAACATTTAATTAGTAAAATTAAAAATGAAGTAAATGCAAATGAAAAACTTTAAATACTATTGCTTTATTTTAATTCTATTAGTTTTTTTTCTGCAATCTTGCGGAGTAAAAAAATCTATAAATTCTCGCCCGGATATCAGTAATTATGATGTAGAAAAACCTAAAGTTTTCAAACATCATGACAGCTTATTTTCGTCTGGAAATAATTTTTTAACCAAAAATAAATATGGCCAATGGGAACTTTATATTGAAGGAAATCCTTTAGAAAGAGGTTTAGCAGCAGGAGCTTTAACTGATTCTCTGATGGCAAATCAAGAGCATTATTTTTTTAGAGAAATCGAAAATTTTATCCCTTCTGAAAACAAGCAAAAATGGATTATTAAATTTCTAAAATTCTATAATAGAAACCTTTACAAACACGTTCCGAAAGAATATAAAACAGAAATTTATGGTTTGTCAAGATATCTCCCGGATACTTATGATTTTGTGGCGCCGCCCTACATCCGAAATTTATATCTTCATGCAGCCACAGATATTGGTCATGCTTTATTAGATTTAGCGATGATTCAAGAATGTTCTTCTGCTGCTTTATGGGGAAATCAAACTGAAGATGGAAAATTATTGGTTGGTAGAAATTTAGATTTTTTTGTAGGCGATGATTTCAGTAAAGAAAAAATGCTGATTTTTGTCAATCCAGATAAGGGAATTCCCTTTGTTTCTTATGCTTGGCCGGGAATGTTAGGAGTGGTTTCCGGAATGAATAAAACGGGACTGACCATCACAATGAACGCCGGAGAATCTAAAATTCCGTGGTCGGCAAAAAAACCTATCACTATTGTAGCAAGAGAAATTTTACAATATGCTTCCACTATCGAAGAAGCGGTAGAAATCGCCGAAAAAAGTGAAGTTTTTGTTTCTGAAGCTTTATTGGTGAGCAGTGCAAAAGACAATAAAGCGGTTTCCATAGAAATGTCTCCGAAAAATTTTGGAATTTATGAAATCCCTAATTCTCGTTTGATTTGCACCAATCATTTTCAAAGTGAAGCTTATCAAGATGATAAAAGAAATTTAAACAGAATTGAAAACAGCCATAGTCAATATCGTTTTGAACGCATGGAAGAACTTTTAGATCAAACTCTTTCAACAGAAAAAGTTACCCCAAAAAAAATGGTTGAAATTTTAAGAGATAAACAAGGCTTGGAAAATGAAAGTTTGGGATATGGAAATGAAAAAGCACTCAATCAACTTTTGAGCCATCATGCGGTGGTTTTTCAACCAGAAAAATCTTTATTTTGGGCTTCTTCTGCTCCTTATAATTTAGGAGTTTTCACCGCTTATGATTTAAAAGAAATTTTTAACGATAATAAATTAGATTATCAACCTCAGCATATTGATTCTTTACATATTCCTGCGGATGACTTTCAATATTCCAAAGCTTTTAAAAACTATGAAAAATATCGAAAAATAAATCGTGAAATCGATCAAGGAATTGCGCAAAAAGATAAAAATTTTAAAGAAGATAAAATCCTAAAATACCAAAGTTTAAATCCCGACTTTTGGGAAGTTTATTATAAATCCGGATTGTTATATTATCGTGCTAAAAAATACGAAAAAGCAGAAAAAGCATTTGAATTGGCTTTAGAAAAAATAATTACTACTAAACCTGATGAAAAACAAGTGCAGAAAATGCTTAAAAAAACCAAAAGAAAACTAAGATGATTCCTGAAATAGAACAAAAAACTGCTGCTGAAATAAGAGCTTTTCAAACTAAAAAATTGAAAAAACAATTAGCTTATTTGCAAGCTCATTCTCCTTATTATCAGCAAATTTTTCAACAAGAAAAAATAGATATTTCCGATATTCACTCTTTAGAAGATTTAGGAAAATTACCCATCACCACCAAAGAGGATTTATTGCAAAACAACGCAGATTTCTTTTGTGTTTCTACTGAAAAAATCATCGATTATTCCAGCACTTCCGGAACTACAGGAAAACCTGTTAATTTTGGAATGACAGAAAATGATTTAGAACGCTTAGCTTATAATGAAGCGATTTCTTTTGCTTGTGCAGGAATCAAAAAAACCGATACCGTTCAGTTGATGACAACCATGGACAGGAGATTTATGGCAGGATTGGCTTACTTTTTAGGATTGAGAAAGTTGGGCGCAGCCGTAATCAGAACCGGTTCCGGAATTCCGGCTTTGCAATGGGAATCCATTCTTAGTCATCGTCCGAAATACTTGATTTCTGTTCCTTCTTTTTTATTGAAATTAATCGATTATGCAGAAAAAAACAACATCGATTTAAATACTTGTGGGGTAAAAGCTGCCATTTGTATTGGTGAACCCTTACGAACACAAGATTTCAAATTATCTGCTTTAGCTAAAAGAATTACAGAAAAATGGAATATTCAGCTTTTTTCTACTTATGCTTCCACAGAAATGTGTTCAGCTTTTACAGAATGTGAATATTTTAAAGGAGGTCATCAACATCCTGAATTAATTATTACAGAAGTTTTAGATGATAATAATCAACCGGTAAAACCAGGAGAAATCGGAGAATTTACCATTACCACTTTAGGGGTGGAAGCTTTGCCTTTATTGAGATATAAAACCGGAGATTTAGTGAAATTACATGAAGAACCTTGCGAATGTGGAAGAAATACACCTCGAGTTGGACCGGTTATTGGCAGAGCAAAACAGATGATAAAATATAAAGGAACCACTTTATTTCCTCCGGCAATTCATAATGTATTAAATCAATTTGAAGAAATTTTAAAACATCTCATTTTCTTAAAAACCAACAACTTAGGATTGGATGAAGTAGTGGTAAAAATTTTAAGTGAAGATATGTCTGCTGAATTTATAGAAAATTTAAAAGAGGCTTTTCAAGCAAAAATCAGAGTAATTCCCAACATAGAATTTATCACTTCTACAGAGATGAATAAAATTTTACAAACTCATAAAAATCGTAAACCAAGATGGGTTATTGATGAACGATAATTTCTCAAACAGAAAGCAATTCAGAGTTATTTAAATAATTTTCATCCGGATAATAAAGAAATAATAAAGAGCCATCACGAATACTGTCCACAATGGGTTCTATCATTTGTGGCGGAACAGCAGGACAACCAAAACTTCTGCCTAATCTTCCGGTTTGATTGATGAAATCTTCTGTGGCATAATCTGCGCCATGCATAATAATTTGTCGATTTTTAGCATTGTCATTAATGCCTTTTTCAACCCCTTCAAGGATTAAAGAAAATCCTACTTTGGCCCCTACATGAGTGTTTTCGGTAATATAAAACCCGAGACTGCTCTGCCAACTTCCATCTGTATTAGAAAAATTTTCAGCAAACTCATCTCCGGTATTTCTTCCGTGAGAAACCCAAGTATTGAACAAAAGTTTTTGTTCTTTTAAATCCAATACATATAAACGTTTGTTTTTACTGGATTGAGAAAAATCTACAATGGTTAAAATATCGGGGTTTCTCAACTGTTGTTTTTCATTTAAAACCTGATAACCCGTTAAGGCATGCTGAAAAGCTTCTAAAGATAATCCATACTGCGCTAAGTTTAAGTCAGTATAAATATCAGGTTTTTCTTCTTTTGTATTTTCAACAACTAATTTGGGAGGGGAAATCTTTTTTGTACTCTTATTTAAAACAGGACTTAAAAAGATTATTAGGTAAAAAAGGTATCTAAACATCATCAAAATCAAATCTTACACACAAATTCAAATGCAAAACTATAAAATTCTATAGTTTTGCACTACTTATTAAACAATAACTTTGCCAATTTATTGTCTCGTTTGTAAATATCTTCGTAGAAATTAGTTTCTCCCTCTTCATCAACCCATGCGGTGAAATATCCGATATAAACAGGAATTTCATTTTTTAAATCATAAATATGTTCTTTTCCTGCATTCATAGCAGAATCAACTTTTTCAGGAGTCCAATCTTTATTTTCTTCCATAATACTTATAGCCAAATCTCTTGCTTTTTCCACACGAATACAACCATGACTTAAAGCTCTGTTTTCTTGATCAAAAAGATTTTTGGCAGGCGTATCATGAAGGTATATATTATTTTCATTGGGAAACATAAACTTTACTAAACCTAAAGAATTTGTTTTTCCCGGTTTTTGACGAACTTGTCCATCGTTCCATTCCATATTTCTTTTTTCGAGGTAGTTTTCATCTTTTTCCATTCCTGGTTTCACCTCTTTTTCAATAATGGATTTCGGAATATTCCAATACGGACTAAAAGCCAAATAACTCATTTCTCCTGCAAAAATAACTGTTTTTGTCATCACATCTCCCACCACAACATCTGAACTAAGAATAATTTCTCCATCTCGATAATATGCTAAATCATAAGCCGGAATATTGACAAAAATAAATTCTTTTGCATCATTAATTTGTGTGGGAATCCAACGCAAACGTTCCATATTTAAGGCGATTTTCTCTATATAATCTTCCACCGGAACGCTTAATGCAGTAAGGTGTTTTTTTGAAATCACAGCATCCTGATTAAATCCATGAGATTTTTGAAATTTATAAATTCCTTTTTTTAATTCTTCATCATAAATATTTTTTTCATTATCATTTTCAAGTTCTCCTGTTAAGTATAAACGTTTTCGTACTTGAAGAATTACCGCTGAAGAATCTTCTGGTTTAAGGTTTTTCTCATCTACAAATTCTATTTTTTCCCAACCTCCCTCTTTTTCTATTTCTTGATATTTATGAAGTTCTTTTCTCATATCATAATACTGACTAATCATAAGACTGTCGTTTTCATCCCATTCATCATCAGACAAAACAGAATCAAGTAAAGCTGTATGATTCAATTCTTTTTTAGGCAAAAGCCAACCCATATCTTTTATAATATCAGAATCATATCCTTTATAAACATGATCCATATAAAAAACATATAATCCTGTCATCAAAAACTCTGCATCTATATCATTTAAGCTTTCTTCATAGATTTCATCTACTTCTTTTTGATAAGGAAAAACAGTAAAAACTCCCTCTTTTTTTAAATCTTTTGCTTTTTGATATAAAGATTTTCCATGAGAAAGCATTTCTTCTTCTGTAAACCAGATATAATGAAAATCATAGTGTTCATATATTTCTTGATACGCTTTTTCATAGTTTTTCATCTCCGGATAAGTTTCAAAAAAAGATGAAATTTCTATGCTGTCAACAGTTATTAAGCTTACTCCTTTTTCTGTGGTTTTCACTTCTTGTTTACAAGATTGAAATAAGAAAACAATCAAAAAAACTGTTGTCAATAGGCAAAAAAATGATATTGACTTTTTAATTTTTCTCATAGTTATAAATTTCATTTCTTTTAATTTTATTCTTCCAATTCACAATGTATAGAAACTGAAATTTTATTTTTGGCTTTAAATTTTCCTACCTCTTCTCCTACTTCATAATCCAATCTTTGAAAATCTAAATTTCCAGTCAATTGATCATTTTTATAAGAAAGCGGAATTTCAACAGTTTTTGTAGTTTCTCTGATAGTCAATTCTCCTTTAGCTATATAATTATCTGCTTGTTTGGTGATTTCTGAAGAAGTAAAACAAATTTTCGGATATTTTTCTACATATAAAAAATCTTCACTTTTAATATGATTATCTCTTTTTTCATTTCCTGATTCTACAGATGTTGCATCAACACAAACTTCAATTCTGGCAGTTGATAAATCTTCTGGATTAAAATCTACCGTTCCGGAAAATCCGGTAAAACTTCCTTTTACTTTAAAAACTCCCATAGTTCCTGCGGTGAAATTTATTATTGATTTCTCTTGATTTATGTTTTGAGAAAAAACAACAAAAGAGAAAAATAAAAACGATAATAATAAAATAACAGTCTTTTTCATATTAAATATCTTTAGAAAGCTAATTTCCTTTAAAGATATAAAAATTTATTTCACTTATGAAACAGAAAAATACTATCTATTTGAATTCCATTTGAATGGGCAGTTCTTTAGATTGAAAAATAACCTGATTATTTTCTTTGATTTGAATTTTCACTTTTTCTTTAAACCTGGAAGCTTGTCGGATTTTATAAAGTTTTTCTGCAGAATCCAAGTATAAAAAAATCGGTTTTCCTTGAAATTTAGATCGCAAAATTTTTCCTTCTGATGTTTGATGAGTTTTCTTAATTTTATAATTGGAATTCATCAATAATCCGAAATATTTTTTCAATTTATAACGGATAATATTTTTATCTAAATCATCGATAATATATTTTATTTCCACTTTATGATCTTTGATTTCCATATCTAAAAGTGTATTTCCGAGAGAGGAAACCAAAGCTAATCTTTGGTGATTTTCAGCATAATTTTTTACTGCTAAATTTCCTTTTAAAGTACGTTCAAAAGCAATTATTTCTGCTTGAAAAATATTTTCTTCTGTTGTAGAAAAAGGAGTGATTTCATAATTTTCTATCTTATTTTCTACTTTTTTTCCCGGAATCTTTAAAGAATTACAAGCAGTAAAAGCAAAAGATAAAAAACTAATAATCAAAAATATGCGAATCGATTTCAACATTTATTTTTTTATGGATAAAATTGATGATCGTATAATCTTTTGAAGCTTCTATTAATTTCACTTTATCTACAGAAGCATCATTTTCAGGAAAATACAATTCTACTTGTTTAATATATTTTTGTAAGCTTTTTTGAATTGGTTTTAATTTTACCAAAGTAAATTCTTCTTTTTGAAAATAAGAAATGTCAAATTTCGGATTATTTAATAATTTTCCGCTTACACTTCCGGAAATCAAATCGCTGAGTTCTTTAAAAATTTCTTGATTGGAATTTACTTCAGATTTTTTACCATTATCATTGATAAAAATATAATTTTCCTTAAAAATTATGCTGTATTTTTCCGGGGTGAGATATTCCCATTTTAAAAAACCTTGTTTGTTGACAAACATTTTTCCTTTTGATTCAATTTTTGAAGTTAAAAAAGACAAATGTTTTTCTTGTTTAAATTCTGTGTCTATAGTTTGAATATTTTCTATTTCCTCTTCCACAAAAGTTTTAAATTCTTCAATTTCTGCAGTAGATAATTTTTTTTCTTGTGCAAAAACCCCCACAAAAATAAAATTCAATATCAAGAAAAGATAAGTTTTCATTTTTCTAATTTTAAAAATTCTTCTATCGTCAAACTTTGGTAGTTTTCTTTATTCAGATAAGCTAAAAGTTTTTTGACTACTTCTACTGATTTTTCTGAAGTATCATGAAGCAAGATAATACTTCCGGGAGCTATTTTTTTAATAATTCGTTGAAATATTTTTTCTTCATTTTTAATCACAGCATCCAAAGAACGGATATTCCAACCGATTACTTTGTGTTTTGTTTGTTGAACAGCTTTTCTGATGCTGGGATTAGTCACCCCAAAAGGCGGACGAAAATAAGTGTTTTTTTGTCCGGTGTATTTTTCAATAATTTGATTTGTTTTTTCTATTTCTGCTATGATTTCTGTTGGATTTTTAAATCCCATATTTTTAGCATGAGAATAGGTATGATTTCCAATGTCATGACCTTGTTTTAAAATGTTTTTAAAAATCTCCGGATGCTGTTTTATATTTTTTCCTACACAAAAGAAAGTTGCTTTATGAGGTTGATTTTCAAACAGTTTTAAAATTTCTGTAGTAAATTCAGAAGGACCGTCATCAAATGTTATGGCCACTACTTTTTGAGTGGTTTTTATGTTTGTTATCGCTTTTAAATGATAATTAAACCTGATTTGAAAAGATCCATAAATCGTTAAAATCAACCAAATAATAAAAACGAAAAAATATAAGATAAAAGACCAATTCCACAAGAAAAAACCTATTCCATAAATCAGTGTAAAAGCTATAAAAATACAGCTTATGATTTGATGCTTAGACATTTTTCAACAAAATTAAACTATGATCTTTTCCTCTGTACTGGTTGTATAACAATATATTTTTATAAGTTTTTTGTTGAGATTTTTCTGCTGTTTTATATAAAACTTCAGGAATATGCTGATCTTTTAAAATCTTGGCAGCAATCCAAAATGCAATTGCCGATGAAGTTGGAAAATCTCCGAAAAGATGTTTGTAATAAATATTTTCTGAAGTGGTAAAAATATTTTCTATTTTTTCATAATAATAATCGAAGTTTTCATCTCCATTATTTCCTAACAATAAAACATCTACATCCTTAATACTCAATTCATTATAACTCAAAAAAGAAGAAACAAACTGATTTAAATCTTCTACTTTCAAATCATTTTTCATTTGAACATCCACCAATTCTGCATAAGAGTTTTCTTGTTGATTTTTGCTCAACATAAAAAAACCTGCTCCTTCTCCCGGAAAACATCCTGTGGAAGAAGTTTTTAAAATATCAAAATTCTTGTCTTTTTCTAATTTATAATGATCGACCAGTCTATATCTTTCAATACTTTTTTTAGATAATTCATCTACTCCACCAACTAAAATGTTAGATTTTTGAGCGGTATTGATATACAGCAAAGCATCTAATAAAGCAGAGGAAAAAGCTGCTGCGGAGTTGACATAAGTTACATTGTAAGCGTGGTTGTTTAAGTTGAGAGCAATTTGTCCGCCCACCGTGTTGTGCGTAGATTGAATAAAAGGAGTGGGCGATAAATATTCTTCATCATAATCTACTAATCTTTTTAAAAACTCATCAGAATATTGTCTTCCGCCAAAAGCTGTTCCGGTAATGATGGCTTCAATTTTTTCCGGATGTATTGCCGCATCTTTTATGGCCAAAGAAGAAGCAACCACGGCGTTTTTAATTCCGGATTTCATTCTTCTTAAAGCTGAAGCTGAAATAAATTCTTTGTAATTGGGCTTAACCACCTCAAAATCAACTACATTTGTTGGGATTTGGGGATTTTCCAAAAAAGAATTTTCAAAAGTAGGCTGTGCAGAAATGCAACCCATTCCGTTTATAAAACATTTTTTTGTATTCATTTTTTGGAAATTTTTAATGTGAACGACTAAAAATCAAACTGGAACAATTCCCTCCGAACCCAAAAGAATTAGATAATACTTTTTCTATTTTTTGGGTTTTTACTTCTTGCTGTGGAATTAAATTTAACTCTTTTATTTTTTTTGTGAAATTTAATCCCGGCCAAATTTTTTGTTCTTGTAAAGCTAAAATACTAAAAACAGCTTCCACTGAAGCTGCTGCTGCCAAAGTGTGTCCGGTGAAGGGTTTTGTAGAACTAAATTCCGGAGTTTTATCTTGAAATAATCTTTGTAAAGCTCTTCCTTCTGTGATGTCATTATTTTCTGTTGCTGTTCCGTGAGCATTGATATAATCTACTGTAGAAGGAGAAATTTCTGCCATTTTTAAAGCTTCTTTCATTGCTAAAAAAGCTCCTTTTCCTTCTGCAGAAGTTGCCGTTTGGTGATAAGCATCATTTGCATTGGCAAAACCTTCCAAAAATGCTATGGGTTTTTTATTTCTCGCCAAAGCAGATTTTTCAGTTTCTAAAACTAAGTAAGCTGCTCCTTCCCCTAAATTTAAACCTTTTCTGTTTTCGTCAAAAGGTTTGTTATGTTCGTCAGAAAGAATCATCAAAGTGTTAAATCCGTTGATGGTGAATTTACAAAGTGCATCTGCTCCGCCCACAATTACTTTTTCTAAACGTCCGCTTTGAAGTAATCTTGCGCCAAAAATAATTGCATTTGCAGCAGAAGAACAAGCAGTGTTTATAGTGGTTACCAACTGATTAATCCCTAAATGTTCAGCGATGAGATTGGTGTTGCTTCCGGCATCTTGAATATGGATATAATGACGATTTTCTTCTTTATCATAAAAATCATTATAATATTTTTCAATAATATCCATCCCTCCAACGGTGGTTCCGTTGATAAATCCTATGGAAGAATTTTCATCAAGATTAAGCTCTGCATCTTTTATCGCTTCTTTTGCAGCGATTAAACTCAACATGGAAGTTCTCGAAAAATTATCTTCTTTTGAAAGATTTAATTCTTCTCTGAGGGCTTGATTTTTACGTTTGATTTCTCCGACAAAAATTTCATCTTTTAGCTTTGTATCGATGTTTTCTATTCGAGAAATTCCATGTTTTTTAGCTTCTAAAGACTTTAAATTTTCTGCAACATTATTTCCAATTGCAGAAATAATTCCCATTCCGGTTATGGCAATTTTGGTCTTCATGAATTATTTTGATCGATTTTCATTGATATAATTCGCCATGGTTTCTATGGATTCAAATATCTTTTTTCCTTTTTTAGGATCATCTAATTTGATTCCATAATCTTTGTCAAGGATGATAATCAGCTCTAAAGCATCTATAGAATCCAACTCTAAACCTTCTCCAAATAAAAGTTCATCATCTTTAATATCTTCAGGAGTCAAATCTTCTAAGTTTAAAGCTTCTATGATTTTTTCTTTAAGTTCTTTTTTTAAGTTTTCCATTTTTGTATCAAATCAAGTTTAATAAATTCTCTTTTTTTAAAGCGATCCCTTTCTTTTTTTCTACTAAAAATAATAATGCGTTGTAATCATTTTCTGCAATTTCTACCCAACCGGCTAAAACTGCATTTGCTTTTTTGGTTTGTATTAATTGTTGGGTATAAGTAATTAAAAACTCTGGATTAAAAGTTTCAAAGATAAAAAAAGAATTCTCACTTCTTAATTTATTCTTAATACTTATTTCTCCCAAGCTGATATTGGGCAAGGTGTAAACAAAATCTGCCGGTCTTGCAAAACCTTCTGTTATAGATTTTTGATGTTTTAAATCTATATCCACACAAGCGGATTTGTTGGTTAATAACAATGCGGTTTTCGGATCTAATTTTTCTGTTAAATTAGCAATTAAAACACTGCTATTCATTACTGCTAATTTACACAAAGGATCCATTTTATAAAACTTGCGATAATCCAATTCAAAAAATTGATAAGCATTCTTTATAAATTTCTGAAAATCAACTTCTTTATCTTCATAAAGTAAATTTTCATCAAAGATTACTTTTCCGTTTTTTATTTGACAATAATGGGTGATTTCACTTTTCATGAATGGTGTTTTTTAAATAAAACGGCAGTGTTGGATCCTCCAAAACCGGAAGCTGTTTTTAAAATAATATCCATTTCTTTTTCTTGAAATGTTGAAGATATATTTAAAGGTAAAGTCAAACCGTGTTTTTCATAATTAAAAGAAGGCGGAATAAGATTTTCTTCAGCAAATTTTAAAGTAATTACTGTTTCTAATAATCCTGCTGCTCCCAAAGTGTGTCCAAATCTTCCTTTTAAACTAAATACCGGTTTTTCTTGAAGTTTTGCTCGCGTAAAAGCTTGGGCTTCCATTTCATCATTATATAAAGTTGCTGTTCCGTGAGAAGAAATACAAGCTACTTTTTCTGCAGAAATATCAGCTTCTTTTTTAGCGTTTTCTATACTTTGAAATAATCCTTCTCCTGTTCTGGAAGGTCCTGAAATATGATTGGCATCATTGATGGAGCTGTCTCCAATGATTTCAAAATAGGTTTTATTTTTTATTTTTTCTTTGTCTTTTGTAATAAAAGCCACAGCTGCCGCTTCTCCTAAAGTGATGCCATCTCTGGATTTATCATAAGGTTTACAAGGTTTTTTGCTGATGGCTTGAAAAGATTGAAATCCTGAAAAAACAAATTTGGAAAACAAATCTGCGCCAATTACAATAAAATGATTATACGCTCCGGATTGAATTAATCTTTTTGCTACAGAAATCGCCATAATTCCTGAAACACAAGCATTTGATAACACAATTGGTTGGGATTTTATCTTTAAAGCTTTTCCAATTTTTTGAGCAAGATTAGATAAAAAATAAGCTGAAATATCTTCGTTTTCTAAAGCTGTGATGTTTCCTTTTGTGCTGGAAATAATTAATCCGCATTTATCTTTTAAAGCGTTTTCATAAGTGTTTTTTATATTTTCTGAAGCTAATAAAATCATCTTTTCTAAAGTAGAAAATTCTTCTTGATAAGCTAAATTTTCAAACTTTTGGTTCAGTTTTTCTTTGTTTAAAACTGCGCCATAAAAAGGATTTTCAGCAAAGTTTTTATCCTTTACTTCAGTAATTGCACTTTTATCAGCTTTTAGATTTTCAATATTTTTTTGCAAAGTCCATCCTAAAGGTGTGATGCACTCCCCTTCTGCAAAAAAAACGGCTTCGCTTTTTATGGTATTCATGAATTAAAGTTTACTTTTTCTTTCCATTGTTCATAAAACTTGGGAGTATATAAAGACATTTCTCCTTTTAAGTTTACAAAAGCTTGCGTGCTTTCTCCGGTGCAAATCAATTCTTCTTTTTGATTATAAATTTCATATAAATGAATAATTTTTGCTGAATTATTATTTAAAAGATGAATTTTTACTGTGAAAGTATCTCCATATTTTAAAGGTTTTTTATAATCACAATTGATGTTGACAATAGGAGTGGAAAATTCATTTTCTTTGATTTTTAAATAAGACATTCCGTTTTCTCTGCCAAAAGCTTCTCTGGCTCTTTCAAAATAAGCAATATAATTTCCATGCCAAACAATTCCCAACGGATCTGCATCATTAAACATCACCCGATCAGAATATATTTTACTGAGATGAGGAATTATTTTATAACGTTTTAAATTTTGTTTCATATTTCTGACAAAGAAAACAACTGCATTTTTAGGTATGCAAACATACTTATAAATTTTGATGTTTTTGATAATTTAACTTAAAGCAAAAACAAGTTTTTATAAAAACATTTTTGATTAAAGAATTATGGTTTAAATTTTAGTTTTGCTGAATAAAGCAATTCCTAAAGTCAAACTAAAAAATAGGAATAGCAACAATAAATAAGGAGCAAAACTAAAAAATCCTGCATCTCTTAACAAAACATTATAAAATCCTTCTAACGCCCAATTCATCGGAGAAGCTTTTGCGATGACTTGCATGATTTTCGGCATAGCAAAAGTAGGAAACCAAATTCCTCCGATTGCTGCTAAAATTATAATAGAAGAAGCTCCAAAAGGAGCTGCTTGTTCATGAGTTTTGGCAAAAGTTCCGATTAAAACTCCAAATCCTATGGCGGCCAAAGCTGCAAAAAATGCAATTATACTAAGCTGAAAAAGTTTTCCTTCTACAGCTAAAGCCGGAAGTCCGAGCAATGGAAAAATATAAACACTCAATAAAAGCATTAGATAAAATTGGATCATACAAACCAATAAATACACCATAACTTTACTGATTATCAAAAAAGAAGAGGATACAGGCAAAGTTTTTAAACGCACTGCTGTTCCGCTGTTTTTTTCTTTTACAATATTGATGGAAAGTGGAATTACAATAAAAAATATGGCAAATAAAGCCCAAGCCGGAAGGTTGTGCTGTACAGCATTTGGTGGAATTTTATCTTGATCAAGATTTACAGAACGCTCTTTAAATGCTACAAGATCAGCATCTTTTACAAAACTGAAATCCGCGTCAAACTCTTTTTCAAATGTTTCATAAATCGCTTTTGTTTCCATTTCTGAAATTACTTTATCAAAAGCGTTTTTAATGCTGTTTTTAATATTGCTTTGCAAAGCGGGATCAAAAAATATTTCTATTTCTTTTTCAATTTCTATGTTTTCTGAAGTGAGATTTGTTGTTTTTCCTTCCTTTTCTCCTTCTACTCTTTCTAATAATTCTGTAACACGTTGATCAGTTTTTTCTTGAAGATAAGCTGAAAAATCTTCCGGAACTATTAATAAAATCTGTTCTTTTCCTTCTCTGATTAATTTTTTCCCTAAAGATTCTTCAATTTTTTTTCCTTCTATTTCACTTATCATTTTAAAAATTCCTTCTTCTTCTAAATCTTTGATAATAGATTGAGAAACTTTGCCTTCATCTTTATTAATCAATAAAATTGGAAAAGATCTGTTTTCATTGTTTTCTATGCTATCTTGAATAAAAGTAACAGTGATAATCAATATCAGCGGCATCAAGAATATCAATGCAAAACCCAACAAATCACTTTGTATGAGTTTGAGTTCTTTTAAAATAGCATGATAGATTTTAAACATTGAATAAATGGTGTTTTCCGGTGTTTTCTATAAAAATTTCTTCTAAGGATTTTATTCTGCCGTCTTGCATTAAAATTTCTTTTGTTTTTCCTTGAATCTGAATTTTTCCGCTTTCAATAATGGCTACTTTTGTGCAAAATTCTTGTGCTTCACTCAACAGATGAGAAGTATAAATAATAGTGGTTTTTTGTTGTTGATTGAGTTTTTTTAAATAATCGATGATATATCTTCGCGAATGTACATCTACGCCAACAGTGGGTTCATCAAGGAAAACAACTTTTGGTTGATGTAAAATTCCGGCTAAAAGATTAATTCTTCTTTTCATTCCACCGGAGAAAGTTTCTATTTTTTTATCGGCAAAATCTGTTAATCTCATTTCTTGTAAACCTTCTTCAACTCTATTTTTCAGTTGATTTTTTGGAATTCCATACATGCTTCCAAAAAACATCAAATTTTGTTTTGCTGTCAGTTTTGGATATAAAGCATATTCTTGTGGAACCACTCCAATCAAAGTTTTGATTTTTTCAAGATTTTTTTGCAATGAAAAACCTTCAATTGAAATTTCTCCTTTATTGGGTTTAATCAATCCTGTTAAAATAGAAATCAAAGAAGTTTTTCCGGCTCCGTTTGGTCCTAAAAGTCCAAAAACTTCTGCTTTGTGCACTTTTAAATTCAGCTTGTCAATAGCTTTAAAATCTGCACCTTTGTATTGTAAATCAAGGTTTTTGATGTGAATACTGATTTCCATCTTATGGGTTTAAAGCGTTTTCTTTAAGTTTTTGAAAAAAGCTCTTTCTTTTTTTGCAATTTCTGATAAGGTGGCAGAAATTTCATGATAAGCATCTTCTTCTTTATTTCTATTTTTGGCAATTCTGGCAGATTGTAAAGCAAAATCTCTCCATTGGTCTCCGATTGCTGTTAATTCATGAGAAAATTCAAACCATTCAGGTTTATTTAAAATCTCTGAAGCTTGTTGTAAAAATGCAGCATAAATAAATCTAAAACCTCCTCCTCCGGTTCCGATTTCTTCTTGCATTCTGATAATTTGCATCAAATAATGATTGGTTCTTTTGGCGCCTTCTTTTTTACGCCATTTTAAAATTCTTTTTGCCACAAATTCAATTCCGTTTACACCCACAAAATAAGGAGGAGCCAACATATCTCTTGTAGTTTTTTTGACTCCGCTTAGGATGGCTTTTTCAAAATTAACGTCTTTTTCAAGTGGCATGCTAACCGGATAATACATATGCCCTTTTGGTGCAAAAACCCCTTTGGTGAAACGCGCTTTTGCCAATTGATTTTTACTGATTTTTGAAGGAGTTTCCATTGTAGGATCACTGATTAAATAATCTTCTCCTTCTTTTCCATACACCAAAATATTGTGTGCATTAAAATGAAATCTATACTCATCGGGCAAATACGGCAAATGATAAACGCCTACTTGTAAACCTGTGGGAATTCCTTTTTCTAAATTTTCATCTAAAGCTTTAAAAGATTTTTCAATACTTTTAAAACGTTTTCTTTTGATTTTTACATTTAATTTTTTGGAGGTTCGGGCAAAAATAGATCCCGGCATAGGTCGATAACTAATTGCCGGAGCTTGATTTACTCTTAAAAATGGGATATAAACAAAAAATAATCCTGAACCCATTCCAAATACTAAGGGTTCTGTGATATCAATTCCGTTATATTTTATGATGTTGGCAGCCACTCCATTTTCGCAATGTGCGGACTGTCGATGATTAAAATCAATTTTATTCATTAAAGTTTGTTATTTGATCAACATTTATCTCAAAAATATCTGCATATTTTTGTAGCGTTTCGGGTTTTAATCTCTTAAAAACTCGGGGTTTAAAATGTCTTTTTACAATCCATCTTCTTTTTTCTATATAACTTGCCAAAATGCTGATGTCCATTTTTGAACGCAGCATAAAATAATAAATCGGACTTTTTTTATTATTATAAACTGCTTTTTTAGCTTTTTCGATGCGTTCGTTTAACTCTTGCATGGTTAAATCCAAAGCAATGGATTTTGCTTTCCATCCTGTGCTTAATCCGGTGGTGTATTCTCCATTTTCATCAACTGCATAACACAATTCTCTGATATTTTTATCTTCAAGAGAGCTTTTGTCTTGTGGTATTTCCTCTTTCTTCATAATTCTTCAGCTTTAAGAAATGACTTCTTTTACAAATATAGTTGAATTTTCAAGGAATCTTAAAGGGGTTGAGGTCTTATAATCAGATTAAAAAATCCTTTTGCTATTGTTTTTTCTCCCTGATAAGTTTTGCATTCAATTTTACAATTAAACATATTTCCAATGGTGTGATTCATCACTAATTTTCCATAAGTTTCCAATTGTGCATTTACATCGGGGAGGGTAAAAATTTCAATATTTTCAATTCTGGTGATATATCCTGAAAGTCTGAAATTTTTATCATGAGCATTTTCATCAAATTGCGGTTTTCCAATAATTCCGGAAGCGGTTTGCGCCATATTTTCTATAATTCCAACTTCGCTTAATTTACTGTTTTGCAAGAAAATATTTTCCGGTTTGATGATAAATTCTGTTTTTATGGATTGATCATCTATTTCTACGATTTCATCAACCATCAACATTGGTGCTCTATGGGGTAAAAACAATCCTATTTGAATGGGTAATTCCATAAAAATTATATGTTTTATAAATTTAAGATTTTGCCAAATATGTTTTCATTCTGGTTTTCACCAAAGTTTGGTCTTTAAGTTTAGCCAATCCATTTACTAAAGTGATATCATCAAATTCTGCTAAAATCTTTACAGTAGTAATGATGTAATCTCCTACTTTTGGAAAATTTTCAACCTTTGTATTTTGAATTTGAGCGATATAACCCACCGGAGCGATTTCATCTTTAATATAATAACTATAACTGGTGTGTAAAGCTGTAGTTTGCGCTACATTTTCTATTAATCCGGATTCGTTGAACAAACCATTTTCTATAAAAATATTATCTTTTTCTACTAAAAATCCTGTGGTGATTTCCTCTTCATTATAATCAAGAAGATCATGCACCATCACAAAAGGTTCTTTTTGAGGTAAGAGTTCTTTTACTTTTTCTGTAGAAATTAACGGTTTTAAATTCATTGATTTTTTACACAACGGTTAATAAAGCATAAACATAGTTAAATCGTCCACTTTCGGGAACAGATAAAAGAATTTTTTCTCCTTTTTTTAAATTCTGGGTTTTATGAAGTTCATCCAACATTACAAAACTTGCTCCTGCACCAATATTTCCTACGCGATCTAAGTTGGTGTATAATTTATCATCAGAAATATTTACATCAATTGCTCTGAGGCCTTCCATCAATTTATCTTTAAAATAAAATGAAGAAATATGAGGTAAAAAATAATCTATGCTTTCCGCCGGACAATTATTTCTTTCTATCACTTCTTTCAAGCTTTCCGCTCCTTTAGAGATGATGTATTTATCCAATAATTTCACATCTTGTTTAATGGCGAAAATAGATTTTTCTGCCCATTGTTCTGAGCTGTAAGCCGACCAAGGAATTAATTCTCCATCCTCATCTCTTTCTGCTCCTCCATACATGCAAGTTTCAATTTCATTGGCATAGGATTGTCCGTCGATCCATTCAATTTTAAAGTTGTATTTATTTTTAGGATTGGGTTTGGACTCTAATAAAAAAGCACCTGCTCCATCGGATAACATCCAACGTATAAATTCTTTTTCAAAAGCTAAAACCGGATTTTTTTCTATTTTTTTTGCGGTATCCAATTCATATTCAAATTTATCGTGATACAGCCATTTTGAAATTCCTTCTGATCCGGCAACTACAGCATTATTTGCCAATCCGGCTTTTATCGCCATAAATCCATATTTTAAAGCATTCATTCCGGCGGTGCAATTTCCGGCAGCGGTGTTGATTTCAATTTTATCTCCTTCTTTCATCAACCCGTGAACCATTACTGCGTGAGCAGGTAAAATCTGATCAGGAGAAGTGGTGCCTACAGAAATAATTTCAACATCTTTTTCTGTAAATTCTTCATCATATAATCCTTTGATGGCTTCGTAAGTTAAAGCCGCGTTGGTGTGAGTTAAATTTCCTTCATCATCAAAAGCATAATGTCTGTTTTTAATACCATTTCTTCTTAAGATGATTTTTTGAACTCTTTCTGAGTTGTTTAAATATCCTAATTTCTTACCCATTTCTTCATTGCTCACCGGTTCATTGGGTAAAAACTGAGCTGTTTTGGTGATATAAACTTCTTTCATAAATCTTAGTTAATTGACGCTATAGTAAAGCGATCTTTTCTTGCGAATCGCTTTTTTTCGAAGAGGCGAAGTTAAGAAAAATATAACAAATATTATTGGTGAAATTACAAAGAGGGCAATTAACAAATAATATTTAAAAAAACGAACTTTAACTTTTCTGGTTTTTTTATTTTTTAAGATAAAAGTGGACCAGATTTGAAACATTTTATTGGCTTTTTCATCCATAAAAATGATGAAAGGTTTTAAGTAAACGCCTTTAGTAGCAATAATTTCTTTTTGTAGATTTTGAAAATCATTTTCTTCCCATTTTCGCAAAATTATTTCTCCATATTTCGAAGCGTTTTTAATGTCTTCTTCTGCTACTCCGGGCGTGGGGAAAATTCCGTATTTCTTATCTTTTTTTCCTCCCATCAACCAATGAGAAATTGTGATAACACTGATTAAATTTGGAGCATGATCTACAAAAGCGATATTTCCTATTAAATTTCCACCTGCATTTTTTATCAGTGTTTTTGTTTTTACTTGAGCTTTTGCCCACATATTTCTGCAGCTGATTACTGAAATTATTTTTCTGTTATGAAGGATTTTTTTAGCAAACTCACTTTTCAAAAAAGAATTAACCGGAATGGAAGGTGTTAAAAACCAGATTTGATAAGCTAAAATAATCAAATCATAATCTGTGTTTAAAATTTTTTCTTCCGGTTTTTTTATCGATACCGGAATTTGCTGAAAAGATTCCGGAAAAGCATTATAAAAATCTTTTCCATCCCAAGGAAAAGCATAATCTTTTTCAGGTTTAATTTGGTAATAATCAATATGATATTGTTTTTTATCTTCAAAAGGTTGAATTAAATTTCGTGCAATTTCTTTTGTTTGCCCGGTTTGAGAATAATAAACAACCAATATATTTTTCATCTTTTTATTAAAATTTTCAATTCAAAATCAACTCCAAACCAACACAAATTCTTCAGTTTTTTTAAAGTGTAAGTTTTCTGTTTGTTGTTGATATTTTGCCGTTATTTTTTCTGTTTTATCATCAATTTCTAAAACTGTGATTTCATTTTTAAAATCTTTTATTTTTCCGCTGTATTTTTTATAAATCACTTCTTTTGTGCTCCAAATCAAATGTAAATTCAGCACATTAAAGTCAAAAACACCTTCCTCTTCTAAATTGACAAAAAAGTGTTTTCCTTTATTTAAATTACTTTTAAACAGCTGAATATCAATCCCAACAGGATAATCAGCCATGTAAAAAGCAAATAAATTTTTATAATGAGAAACAGAAATATGTTGAAAATCACATTGTTTTAAAATCGGAGCGCCCTTTTCTGAATGCGTGATAAAAGCCTTCGGAAAATCTTCTTTTAATTTTTTTTCTACTGTGATTTTTTCAAGATTTCTTCTTTTCTTTTTGTCAATTTTTAAAAATGTATTGTTCTTCCATAAATAAATAACGCCTTTATTTGTGTGTATTTTTTTATCCACAGAAATTAATATTTAACATTTTAACAACAAAAATAACTTAATCTTGAGACTAAGCTATTTTTTGAAGTGTAATTTTTCAACTTAATTTCTTTATCAAAATCCTCTTCCTCAATTAAAAAGGCTTATTTTTTTTATTTATATTGAACTTCTTAATTAAACTAAACTTTTCTTAAAACTTAAACTACATATTATATGGAATTAAATTTCGATAAATACCCTCAAAAACCACACGGGGGTGTGATGGTCAATCAAGTGGTTGATCCGGATAAAAAAGAAGCAGAAATCCAACGAGCGCGTTCTCTTCCTTCCATAAGAATTGATATGGAAGCGATTATTACCATTGAAATGATTGCCACCGGTGTGCTTTCGCCCATCAAAGGATTTATGAATGAAGATGATTATCTTTCGGTGTTGGAAAAAGGACGTTTGGCCAATGGAATTGTTTGGCCGGTTCCACTGAGTTTTGCGCCTTCAGGAAAAAGAAATAAAGAAGTGATTTCTCAACTTTCTGTGGGAAAAGAAGTAGCACTTACAGATGGAAATAATGATCCGGTGGCAATTTTGGCTTTAGAAGATATCTTCGCTTACGATAAAGCGCATCGTGCTAAAAATCTTTTTGGAACTACAGATCGTAGTCATCCCGGAGTGGATTCTATTTACACCAGAATGGGAGAAACTTCTTTAGGTGGAACTTTAACTTTATTAAAAAGAGTGGATTGGGGTCCTTTTGAATCTTTACGAAAAGAGCCTCAAGATTTATGGCATGAATTTTATGAAAAAAAGAAGTTCAGATCTGTTGCCGGATTTATCACCGGAGCCAATCCTTTTCATAGAGGACATGAATATATTCACAGAACAGCATTAGAAACCATAGATGGATTATTATTACAACCTTTGGTAGAAATGGCAAAAAATGAATTTGTTCGTCCGGAATATCGCGTTCGCGCTTATAGAAATGTGATGGATGCATATTATCCTAAAGAAAAAGCTATTCTTTCTCCGCTGCGGGTTACCTATATTTTTGCCGGACCAAGAGAAGCGGTTTTACATGCGTTGATTATGAAAAATTATGGTTGTACGCATGCTTTAATCGGTAGAGATCACGCCGGAATTGGATCTTTTTATGATAAATATGCCGGGCACAGTGTTTTTGAAGAATATTCAAAAGAAGAACTGGGAATTGAAATCCGTTTGTTTAATGAAGTTTTTTACTGCACACGTTGTTCAAATCATGCTACACAACAAACCTGTTCTCATGATTCTCGTTTTCATATTCATATTTCCGGAACAGGAATCAGAGAAATGCTTCGTCATGGATTTATTCCTCCCAAAGAAATTGTTCGTCCGGAATCTTCTTTAGCAGGAATGCAAGGAATTCAACCCAAAGGATTAGGAGAAGACAATGAAGCTATTGTTCCGGTGGGTTCTGTGATTGAAAAACTGTTTTCTTATTATTTATATTACACACATTTAGGAGGTAAAAAACGTGAAAAACCTCTTAATCCGGAGGATTTAACTATAGATGATTTAGAAACTATTATTATGGATATTCGTAAAAATGCTTCGCGGATTTATGATGAAATTTACAGAGAATACAGTTTCTTATTAGATCACAACAGAAATGTTCAACCGGGTTGGGTGAAAGGCGCACGCGAAAACTTGAGAAAATTCCAAGAAAATCTTATTGCTGATTTGGAAAGTAAATTGGCAAATGCTGATGAAGAAGTCATCAACGAATTTATGTATCAAGATAGAGCTGAAGCAGAAAAAGAATTGGCTGCAGCCAAACGTTTATTAGAAGATATGGCTGCTCCACTGAGAGAAGACAGACTAAAAAAACGTGTTTGGAATCCAAAAAAATATGAAGATTATAGATAAGTTTTCTTAATTTGCCTTCTTTTTATAAAGAATCGGCAATATTTCAACTAATTAATGAAAAATAATCTTTTATTTTTACTTTTATTCTTCTTCAGTTTTTACAGTTTTTCACAAATTGAAATCAGTGGAAAAATCACAGATGCAGAAACTGAAGAAGTTTTATCAAGCACTTCTGTAGTTATTTCTCCTAAAGGGAAAACCAATATTTTAGGCTATTCCATTTCTGATCAAGAGGGAAAATTCAATATTAAAGTAAATTCAGCAACAGATAGTTTATCCATTAAAGTTTCTTCTTTGGGATATGCTACTTATGAAAAAAACATTTCAGCAAAATCACAAGAAGTAAATATTGCTTTAGAAATTGCCGCAGAAAGTTTGGAAGAAGTTTTCTTGCGAAGACCTCCTATCAAACAACGCGGAGATACTTTAATTTTTGATCCGGAAGCTTTTAAAAGCAATAAAGACAGAAGTATTCAGGATGTGCTTTCTAAAATGCCGGGAATTGAAATTGCAGAAACCGGAGAAATTAAATATCAAGGAAAACCCATCAACAAATTTTATGTAGAAGGTTTAGATTTAATGGGCGGACAATACGGAATGGTCAGCAATAATTTAAGTGCTGACAAGGTGAGTTCTGTAGAAATTTTAGAAAACCATCAACCCTTAAAAGTGTTGGATAGCATAGAGCCTTCTGAACAAGCTGCCATCAATATTAAACTGAAAAACAAAGTTACTGTTTCCGGAAATATTGAAGCCGGAATTGGAGCTTCTCCGATGTTGTGGTACGGAAAATTAAGTCCGATGTTTTTTACCAAGAATTTTCAAACTTTAGTAACTTATCAAACCAATAATAACGGAACAGAAATCACCAAAGATTTTTCCAGGTTTTCTTTTGCTGCGTTTAGATTTGGCAGAAATTCTGAAGATAAAAAAGATTGGCTTTCCACTGCATCGGTTTCTCCTCCTCCATTTTCGAGTAAACGTTGGTTAGATAATCAAGCACATGCTATTTCTGCTAATGCATTGTTTAAAAATAAAAAAGAGTTTGAATTTAAAATCAATGCTTCTTATATCAACAATTTAACCAAACGAGAAGGCGGAGATTTTACCACTTATTTTTTACCGGAAGGAAATACTACTATTGAGAATCATATTCAAAATAATTCGCGAGATGAATCTTTAGAAACTTCGCTCAGCATTGAACAAAATAAAGATCAGAATTTCTTAAAAGAAAAATTGAGTTTTAAAAAAGAATGGAATCGCGGATCAGCATTTTTAACAGAAAATAATTCACCTCAACACCAACAACTCAAAAATCCTTTTACAGATTTTAAAAATGATTTTGAAATAATTTTTCCTGTTGGCAAACAATTACTCACTTTTAATTCTAATATTCAATATAATGAAACACCACAAAGTTTAAGCATAAAACCAGGTGTTTTTACTGATATTCTTGCTCCGGGTCAAAATATTGATGAAATCCAACAACATGTTTTCGACAAGAAATTCATTGCGAATCATAGTTTAGATTTAACCAAGAAATTCGGAAATCTGAGTTTAAATCTTCAACCGGGAATAGATTTTAAAATCCAAAATATGGATTCTGATTTATGGTTAGATGGAATTGTTCATCCAGATTCAGATTTTCAAAATGATATGAAATGGCAAGAAATCTCTACTTATGTCAAAACAGGATTAACATACAGAACGGATGATTTTCGGATTTTTATGCGAATTCCTTTTGAGTTTAATCATTATGAAATTCAAGATCGCGTCAGAGCAAATAAGCAAACGGAAAATCCTTTTACAATCAATCCGATGATGTGGTCAGAATATAAATTTTGGGATTATTGGAAAATCACAGCAAATGCAAGATATAATAAAAATCACGGTCCGTTGGATGAGATGTATTCCGGATATTTATTATCGCATTATAGAAATTTAGCCCGAAATGATATTCCTTTAATGGAAAATTCCTCTCAATCAGCGGGAATTGGTTTGGAATATAGAAATCCGATAAATACTTGGTTTGCAAGAATAGGATATAATTATTCCGGTGGGAAAAATGATCATATTTTTAATATGATTACACAACCCAATGGTTCTACTTTGGTGGAAGCTTTAGATTTAACTAATAAAAATAATGCAAATTCAGTTTCTGCTTCTGTCAGCAAATTAATTTCTCCTTTAAGAACCACTTTTAAGCTGAGTTCAAATTATGCTCACAACAACAGAGATATGCTTTTGAACAATAATCTGATGAAAAACACCACAGATACTTGGAATAATACTTTAAACCTCAGCGGTGATTTTGTGGATTGGATGACGGTGGAATATGATGCAAAAATCAATTTGAGTAAAACTAAAAATCAAATTCAAAACAAAAGGAAAGTTTGGTCGCAAAATCATAAAATGGGATTGTTTTTCTATTTCTTAAAAAATCATACGCTAAGTTTTTCAGGGGAATGGGTACAATCAAAATTGGAAGAAGATTCTTGGGATGATTTCTTTGGA
>JAJYSY010000061.1 GCA_021793375.1 Bacteroidota bacterium | reverse complement strand
ATGTGCTTAAAAGGGCACATTTTTATCATTTTTTGCAAAACGAGGAATTTTAATCTCTCAAACCTTTAAAAAAGAACAAACACGAAAAAACCGCCTCATCGGATAATGAGACGGCTTCTTTTTTATTGTTGTGGAGTCGGAGGGACTTGAACCCTCGTCCAAACAAGCAGCTAAAAAGCTTTCTACACGTTTAGCTTTCACTTGGTTTTCGTCTTAAAACCGGCAGAAAGCGACCAATTTTAAGCTTATCCTTACTTCAGTTTCATCTCGACATCAAGGCCCTGCCGAGACTATATTTACTTTCCGGTGCCTCTATTTCAAATGCCGTAAATCAAGGCCTTTGAGAGACATCTTGGTCTCCAACCTCGTTGAAGATTAAGCTAATCGTACTGTAATTCGGATTAAGCAGCCAAGGCGTAGTTATTATTCTCGCCGTTTAAAAAAGAATGAAATATGAGATTTATGAGCAATACTTCAACGCTCAACGTGCTTACCGTTCAACTCGACCTGCTGTCAAAACCAAATCGACCCCTTTAGTAAGTTTCTTTTCAAAGAACTGTATTATATAATATAACACTTTTTTTAGAGAATGCAAAATTACAATAAAAATATTATATTTGTCAACATCAGCTCATAAACATTCAAAATCCATACCAAATATGAAAATAGGAATCATCAAAGAACGTAAAAATCCACCTGACAGAAGAGTTGTTTTTTCTCCTGCGAAATTAGTAGAGTTAAAAAATCTATACCCTGAAGTAGAGATTGTTGTTGAATCTTCTGATATCCGTATTTTTCCGGATGAAGCTTATACTGAAAAAGGATTTACCGTTTCTGATGATTTATCTTCTTGTGATGTACTTTTAGGCGTAAAAGAAGTTCCTATTCATGCTTTACTTCCAAATAAAAAATATTTTTTCTTTTCTCACACAATAAAAAAACAAGCTTATAACAGAAAATTATTACAAGCAATTTTAAAGAATAATATTACTCTTTACGATCACGAAACCATAACTGCAAAAAATGGTGCCAGGTTGATTGGTTTTGGAAGATATGCGGGTATTGTAGGCGCTTATAACGGATTTAGAGCTTTTGGATTAAAAGAAGGAAAATTCAACTTATCAAAAGCAGAGGATTTAGCAGATTATAATTCTCTTTTAGCGGAATTGAAAAAAGTGATTTTGCCCAATTCATTTAAAATTCTTTTATCGGGTCAAGGAAAAGTTGCTGCAGGAGCGAGAGAAATTCTTGAAGCTTTAAACATCAAAGAAGTTAAGGTTGAAGAATATTTAAATCAAGATTTTAAAGAAGAAGCTGTTTTCTGTCAAATCAAAGTGTTGGATTACAACAAAAGAAAAGATGGGAAACAATTAGGTGAAGAAGATTTTTTCAGTCATCCGGAAAAATATACTTCTGATTTTATGCGTTTTGCAAAAGTCACTGATTATTTCATTGCCGGACATTTTTATGGAGAGGGTTCTCCTTATTTATTCACTCGAAAAGATGCCAAATCAGCAGATTTTAATATCAGTTTAATTGCTGATGTCAGCTGTGATATTGATGGGCCTGTTGCCTCCACTATTCGACCGTCAACTATTGCAAACCCTTTTTATGGATATGATCCGCAAGCAGAAAAAGAAGTTGATTTTGACACAGACAATGCCATCACCGTAATGGCTGTAGATAATTTGCCTTGTGAATTGCCTAAAGATGCCAGCGAAGGATTTGGTAAAATGTTTTTGGAACACGTAATTCCTGCTTTTTTTAATGGAGATAAAGACGGGATTTTAGCCAGAGCAAAAATGACAGAGAATAAAAAACTCACTCCGAAATATGCTTATTTAGAAGATTATGTGAATCAAGAAGATTCACTCTTCTGATAGTAATAATCCTAATTTAATTTTGTGGTAAGGCATTTCTTCTGAAAAGTATTTAAAATAAGCTTTTAAAGTATTAGGGTTTTCCAATTCTTTTTTTGCTTTTTTTATCTGGTTGATTTCTTCTGTTGTGATGAAAGAAGAAAAGTCAAAATCATGGCCCATTTTATACATTTTGAGGAAATGCTGAAAAACTGTCCCTTCGCTTAATCCACGCTGAAGAGCGATTTCCTTAAGACTTAATCCTTTCTCTTGATAAAGTTTATAACTGTAATGATGTGATGATAATTTTTCTTGTTTTAAGTCAAAATGACGATTAATTACTTTGATGAATTCATCGGCATATTTTTCTAATTTAGCTTTTCCAACTCCTAAAACCTCAGAAAATTCTTCATAATTTATCGGAGTTTTTTTAACCATATCTTTTAAAGATGCATCACTAAAAATAATATAAGCGGGCACCTCTTCTTCTTTGGCTAAACGCAAACGCAACTGACGTAATTTTTCAAATAATTTATCTGTTTCAAAGGTTATTTTTTCTGCTGTAGTTTTCTTTTGTTTGAGCTGTTGAACATTTGCTAATTTTATTTTCTTTCCTTCAAATAAAACTGCTTTTGCCAAAGGCGTTAAAATTAATCTTCCTTTTTCGTGAAACCAAATTTCCAACACTCCTTGATTAATCAGCTGGATAACATAATTTTGTAAATCTCGCCAAGAAATATCTTTTGCTGCTCCATAAGTTTTAATCTGCTGATATCCTTTTTCATAAACCTGTGCATTTTGTGCTCCGCGAAGTACATCTACAACCATATTGATGGATTCTTGTTCTTTTAACCGAGCGATGGCAGAGCAAACTTTTTGAGCAATAATAGTTCCATCAAAATATTGAGGCGGATTTTTACAGATATCACAATTTCCACAGTCATCTTCTAAATGTTCTCCAAAATAACTCAACAAAGTTTTTCTTCTGCAACTCAAAGATTCTGAAAATTGCTGCATTCGCTCTAATTTTGCCAATTGAATTTCTTTGGTTCCGCTTTCTTCTGCAAATTTTCTCAACAACATCACATCGGCGTAGCTATGAAACAACAACGTATCTGCCGGCAATCCATCTCTTCCACTTCTTCCGATTTCTTGATAATATCCTTCTATATTTTTGGGCATATTATAATGAATCACCCAACGCACATTACTTTTGTCTATTCCCATTCCAAAAGCTATGGTTGCCACAATAATCGGAGTTTTATCATTAAGAAAATTATCTTGAATTTCACTTCTTTCTTCTGCAGTCATTCCGGCATGATAAGCTGCTGCTGTAAATCCTTTATTATTTAAATCTTGTGCAAGTTTTTCTGTGTTTTTTCGCGATAAACAATAAATAATTCCACTTTGATTTTCATGAGATTCCAGGAAATTAAATATTTGCTTTTTTCGATTTCTTCCCGGGCGAACATCTAAAAATAAGTTAGGTCTATCAAAAGAGGAAATAAAAGTTTTGGCTTGTGGAATATGCAATTGCGTCAGAATATCTTCTCGTGTGGCACGATCTGCTGTAGCGGTTAAAGCAATAAAAGGAATTTCTGAAAACTGATTTTTTAATTTCCCCAATTCTTTGTAAGCCGGTCTGAAATCATGTCCCCAAACCGAAATACAATGCGCTTCATCTATGGCAAATAAGCTGATTTTTATGTTTTTTAAAATAAATTCCAACTGCCCTAAACTTTCCGGAGCTACATATATAAGTTTAAGTTCATTTTTTTGCAGTTTATTTAAAACTTCTTGTTGTTTTTCTACTTCTTGTGAGCTGTTAAAATAAGCTGCTGAAATTCCATTAGCCAACAAAGCATCAACCTGATCTTTCATCAAAGCAATTAAAGGAGAAATCACAATTGCTGTTCCTTCCATTGTCAAAGCCGGTAATTGAAAACACAAAGATTTTCCGCCTCCTGTTGGCATAATTGCAAGGGTATCTTTTCCTTTTAAAACACTATGAATTATTTTTTCTTGATTGGGAAGAAATTCATCAAATCCAAAATAGATTTTTAAATTATTTTTCAAAGAAGATATTTTGGAAATCATAATTATCAAGAAAGCTTAAATGTTATTTTATAAATATAAAATAAAGCTTTGAATATTAGATAAAAAACAAATTATATATTATTACTGTGAAGTTTTTTAAACTCATAATAACTCCTAATTAATAAAACAAATGTTAATATTGACAATATAATTAGAAATGTTTTTGAATTAATGTAAAACAAGCTTAATCCAAAACCAGCAATCGTAGTGTAAATACGAGACTTATAACTTGATAAAGAGATGGTTTTACTAATAAAAATCAATATATAAGAAATAAATCCACCTATGCCAAGTATAACTGGTAAACTCACATTTTGACTTCCAATTTCACGAATTATAGAAGTTTGATTAGGATAAAATGGCATAAGAAATAATATCATTGAAATAAGTAATCCTAATATTAAATTTGATTGATTTTTATTTTTAACTGGGGTAGAATTACCAAAGTTTGTATATAAGTTATTACAAAACTCCTGGCGCTCTAATTTTGTTTCAAAAATTTTTACACGCAAGATTTTAGGTTTTAAAGTATCAAGAAAATTATTCACTTTAAAATAAACTACTCCAAAATATTTATCTTTTTGTAATTTGTCAATTTCTAATGATTTTTTATAAAAACTTACAGAAAAAGAAACCTCTTTTGTTTCTGGTGAAACTTCTATAATAGTTTCTTCTGCATATTTTATTTTTCCTATCTTTTTTTCATTATTACGTATTTTTTACACTTCCATATTGATACCAATTATTTGGAAAATAAAAAATAAAGTTTAAAGTTTTCATTATGCTTAAAGTTTCAACCCTAATTAATTACAAATTGAAGTCTAAAATTCACTGTAGATATTCCTTCTAATTTACGTTTTATTTCATTTTTTTTCATTTTTGAAAAATCAGATTGTGTTTCAAATCCTATTCCAAAATTAAGATCTTTTGCTACTTGAAAAACTAATCCTACCTCAAAACCAAAACCTCCATTCCAACCTTGATTTTTATTTTTGTAAGTTTCTTCTAAAGTTTGTATTTTTTCTTTTCTTAAAGTGTTTGCGTAAACTCCTACACCTGCATAAGCTTGTAGTTTTTCATCTAAGTGATCTTTTAAAATAGAAAGTGAATAGCTATAATTTAAAGGAATTCTTAAGTGTTTTTGATCTAAAGCATAATTTTCTCCAGCAGAAACACCATTAGCTTTAAATTGCAATTCTTCTATTCCTAAACTTATAGAAGATGATCCATCGGAAGAAGTATAATAAAACAAAAACTTCCCTACATTAACAGATCCGTTTAAATCTACTTTTCCTGTTTGAAGGAATGTAGCTGAACCCATTTTTGCATCCACAGCAAAACCAAATTTAGAAGCTTTAACTTCTGATTTTTCTTGAGCAAAGATGGTTAATGAAAATAAAAAAAGTACAATTGAAAATAATATATTTTTCATTTAAATAAGTATTTAGATTTATTAATTTTTACAGAGCAAAATTATAACCTTTATAAAGAGTAAAATTGTATGTTTGAGACACTACTCTTTAAAATACCAATAAGTATCTTCTTTTCCTATATGAGATATTTTATATAATAATGTTTTTGGTGTTTCTTTGGTGATAGATTTAAAATGTTTAATGAAATGTGCCTGATCATAATACATACTATATAAAGCTACATCTGTTAAGTTTATTTCTTTTTTATTTTCATTAAAATAATTAAACGCTTGTCTAAATCTTACCAGTTTTTGATATTCTTTAATAGTTAATGTGGTATGTTTTTTAAATAAACGAAGTAATGCTCTTCTATTGGTATTTATTTTTTTAGAAAGTTCAGCAACTTGAATTGTTCCGTGAGAAGTTATGATTTTTTGAATAGCTTTTTGAAGAGAATTTTCTGAAAAACCTATATATTTCTTCTCAAAAAAATCATCTAATAATTTTACTTTTTTGTCTGTTTTATCTTCATAGAAAACTTTTTTTAAAACCTTATTAAGTTCTTCTTCAAAATAAGCAAAGTTATTTATTTCTCCAGAAAAAATTTCTTCTAAATCCTTATCAATAAAATGATTTATTCCTAATGGATTAAATACAACTCCTATTTTTTGAAAAGCTCCATTTATTTCAACTTTAAAATTTCTATTTTTATTAATACTATATAAAACAGAAATATTAGATTTTTCCGTAGGTGTTATAATCGTTCCTTTGTTTTGTATAGTTATTTGAGAGTTTTTATAAGCTGTTAAAGCATGTTTATAATTTGGATAAAACTCAAAGCGTTTATAATAATTTTTTTCTTCTGAAGAATGAAAATAATAATAAGATATATATTTACTTAACTTTTCAGAAAAAGGTTTAGCAGTAATAAATATATCTTTTGTAGAATTTTTCAATTTCATCTAATTTCAAAAAATCAATTTTATTCAAAGGTAATTAATTAAATCTTCTCCAAACAAAAAAGGATGTCCTCTTCAGAACATCCTTTTTTTTAAGATTATTTCTCAACAAATTAGTTTACGATATAATCTGCTAAGTCTTGTGAGATATTAAAGTTTATTTCTTGTAAATCAGGAACTCCAGGAACTGGAACCGGCATCATATCTAAAAGATCAATAAACGGAATATCTACTGCAGTTTCGCTTTTGATTAATCCTACTCCGTTGGCGAAATAATTTGTGGCTTCCAAAACAGTAGCTGTTGTATTATCCATCAGTTCTAAATCTCCTATTACCGGAACATCATGAATAATTACAGATAAATTTGATAATGTTATTACAGAAGATTTTACATTTTCATAGTCCATAAGAACATCTAAATTTTCTCCTTGATTTACTGTTAAAGTATAAGAAACTTCGATATCGAAATTACCAAATTCTCCGAAAGGAATTTCTTCCATAAACTCTCCTTCTACGGTAAACAGTTCCTCACCTTCTTCTGCTTCCTCATCTAAGATCAGCATTTCAGAAAAGGGAATATCTAATTCAATTCCTTCAAAATCAAAAAGGTTCATATCTCCGGAGTAAACTAAACCTCCTTCTATTTTTTCAATTTCTCCATTTGCTAAAGCTCCTGTGAATAATCCGGGAGTTTCTCCATCTACTTCAGTGTTGAAAGTTACGGTATGTCCTTCTACTCCTTCAATATTTAATACTTCTGTAGAAGTTCCTTCCAACTCTTCCATTCCGGATTCCATTTCATTAAAATAAGTCCAAGAATTTCCTGTTTCTGCAGGGAAATAATCAATAACTTCCACCGGATCTTCTCCTCCTGTGTTGTTATCATCATCTCCGCCGGAGATATTATCATCATCACTTGAACAGCTGGCTACAAATGCCAAACCTAAAAACATTAAGAATAAATTTCTAATTTTCATTTTTATATTTTTTTTGACAAATATAGGTTTTTACCTCACAAAGTCGATGAAATCAAGCTGTTTTCTTAGTGTTTTTTGAAATTAATTTTCTGATTGTTGTACTTCTTTTGCTCCTTTGATTACTTTTTGTTTTAAGTTTTCTTTATAAGTCATAATTCTTTGTTGAATTTCTTTATCTGTAGCGCCCAAAATTTGTGCAGCAAGAATTCCGGCATTTTTTGCTCCATCTAAAGCCACAGTTGCCACCGGAACTCCTCCCGGCATTTGTAAAATAGACAACACAGAATCCCACCCATCAATAGAATTTCTGGATTTTACAGGTACTCCAATTACAGGTAAGGGAGAAACAGAAGCCAGCATTCCGGGCAAATGAGCAGCTCCTCCTGCTCCGGCAATAATGACATTTACTCCGCGTAGATGTGCATTTTTTCCGTATTCCATTAATTTTTCCGGCGTACGATGAGCAGAAACAATATCTACTTCTACTTCAATTTTTAATTCTTTTAAAATTTCTATCGCTTCTTTCATCACCGGCAAATCGCTGGTGCTGCCCATTACAATTCCTACTTTTTTCATTGTTTTTGATTTTTTAAAATTCTGACGTGATGTGAAATTTAACACTCGGATATTTTTGTTCTGTCATTTGCAGAGAAAAAGCTGAATCTGCTAAAAACACCAATTGTCCTTCTTTATCATGCGCTAAAAACTTTTGTTTTACGCGTTTAAATTCTTTGAATTCCTCATTGTCTTCATCTTCCGGATCTACCCAACAAGCTTTATGAACATTTAAAGGTTCATAAGAACATTTTGCACCGTATTCATGTTCTAATCTGTATTGAATTACTTCATATTGCAAAGCGCCTACTGTTCCTATTACTTTTCTTCCATTCATTTCTAAAGTAAAAAGCTGTGCAACTCCCTCGTCCATCAATTGGGTAATTCCTTTGTTGAGTTGTTTTGATTTCATCGGATCATCGTTGTTGATATAACGGAAATGTTCTGGAGAGAAACTCGGAATTCCTTTAAAGTTTATTTTTTCTCCTTCAGTTAGAGTATCTCCGATTTTGAAATTTCCGGTGTCATGTAAACCTACAATATCTCCGGGATATGAAACATCTACCACTGCTTTTTTATCTGCAAAAAATGCATTCGGACTGCTGAATTTCAGTTTTTTGTCTTGTCGAACATGCAAATAAGGAATATTTCTTTCAAATTTCCCGGAAACAATTTTCACAAAAGCTAATCTGTCGCGATGTCTGGGATCCATATTGGCATGGATTTTAAAAACAAATCCTGTGAAGTCTTCTTCTTCAGGTTTTACAATACGTTCATCTCCTTCTTTTGGCATGGGCGGAGGAGCAATTTCAACAAAACAATCCAATAATTCTCTTACTCCGAAATTATATAATGCTGAACCGAAAAAAACAGGTTGTAATTCTCCTTTGATGTATGCTTCTCTGTCAAACTTCGGGTAAACACCTTCTACTAATTCCACTTCTTCTCTTAAGTTTTCTGCTGCTTTTGTACCGATTAAATCTTCTAATTCAGGTGTATTTAAATCGTCAATTTCAATAGTATCTTCAATATTCTTTCGAGAATCTTCTTTAAATAAATTGACGTTTTTCTCCCAGATGTTATAAATTCCTTGGAATTCATATCCCATTCCGATAGGATAACTCAACGGACAAGCAGTGAGTTTTAATTTCTGTTCTATTTCATCAAGCAAATCAAAAGCATCTCTTCCTTCTCTATCCAATTTATTGACAAAAACTATAATTGGAATATTTCTCATCCGACAAACTTCTACCAATTTTTCCGTTTGCTCTTCCACTCCTTTTGCCACATCAATAACCACAATTACACTATCAACAGCAGTTAAAGTTCTGTAGGTATCTTCTGCAAAATCCTTGTGCCCCGGAGTGTCTAAAATATTTATTTTTAATTCTTTATAATTAAAACTCAAAACTGAAGTAGCTACAGAAATTCCACGCTGACGTTCAATTTCCATAAAATCACTGGTAGCTGATTTTTTTACTTTATTAGATTTTACAGCTCCGGCTTCTTGAATAGCTCCTCCAAAAAGTAAAAGTTTTTCAGTTAAAGTTGTTTTTCCCGCATCAGGGTGAGCAATAACCCCAAAGGTTCTTCTTCTGTTAATTTCTTCTTTCAATTTCATAGTCGCAAAGATATTGTTTTTTCACAGCCTATGCCAAAAGTCTATATAGGTAATTTTAAAGTTTTGAAAAGAATACAATTGTTATTCTTAATTATATTTGTAAGTTCTAAATTCTCATATTTTTAAGCTGATGAAACCTTTATTTTTATTTTCATTTATTTTTACTCTTATTTTTTTCTCTTGCAAAAACACTGGTTCTACTGTAGAGAAAAAATCTCTTTCAGAAGATTTCAGTCAACAAATAACCGAAAAGTATTGGAAACTTAAAGTCTTGAATAAGAAAAAGATAAAAATGGAAAAGCACCAAGAAAGAGAAGTATATTTTATTTTAAAAACAGAAAGAAATAAAGTAAAAGGTTTTGCCGGTTGTAATCATTTTTCAGGTTTTTATGATTTAAAAAACAAACAACAGAAAATTAAGTTTACTAATTTCTCAACTGCTAAAAAAACTTGTGATCAGCTTAAATTTGATGAGAATGATTTTCTTGATGTATTAGAAAAAACTGCAAAATTCGAACTCAAGAAAGATCAGTTGTCTTTAAAAGATAATAAGAATAAAATTTTAGCTGAATTTGAAGCAATTTATTTCTAAGTTATTTTTCTGAAAAACTTTCTTAAAACCATTAAATTATTATAAAAAAAGAGGAAAGAAAGGAAAGTTATGTAAATTTGCATCGTAATTTAAATTCAATTAATTTATTATGAAAAGAATCGCTTATTTCAGTTTAATTTTAGCTTCTGTAGCTTTTTTATTTACCGCTTGTGGCGATGATAAAAAGAAGGAAGAGAGCTCGACTCCTACTACTGAAGAAAACACTCAAACGGAAGAATCCTCTTCTTCATCAGAAGAGAAATCTGATGTTATTGAGATTGTTGGAAATGATCAAATGAAATATGACAAAACTGAGATTACCGTTAAAGCAGGAGAAGAAGTAACCATACTTTTTAAGAGTGTTGGAGAATTACCTGCTGAAGCTATGTCTCACGATTTAGTTGTTTTAGATCAAGGAACCACAGCTCAAGAGTTTGGAATGGAAGCTGCTAAAGCAGGAAGCTTAAAAGAAATGTCTGATGAGCAAAAAGAATCTGTGATTGTAGCTACAGATATGTTGTCTGCAGGTCAGGAACAAGAAATCACTTTTACTTTAGAAGAGCCTGGAAAATATGAATATGTTTGTACTTTCCCAGGGCACTTTGCTTCTATGCAAGGCGTGATTACTGCAGAGTAATAGATATTTTATTTTATAAAATTAAGAAGCCGTCTCATTATCCGATGAGGCGGTTTTTTCGTGTTTGTTCTTTTTTAAAGGTTTGAGAGATTAAAATTCCTCGTTTTGCAAAAAATGATAAAAATGTGCCCTTTTAAGCACATTTTTTC
>JAJYSY010000060.1 GCA_021793375.1 Bacteroidota bacterium | reverse complement strand
AGGAAGAGTTAAAACAATCAATAAAGGTTTGATGAAAAGATTGATTAATCCCAACACAATGACTACCCAAATTCCGGTGGTATAACTGTCAATATGTGTACCAGGCAAAAAATTAGAAAGCGCAACAACAATAAAAGCTGTTACCAAAAGACGTATAATTATTTTCATTTTTATGGATTAAGATAAGTGAATTGCTATATATATTCAAAAAATAAAATATTAAATTTGTGGTAAAGCAAAGTAATGATTTTAAAAGAGAAATATTTCAAAAAAGTTCAAAAAACTAATTTTTTTCGACTTTCTGTTTGTTTATCAATAAAATTATTGGCTCTTTTGGTTATTTAAAATAAGTATGATTTTTATTGATAGAGAAATATAAATAACTACATTTATATCTTGAAAAGAAGAAAATGGTTTTAGGTATTCATTATGAGGAGCTTAAAGAACTTCAAAATAAAAATGTAAAATTGTTTTTGTTTCTTTAATGATGAAATGATTCTAAATAAGAATAACAGCGTTATTTTTATATGGAAATTATAAAGCATTTAAAAAATTAAATTGTACCTTGCAAGCATAACTGCAAATAGTTATTTAGTTGAAAATCAGCTAATTGTAATTAAATAAATGTTTTATAATCTTTTACGTATTTTTAAAATTAAAATAGGTTAAAACTTAAATTATGCGTGGGAAATTTGTTTTTATATCAACAGTATTATTGATATTAACCCTGGCTTTATCAATTTGGCTAAACCCGAATTGGTATGTTATTTTTGGAATTGTTCTGATACTCACTATAATGGGGTATTATGATATGTATCAGAAACGACATACAATTATGAGGATATATCCTGTGGTGGGTAGATTGAGGTATGTGATGGAGGATATTCGTCCGAAAATGTATCAGTATTTTATAGAATCCGATATTGATGGAAGACCGTTTAACAGAGTAGATCGTTCTACGGTTTATCA
Source organism: Bacteroidota bacterium (assembly GCA_021793375.1). Taxonomy (GTDB): domain Bacteria; phylum Bacteroidota; class Bacteroidia; order Flavobacteriales; family Flavobacteriaceae; genus JAJYSO01. The sequence continues at coordinate 10,502 of JAJYSY010000060.1, read as the reverse complement.
GCGAGCCAAAGATGTGAGAGATACAATCCCTTTTGGAACACAATATGATTTGTATGCAGAAGGATATGAGTGGATGTGTCATTCCATAGCACCAAAAGCTTTTGATACTCTTGATCATGATCCAAGAGTAATGGTAGGAAATAAAGATTGTAAGCAACCTTACTCTGCCAGTGTTTTAAATATTTCTGCAATGAGTTTTGGAGCACTTAGCGGAAGCGCAGTAGAAGCCTTAAACTGGGGAGCTAAACTTGGAAACTTTGCGCACAATACCGGAGAAGGAGGAATTAGTGATCACCACTTAAAACATAATGGAGATTTAATTTGGCAAATCGGAACAGGATATTTTGGTTGTCGTGATGAAGAAGGAAACTTTAATCCGGATCTTTTTGCAGAAAAAGCACAACATCCAAATGTGAAAATGATTGAGTTGAAAATTTCTCAAGGAGCCAAACCCGGACACGGAGGAATTCTTCCTGCTTCAAAAAACTCTGAAGAAATTGCGAGAATCAGACACATCTTGCCAAGAACAAAAGTAATGTCTCCACCATATCACTCTGCATTTAGCACGCCGATGGGAATGGTGAAATTCATTAAAAAACTAAGAGATTTATCTGGAGGAAAACCAGTAGGTTTCAAACTATGTATAGGACATAAAAGTGAATTTATCTCTATTTGTCAAGCCATGATAGAATTGGATACATATCCTGATTTTATAGCTGTAGATGGAGGAGAAGGAGGAACAGGAGCTGCACCGCCAGAATTTAGTAATTATGTAGGTGCGCCATTGGTAGATGGATTAGATTTTGTACATAATATCTTAAACGGATTGAATATTCGTAAGCATATTAAACTAATTGCTTCCGGTAAGATTTCTTCTGCTTTTCATGTAGCAAGAGCTATAGCTTTAGGAGCGGATATGTGTTATCAAGCAAGAGCCAACAAATTGGCTTTAGGATGTATTCAAGCATTATTGTGTAATACGAATGAGTGCCCGACCGGAATTACAACACAAGATCCGAAATTAACAATAGGATTGGTGCCGGAAGATAAAAAAGACAGAGTAGCTACTTATCATAGAAAAACTATAGATAACTTTATTGAACTTTTAGGAGCAGCAGGTTTAGAAAAACCTAAAGACTTAACAAGAGAACATATCTATAGACGTATTTCTTTAAATGAGATGATTACTTATGAAGAGCTTTTCCCTTCTATTAAATTAGGAGCTATGCTTGAAGAAAGCGGAATTCCAGAGAAATATAAATTAGACTTTGCTTATGCTAACAAAGATAGCTGGGGAGTAAATCCGCAAAGTAAAGGAAGAGTGCTTTATTAAAATAACTCGAAAAAAGTTTATAAAATCGTCTTTGTTTTCAAAGGCGATTTTTATTTTTAAAATGTTTTATTTGAAAAAATAATAAGAATTATAAAATGAATCATTACTATAGTTTAATCAGCAGAAAAATCACAAAAGAAGGAGTGCAAATAGCACATTATAAACCCACAAAAAATGCTCAGGGAGCTTGGAATGAAAACGAACAACACATGGCTCCTGCAACTGGCGTTATTTGTGCAGAATTAGAAAAATTTCAACCTCGAGAAAATATGCAGATCGCAAGAATTAGTCTGGATATTTTAGGAATGATTCATTTAGAAGAATTTAAAATTACAACGCAAATTATAAGACCCGGACGAACAATTGAGTTGATTGAATCTAAAATGGAAACAAAAGGAAGGGTTTGTATTTCAGCAAGAACATGGCGTTTGTCTGTTCAAAACACCAAAGAAATTTCAGGACTTGAAGACGAAAAACTGAAATTTTATAAAGATTTAAAAACCTGGGATGGAATTACAACTTGGGATGGAGGATATATTAAATCTATCTCTAAAAATAGTAGAAAAATTGCTTTTGAACACGGAAAAGGACAGGTTTGGTTAACCAATGATTTGGAAATGGTTGAAGGGCAAAAAACCAGCTCGTTTGTTAAACTCATGGGAATGGTAGATACAATGAATGGGGTAGCGGTAAGGCAAGATACCCCTTTTGAATATATGTTTCCTAATGTTGATTTGCAAATTCACCTATATCGTTTACCAAAAGGAAATCGTTTAGGCTTGGATGTTCAGCAGCAATACGGAGAAACCGGAGTGGGGTTGACCAGTGCAATATTACATGATGAAACCGGCCCTTTTGGTCATGCAGAGCAAATTTTGACGGTTAGAGAAATGCCATGAAAATAAAATCAATCTAAATTTACTAATTAAAATTGGGAAAACTCGTCCCCAAGTTCACTTGGGGATGACAAACAAATACTATAAAATGTTTTTATCGGATTTAATCAGTTGTTTGATTTGCTTTTTGCTGTATTTTTTGAGTTTTTTCTCTCTGATTAAAGCTTGTTTTTTTATTTTGAAATTCTTCTAAGTAAATTAAAATCTAAGGACCTTTATTTTTGGTGAATCTTCCTTCGTTTTGATTGTGTTGTAATAATCTTTTCTGAGGATTTGTAGAAAATCCTTTGTAGTAAATTTCTTTGCTTTCAGAATAAATAATATAGACGTAGAAATTTTGCATAAAACAAAAAAAGCCTTTTCACCTAAATAGTAAAAAAGCTCTTCACTGGTTCATTTTTCAATCAACCTGAAGTGTATAGATATAAACACTTCAACACAACATTGTTTTTAATTTATAAAAATTAAAAAGCGGTCTGGACGAGACTCGAACTCGCGACCCCCTGCGTGACAGGCAGGTATTCTAACCAACTGAACTACCAGACCAATAAAATTTTGAACTTTAAATCAGGTTAATTCCTGATTGCGATGGCAAATATACATGAGTTTATTGTTTGCGCAAGCGTTTTTTGAAAATATTTTCAATATTTTTTTGATGTTTTTTTCAAGAGATTGATTATCAGCTTTAAGGAGTTAAATAAATTTTTGTCTTTCTATTAAATAAGTAGTCAATATTTTTTTAAAACCTTGTTTGATATCTACAGGAACATATTTAATTTGGTATTGAAGGCATTGTAATTTTAAATCCTCGAAATAAGATTTTATCGCTTTTTCATAATTCTCCTTAATATTATCAGCATATAAATCTATGGATTCTCCGGTTTCTATATCCACATATCTTTTTGGGCGATTGTCAAAATCAAAAGAGATTTCTTTATCATAATCAAATGTATGAAATAAAACTACTTCATTTTTATTGTATTTTAAATGTCTTAAAGCTTCAAACAATTCTTTTTCACTTTTAGAAGATTGAAACATATCGGTAAATACAAACACTAAAGACCGGCGTTTTAGCTTTTCTGCAATTTGATGTAAAAAAGTATACGTTTTTGTTTCTTTACCTTCTGCCGGAGATTTTACTGCTTTTTCTAAATTATGTAATAAAGTGTGGTGATGGCGTTCACTTCCTTTTTCAGGAGCATAAAAATCATATTTTTCTCCATAAATACTCAATCCGACTGCATCTCTTTGCTTTTTTAAAATATTCATCAATGCAGCAGCAGCTAAAGCTGAAAATCCGATTTTATTTAAAGAATCCAAACTTAGTTTAGAAACTAAAGGATAATGCATGGAAGCAGAATTATCAATAATTAAATGACAACGTAAATTTGTTTCTTCTTCATATCTTTTGGTATAAAGCTTTTCTGTTTTTGCAAATAATTTCCAATCTATGTGTTTTGTGCTTTCTCCTTTATTATAGATTTTATGTTCTGCAAATTCTGAAGAAAATCCATGGAAAGGACTTTTATGAATTCCGGAAATAAACCCTTCTACGATTTGCTGCGCTAATAAATCAAAGTTTTCAAATCCGGAAGTTTTATGAAGAGAAGCTTGTAAATTCATCTTTACTTTAAATTAAAAACATTTAAAAATAAAAAAAGGTCTGACCGAAGCCAAACCTTTTTCCTTCTATTTTTTATAATATTCTTATAGTTGCTCTTCTAAAACTTTTACATAAGCAGATTTAGGAGAAGCACCAACTTGGCGAGCAACCATTTCTCCATTTTTAAATACTAATACTGTTGGAATATTACGAACGCCATATTTAGCGGCAAATTCTTGGTGTTGGTCAACATCCATTTTTCCAACAACAGCTTTATCTTTATATTCCTCGGCAATTTCTTCAATGATTGGTCCAACCATTTTACAAGGACCACACCAAGTAGCCCAGAAATCTACCATTACAGGTTTATCGCTTTTTAATACTTTTTCTTCAAAATTAGCATCTGTGAATTCTACAGCCATAACTTTTCTTTTTTTAATGTTCCCTGCAAACTTACTTAATTTTTAAAGCAAAAACACTTAAATTTATAGGATTATATTATAGTTGAATTTATATAATTTATCAGTTTCAATATTAAAAAAATAGATTTCACAGAAAAGAGTAAATAAATTTTAAATAAACATCGTTAAATTTATATAAAAAATATTTTCTTGTCCATATAAAAATTAATTTCGCAAATCTAAAAGAAGAATTTATGCGTTTAATTTTATTCTTGATATTGCTTCTTCTCATAGGATTTTATGCTTATCAAGCTTTAAAATCTTCTACTAAAAATCAATGGTTTCATTATGCTTATTTATTGATTTCTTCTCTTATTTATTTCAATTTTTTCATTCGATTTATATTTCTTGAAAGAGAAAATGTTTTACAAGGTAGAGGAGCTTATGCTTTTGGATTTTTATTAGCATTATTGGCAGCTCAAGTAGTGATGATTATCTTTATGTTTGGAGAAGATATTTTCAGAGTTTTAGCAGGAATCTTTAAAAGAAAAAACACTGCAGAAAATGCTTCTTTTTTACCTTCAAGAAGAGAGTTTATCGGGCGTTTGGCGTTGGGGATTGCCGCTATTCCTTTTGCATCTTTGATTTATGGAATGTATAAAGGAAAATACAATTTTAAAGTCTTAAAATATGAATTGGAATTTGATGATCTTCCCGATGAATTTGACGGATATCAAATCACGCAAATAAGTGATGTGCATTGTGGAAGTTTTGACAATAAAGAAAAAATCGCTTATGGAGTTGACTTGATTAAAAAGCAAAAAAGTGATATTGTTGTTTTCACCGGAGATTTAGTCAATAATAAATCAGAAGAATTAGAAGATTGGAAAGATTTATTTGGATCCATTTCTGCTCCGGACGGTGTATTTTCTATCTTAGGAAATCATGATTATGGAGAATATTATAATTGGAAATCTAAAGAAGAAAAAGAGCAAGATTTTCAAAAATTAAAAGATTTTCAAAAAGAAATGGGATGGGATTTATTGTTGAATGAAAGCAGAAGTATAGAAAGAAATGGACAAAAACTGCATATTGTAGGTGTAGAAAATTGGGGGAATGGAGGTTTTCCTAAATATGGAGATGAAGATAAAGCCGCAGCAGGATTAAACGCAAAAGATTTTAAAATTTTATTGAGTCACGATCCTTCTCATTGGCAAGAAAAAATTCAAGAAGACAAAAGAAATTATCAATTAACACTTAGTGGTCACACCCATGGAATGCAGTTTGGAATTGAAATTCCCGGATTGGTAAAATGGAGTCCTGTGAAATATAGATATAAATACTGGGCAGGAATTTATGAGAAAAACCAAAGATTTATTAATGTAAACAGAGGATTTGGTTATTTAGCTTATCCCGGAAGAGTAGGAATGTGGCCTGAAATAACAGTGATTAAATTAAAGAAAAAACAAAAAGCCTAAGAAAAAAATAATTATATTTATTTTTATCAAATTAAACATTTACATTTGGTAAAAATGGCAAAACAATTTCTATAAAAGCAAACAAGTATAGATTCAAATGGTTTTTTATCTTTGAATTTTATAGATTTATCTTAAATCTTACTTTTTTCAACTAAACTAATTTACATGGCAAAATTTGGAGAACTTATTGATAACACAGTTCCTGTGCTGATAGAGTTTTATGCAACAAATCATAAAAATGCTTCTTCACATACTTTAATGCTAACTGATGTAGCTAAAGAAATGAAAGAAAAAGCAAAAGTAGTTAGAATTGATATTGATAAAAACAAGAAAATTTCTGAAGCATTAAAAATAGAAGAATTACCCACTTTAGTAATTTATAAAAGAGGAGAAATGGTTTGGAGAGAAAGTGGATTGCTGCAAGCAGAAAATTTAATCCAAGAACTCAAAAATCATATTTAATAAGCTTTTTGAGCATAGGTTAAAAAAATTTTATGCGAATTTTCAAATTTGGTGGTGCCTCTGTCAAAAATGCTGAAGGCGTAAAAAACTTACTTCATATCCTGAAGCTGCACGGAACTACAAAAAAAGTAGTGGTGATTTCTGCCATGGGAAAAATGACTAATGCGTTAGAAAAAGTTGTAGATTTTTATTTTGAAGAACAAGAAATTGCACAAATAAAAATTAAAGAAATACATGATTTTCATCAGCAGATTTGTGCAGATTTATTTGAAAAATCACATCCTGTTAATCAAAGAATAACAAATTTCATTAAAGAATTAAAAACTTTTTTAAAAGAAAACAAATCAGACAACTACGATTTTGTTTATGATCAGGTGGTTTCTTTTGGAGAATTGATGAGCACTACAATTGTAAGTGAATTTTTAAAAGAAAATAAAATACAAAATACCTGGCTTGATGCCAGAGAATTGATTAAAACAAACTCTGTTTTTCGCGATGCAAAAGTGGATTGGGAAATCACCGAAAAGAAAATAAATACTCATATCAATTCAGAAGAATTAAGCTTAACACAAGGATTTATTACTTCAGATTTAGTAGGGAACACCACCACTTTGGGCAGAGAAGGAAGTGATTATACCGCCGGAATTTTAGCTTATTGTTTAAATGCTAAAGAAGTTTGTATTTGGAAAAATGTAGAAGGCGTTTTAAATGCTGATCCGCAAGAATTTTCTGATACGGTTTTATTAAAACAAATATCTTATCAAGAAGCCATTGAATTGGCTTTTTATGGCGCTTCGGTAATTCATCCGAAAACACTTCAACCTTTACAACGCAAAAAAATTCCTTTATTTGTGAAATCTTTTTATTGTCCTGAAAATCAAGGGACTTCTGTTTGTGAAGGACAAAAAATAATTCCGGAAATTCCTTGTTATATCGTAAAAAAAGATTTGATTTTATTATCGATTTCTACACTTGATTTTTCCTTTTTTGTAGAAGAAAATATCAGTGAAGTTTTTGCTTTATTTCATCAATACCAAATCAAGGTTCATTTGATTCAAAATTCAGCAATTAGTTTTTCTGTGTGTATTGACAATAAATTTAGAAATGCTGATATTTTAATCGCTCAGCTTCAGCAAAAATTTGGTGTAACTTATAACAAAGAAGTAAGTCTTTATACAATAAGACATTTTAATCAAGCTGCTATAGAACGAATCAGAAAAAATAGAAGTGTTTTATTAGAACAAAGAACAAGAGGAACCATTCAATTTGTGACAAAAGAAAAGAAATAAACTTATTCTTTTTCTTCAGGATTTTCTCCTTCTTTATAGCTGTATCTTCTCATTTCGTTTAATTCTTCTTGAAGTTTGAGTTCTTCCACAGGAATTACTTTTAAGAAAGAAGGATGTTGTTCAATGGCATATTCCATTTTTTCTATAATACTGTCTATGGGCTCATTTTCATAATCAAACTCAAGTGGTTTTTTGATAACCATAGATTGAAGAATACCTCGTTTTTTAATTCGCATTCCTTTTTTATCGAACGATCTTCTAAAACCATCTATAACAATGGGAACAACAACAGGTTTATATTTTCTGATGATATGTGCCGTTCCTTTTCTGATGGGTTTCCAAGGGGTGGTGGTTCCTTGCGGAAAAGTAATCACCCAACCATCATTTAAAGCTTTTCCTATGTTGGTGATATCACTCATTTTTACCTGTCTATTGATATTTTTTCCTGCTTTTCTCCAAGTTCTTTCCACAGAAACTGCACCTCCATACGCCATAATTCTGGTGTGCAAACCTTCTTTCATGGTTTCTTTTGCGGCTATATAATAGATGTTTAATTTAGGATCCCAGAGATATCCAATATTTTTAATAGAATCGATTCTACCGTGTAAACTGGCATTAAAAACATGATACATAGCTACTACATCAGCAAAATAGGTTTGATGATTAGAGATGAAAAGCACATTTTTTTCTGGTAATTTTGTAATGACTTCAGAACCTTCAATTTTAAGTTCATTAAAACCACGGTATCTTCTATGGGTTAAAAGTCCCATAACACGGATTAACCATTTTTTTAAGAAAAAATAATGTCCAAAAGGATCTTTTTTAAATAAACCCATTTATTAAGGTAAGTTTTGTTGAAACGCCGACAAATATAACAAAAAAGGATTCTTATAAGACTTCTTTAAACAAGGATTTTACTTCATTTAACATCATTGCTGTGGCACCCCAAACAATTTTGTTGTTCAAAGAAAATGCGGGAACATCAATATATTCTCCATAACTGGTAGATAAAGTTTCTACTACCACATTTTTATCATTTAAAAAATCATCTAATTTCACCGGCACCAATTCTTTTACTTCACTTTCTTGTCGTCTGAATTTTGGAGTGCTTTTGGCAAAAGCAAGATAGGGGTGAACCCAAAAATTGGAAGGAGGAATATAAGTTTTTGTCAGTTTTCTCACTATTTCAATATTGCTGGGAAGCACACCTATTTCTTCATAAGTTTCTCGCAAAGCAGTTTGTTCCAAATTTTTGTCGCGTGCTTCAATCCTGCCGCCGGGAAAACCCATTTGTCCGGAATGTACTCCGGGAGAAGTATTTCTCAAGATTAAAATCAACATGGTTTCTTGATTCATATTCGGATAAAATAAAGCGGTGACTCCGGCGTGTAAAGGTTTTACTTCTGAAAGATCTGTATTGAAAAGTTCAATTTCTCTGCCAATGGGAATCATTTCTTGATGTGCTTTTAACCCGGCTAAAGGTAAATTCTTTATTTTTGACATCAATTCCATAAAATTAGAAAACTCCATGATTAAAAATATTTTTATCCTGCTTGCGACAGTTTTGTTTATAAGTTGTCAAGATAATAAAACTAAATCACATGAAACAGAAAATCAGAAGGAGGAAAACCAAACGGAAAATAAAATAAAAACAGAAAAAGAAGCGGAGAATTTTTCTGAAGAATCAACAGAAATTAAAAAGATAAAACAAGAAGAATTAATTCCTTTTTTAGAGGAATATGGTAAAGAAAATCCACAAACAAAAGCTTTGATTAAAACAGAGTTTGGAGAAATCGAGCTTCAGCTTTTTGAAGATACGCCTTTACACAGAGCCAATTTTATTTATATGGCAAATTTAGGATATTTTAATACTACTTATTTTTATAGAGTTGAAAAGAATTTTGTGATTCAAGCAGGAAATAGTGATAATGATATCACTGCAAAAATGAGAAAATCAATAGGAAGTTTTTTGATTCCAAAAGAATTTAAAGATCAGTATAAAAATAAATATGGAACTTTAGCAGCAGCAAAATACTCTAAACAAAATGTCAGCAAAGCCTCTTCTCCTTATGAGTTTTATATTGTGATGGACAAAGAAGGTGCGCCGCATTTAGATCAGGAGCATACTGTTTTTGGAAAAGTGGTAAAGGGAATGGAGGTTGCAGAAAAAATTGCTCAAGCAAAAACAGAAAACAATAGTTATTGGCCGGTGCAAAACATTGAAATAGAAGTAGAAATTTTAGAATAAGATTATTTCCTGAAATTGATGGAAGGTAATTTTAAATCAAAATAAACTGCTAATGTTCTCAAGCTAAAAATCACTAAAAAAGTGATGATGGAAATCACAATACTCGGAACTGCGAAAACTTGTAAAGCAAAATAAACGATTCCTCCAAGAATACACGCTGTAGCATAGATTTCTTTATGAAAAATAATTGGAATTTTATTGGCCAAAATATCTCTGATAACTCCACCAAAACAAGCAGTCATCGTTCCGGTAGCAATACAGATTTCCGGAGAAAATCCTGCTCTTAAAGCTTTTTCAAGTCCGATTAAAGTAAAAATAGAAAGTCCGATAGTGTCAAAAAATATCAGAGGTTTATTGATATAAATCAATTTATTTCTAAAGATAACAGCAAAAATAACGGTGGCGATAATCACATAAATATAAAGTGTATTCTGCATCCAGATCACCGGCGCTTCAATCAAAATATCGCGTAGAGTTCCTCCTCCTAAAGCGGTTACAAAAGCCACGATAAAAATCCCAAAAGGATCCATACGTTTTCTGATGGCTGTTAAAACCCCCGAAACAGCAAAAGCTATAACGCCAATAATATCAAGAATAAAAATGTAGTCGATTTCCATAAAGCTTTATTCAAGGCAAAAGTAAGCTATTTTCTTATTGTTGGGTATAATAATTATAATCTCTGATAACTTGTTGGATAAAAACTATAGGAATTTCTTCGGTTTGCACTTGCATTATTTTTGTGATTTTCTGCGCTAAGGATTGTAGGATTTCAACATCATTATTTCGTTTAGC
>JAJYSY010000012.1 GCA_021793375.1 Bacteroidota bacterium | reverse complement strand
TTTGTTCAGGAAAAATATCCGAATGCAAATTTATGGATTGGCGTAATAGATCCGGATTTAACAGAGAAAGGTTATATCTCTCCGGGATTGGGAGATGCTGGAGATTTGAGTTTTGGACAAAAATTACAGGAATAACAAATTAATTTTCCGGATAAGAAATTGCTAATATTTCAAGTTTTTGGATTTTATTTCCTAATTGTAATTCAGCTGAATCACCTACCTTTTTTCCGATTAAAGCTTTAGCAATAGGAGCAGTAAAAGCAATTTTATTTTCTTTTACATCTGCTTCATCCACTCCGACAATTTGAAATTTTAAAGTAGTGTTTTCTTTTTTAAAATTCACCAAAGCTCCAAAACGAACTTCTTCTTGAGGTTGATTTTTTAAAGGGATAATTCTGGCAGAATTAATGAGTTGGTTTAAGAGTTTTAACTTCGCATCAATAATTGTAGAAGCACGCCGGTGCTCTGTTTCATTGTCTTTAGAAATATTTTTTTGTTCGTTTTCAAGCTCTTCTTTTTCTTGTAACAAAAGTTGATGTCCGAAAGGAGTAACATAATTTATAACTCCTTTTGGAAGAGCTGCCCTTGGCGGAATTACCGGAGCTTCTTCCTGATCTTCTTCTTTTACAAAACCTCGACTCATAATAGATTTTTATTAATTTTTTTGAAAATCGACTTCTCTCAAAAATAATAAATCTTTTAGCCAAAAGAAATAAACTAAAAGTATTATTTTGTGAAGAATAAAATTTGATAAAAATGATTGTTGATTACCAAAATACTCCCATTCATTTAGATATATATGGAAAAGGAAAACCATTAGTTTTGATTCATGGTTTTCAAGAAGAAAGAAAAATTTGGAATGATTTTGTTCCGATTTTAAAAGAAAATTACCAGTTGATTGTTCCTGATATGTTTGGACATGGAGAAACTCCACGATATAAAGAAGTACAAACTATGGAAGATATGGCTGCTGCCATAAAAGTAATTTTAGCGAAATTAAAAGTGAAATCCGCTGCTTTTATCGGCCATTCTATGGGAGGATATATCAGTCTGGCATTTTTAGAAAAATATCCTGATCAAGTAGAAAAACTAATGTTGTTGAATTCTTCGCCTAAAAAAGATTCAGAAAAAAGATTAAAAGAACGGGATCAAGTAGTTAGAATTGTAAAAAAACACAAACAGATTTTTGTAAAATCATCTGTTGCGAATTTATTTTCAGAAGAAAGTAAAAAGAAATTTAAAAAAGAATTGGATTTCCGTATTCAGGAAGCGATGAAAATGGAAGTAGAAAGTATTATTGCTGCTGTAAAAGGAATGAAAATCCGAAAAGACAGAGAAAAAATTCTAAAGAATTTTAAAGGTGAAAAATGGATTATTGCCGGAAAAGAGGATGCATTAATCCCTTATGAAGAAATCAAAAAAGTAGCGAGAAACACAAAAAGTAAGTTTATTGGTTTGCCGGGAGGACATATGAGTTATATAGAACAGAAAGAAGTAGTGGCAGAAGCTTTTGAAGAATTTATGAAAGCTTGAAAATTCATCCGTTTTGTATTTTAAAATACAAAACGGATGAAAAATATTTATTTGCTAACCAAATCAAATTCTACTTGATGACCGGGTTTGAGTAAATCAAGCACGGTTTTTACCGGATTAAAAGTCTTGGGCGGAACTTCTACAAAAATGGTATTCCAATATGCCATAGCTCCATTCCATAATCCGGGTAATTCAAGAGCTTTAATATTTTGTCCGTTTACAGATTTTTCCGTGATAAATCCTTGATCAGGATCAACAAACTTTTCTAAATCGAATTTTTCTCCTTGATAATCTTTTACCCCACAAACTAAATCAACAGGATTGAAATGAGAAACTTCATTAAGAATCTTTTTCACTTCAGGATCTTTGTCATTTATTTGTGCGCTTTCTACAATCTGAAGAGATATTTTTCCTTGTTTATCTTGAACCCAGAAAGGTCCTCCTCCGGGCGCTCCTTCATTAATCACCATTCCGCAAACACGAACCGGACGATTGAAAAAAGATTTAATTTCTTCTGCGGATTTAAATTCTCTTTGATGATGAAAATACTGATCTGCTAATTTTTCAGCAGTTTTTTCTAAACTTTCAGAAAATCCTTGTTGGTCTAATTTCTTTAATAAAGAGAATATTTCTTCTTGAATATTGATTAAAATCCCTGCTAAAGCTTTTTTGTATTGGCTGACTAATGCTAAATTATTTTCAACAACCACATTGTCGATATTTTTGATAAAAATAATATCAGCATCAATTTTGTTGAGGTTTTGAATTAAAGCTCCATGTCCGCCGGGTCTAAAAAATAATTTACCATTTTCATCTCTGAAAGGTTTATTGTCAAAATCGACAGCAATAGTATCTGTGGATTTTTCCTGATAAGAATAGGTGATATTTACTTCTTTATTTTTAAAATCGGTATGAGCTTGAATTTTCTTTGCATATTTTTCAAAAAGTGATCTGTGTTCTTTTGTGATGGTAAAATGAACATTGAGCATACTATTTTTTAAAGCATAAGCCATGGCTTCTTTTAAATGTTCCTCAAAAGGAGTCAAAGCTTTCTCTTCATATTGATGAAAAGGAATTAAACCTTTTGGAAGAGCAGCATAATTCATATCTTCTAAGATAAATTTTATGAAGAAATACTTTTGCTCATCATTTAAGTGGGTGTAATTTTCAGATAAAGTTGAATTGAGTTTCTTTTTAGCCAACTCAAAAAATGGAAGTTTTTCTATATTTTCAAAAAAGTCTTTTAATTCTTGAAATTCCTCTTTTTTTAAAAACTGTGCTAACTCTTCTTTCTCAGGATTATAAGCTTTTATGAATTGGTGTAAAAGTTTAAACATTCTTGTGGCAGCTCCACTTGCGGGAACAAACTTCACAGGAGTAAGATCAGTTTTTTCATATAGAGCAATAAAATCTTCTTTATTCTCTTTAGAGAGACAAATAATTCCATTTCCTGAAGTAGCAGGAGCAAGAATATTTGTGTACGGGATTCCATTTTCAAAAAACTTTAATTGTTTTTTGATTTGTTCTTCTGATAATTCATGATCTTTTAATTGTTTGAGATCATCTGAACTAAGTGATTGAACTTTCATATTGATTGAATTTGGTTAGTGTAATATATTAAAATATATATTCGGCACTTTTAGTTTTTTAAAAGTGCGATTTGGTTGATAGCTTTTTTTAGTCTTTCTTCTTTGTTCCCTTTTAATAATAAGTAAGGAAGATTATTTTCTTCAAGAGAGTTTTTGAAATGCTGATGCATTTCTAAACGTTCATTTGGTTTATCTCGAAGGTCATCTTCTTCCCATGGTGTATCTATGTAAGTTAATAAATAAAAATCATATTTTCTATTTATTGCTAATTCCCACAACTCAGAATGTTCAAAGTTCTGAAAATAAGCTTTTCCATAGTAATAGGTTTGCAGAGGATTTGTATCGCAAAAAATTATTTCTTTATTTGTTTTTTGTAAAGCTTGTTTTTCTAAATCTATTTGTCCTTTTGCAATGGGTATTAAATCATCATAACTGCAAATTTCTCCGCTATTATCATATTTTTCTTGTAAAAAAACTCTGGCAAATTCAGGAACCCAAACCGTGTTATAGTAGTCGGCCAAAGCTTTGGCTAACCAAGTTTTTCCTGTGGATTCAGCACCATATAAAACAATCTTCTTCAAAATACTTATATTTAAGTTGAAAAACCTACAAATTTACGAAAAAGTTAAGAAACAGATTTGTTTTAACTTGAATTAAGGTATTGTATGGTTTTATGAATAAGAAAAAGATTATCCCTGACCGGAATAATCTTTTCTATTTATTTTTTTAAAGTAGTTTTAGAAATTATAGAAATTACTTAAGATGAGCAAGGCGATAGAGAAATAGATAAATAACCCGGTAACATCAACTAAAGTAGCTACAAAAGGAGCAGAAGCTGTAGCTGGATCCATTCCTAATCTGCGTAAAACAAAAGGAATTAATGCACCGGCTAAAGACCCCCATAAAACTATAGCTACTAAAGAAAGTCCGATAGTAAGTCCAATGTAAATCCAATGTTCTCCATAGTCATAAAGTCCGGTTTTTTCCCAAACGGCAATTCTGACAAAACCAATGGTACCTAAGATAGTTCCTAAAAGAAATCCGGAGAAAAATTCTTTACGCATAACAAACCACCAATCTTTTAATTTAAGTTCTTTTAAAGCTAAAGATCTAATAATTAAAGAAGCCGCTTGCGAACCTGAGTTTCCTCCACTTGAGATAATTAGAGGAATGAAAAGAGCTAAAACTGTGGCTACAGCAATTTCATCTTCAAAATGTGCCATCGCTGAGGCGGTAAACATTTCTCCAATAAATAAAATAACAAGCCAACCCGCTCTTTTTCTGACCATTGTAAAAAGACTGGTGTCAGTATAAGAGAGATCTAAACCTTCGCTACCTCCAAATTTATGAATATCTTCTGTATCTCTTTCAGCAATTTTATCCATAATATCGTCAAAAGTGACAATACCAACTAAAATTCCGTGTTCAGAGATAATGGGCAGTGCTTCTCGTTCATATTTTTCAAAAATCTTCAAGCCTTCTTCCAATTTTTGAGTACTGGTAATAGCAATAAAACTTCTGTCCATAAGTGTGGACAAAACAGTGTTTTCATCAGCCATCAATAATTGTCCGATTCTTAAGTCGTCCACCAATTTATTTTCTTCATCAACCACATAGACAAAGTTGAGGGTTTCTGCTTTTTCTCCAAAAAGTTTAATTCTTTCCAAAACTTTTCCTACTGTCCAATCGGGTCGAGCTTTGATGTAATGAGGCGTCATTAATCGTCCTATACTATCAGCTTCATACCCCAATAAAGCCAAAGCTTCTTTTCGGTCGTCAGGATTTATAAATCTGAGCATTTTCCGAATAAGATTATCCGGGAAATCTGAAAACAGTTGGGTCCTGTCGTCAGGCGCCATATTTTCAATCAATTCTCGTAAACCTTTATCTCCTAAATTTTCTAAAATTGCACGTTGATCAGAAACATCAAGAAAAGAAAATACTTCAATCTTTTTTTCTTTAGACAACTTTAAAAAAGCTAAAGTTCTTTCTTCAGCAGGTAAATCGATTAACTTTTCTGCGATGTCTGCCGGATGAGTTTTAGAAAATTTCACTTTATTGGACATAGCTTAAAAAATTTAAGGTTATTGCAAAAAATTAGAATCCGAATATAAGGCATATACGCATGCAAAGCCTTCAAATTCTAAGAAATTAGTTTCAAAGGTCGAAATTTTATTGTCAAAATTGACTTTAGCGATTGTTTTTTTGTCTTCAAAATCAAAATCTTCCACATATATGTGTTTAAGAAATGAAATTCCGGGATGATCCATGGCTTTATAAATCGCTTCTTTTGCGCCCCAAACTATGGTTAGTTTTCGAATAACGGCTTCGTCATTGGCAAGTGTTCTGTATTCAATTAAAGGAGTGAATTTATTGGCGATGCGTAAAATCTTATCTCGTTTTTTTTCAATATCAATTCCAGCAGGTTGAGAACTGATGATAATACCGGCAAAATCATAAGAATGAGTAACAGAAATATATTTATCTCCTTTTAGATGAGGTTTTCCTTTTTCATCATAATATAAATCACCATTTTCATAACCGGCAGTTTTAATCAGTTGACGTATGCCTAAAAATTGCTTGCGGTGTATTTCCGATTTTAAAAGAGCTAATCGATTTTCACAAACAGAACTTAACTCGGTTTTTTTTAAAAGTTCTGCTAAGCTTTCTTTCAGTTTCCAAATAAGAATTTCTGTATCGGAGTTGACTGTTATTCTTTTGTAAAGAGCCATAAAATATTCTAATTATTGCTTAATTTTGCCAGATAATCACAAATATAAGGAGATGAAGACAAAAACAAAGCCGGAAACAACTTATAAAGTAAAAGATATTACGCTTGCCGGTTGGGGAAGAAGAGAAATTGAATTGGCAGAAGCAGAAATGCCGGGTTTAATGGCTTTAAGAGAAGAATATAAAGAAGAGCAACCTCTAAAAGGAGCCAGAATAGCAGGATGTTTACATATGACTATTCAAACTGCAGTTTTGATAGAAACTTTGGTAGCGCTTGGTGCAGAGGTGCGTTGGAGTTCTTGTAATATTTTCTCAACACAAGATCATGCAGCGGCAGCAGTAGCTGAGGCAGGAGTTCCTGTTTTTGCTTGGAAAGGGATGAATGAAGAAGAATTTGATTGGTGTATAGAACAAACTTTATTTTTTGATGAAGACAAACCATTAAATATGATTCTTGATGATGGAGGAGATTTGACAAATATGGTTTTAGATAAATACCCTGAACTTGCTAAAGAAGTTAAAGGGATTTCAGAAGAAACTACAACCGGAGTTCATCGTTTGTATGAGAGAATGAAAAATAACACACTTCCGATGCCGGCGATTAATGTTAATGACTCTGTTACTAAATCTAAGTTTGATAATAAATATGGGTGTAGAGAAAGTGCTGTGGATGCAGTAAGAAGAGCAACAGATATTATGTTGGCAGGAAAACGTGTAGTAGTTTGCGGTTATGGAGATGTAGGAAAAGGAACAGCAGAATCTTTTAGAGGAACCGGGGCTATTGTAACTGTTACGGAGATAGATCCGATTTGTGCTTTGCAAGCAGCAATGGATGGATTTGAAGTGAAAAGATTGGAAACTGTAGTAAAAAATGCAGATATTGTAATTACTACAACCGGAAATCGCGACATTGTTCGCAAAGAACATTTTGAAGCGATGAAAGATAAAACAATTGTTTGTAATATTGGTCATTTTGATAATGAGATAGATGTAGCGTGGTTAAATGAAAATCATGGAGATTCAAAGGTAGAAATCAAACCACAGGTTGATAAATACACTATCAATGGGAATGATATTATATTATTGGCAGAAGGTCGTTTAGTAAACTTAGGTTGTGCAACAGGTCATCCGAGTTTTGTGATGAGTAATTCTTTTACCAATCAAACCTTAGCACAGATTGAATTGTGGAATTATGCTGATAAGTATGAAAATAAAGTATATATGCTTCCTAAGAAATTAGATGAAAAGGTGGCAGAATTACATTTAAAGAAAATCGGAGTAGAGTTGACTAAGCTTAACCAAACTCAAGCAGATTATATTGGAGTTTCTAAAGAAGGTCCTTTTAAACCTGAGTATTACAGATATTAATAGAAAAAATCACACTTAAAAATAAAAATACCGATTGCCTTTAGCTTTCGGTATTTTTTTTGAGCATAAAAAAAGCCGTCTGTTGAAGACGACTTTCTATATTTAACAAGGATAAAATCTTTTAAGCTTCAAATGGTTCTACTGAAACATAAGATTTGTTTCCATATTTTTTATCAAACTTTACAATGCCATCAATTTTAGCATGTAAAGTATGGTCTTTTCCTAAGTAAACATTTTTACCGGGGTGATGAGCAGTTCCTCTTTGACGAAGGATAATATTTCCTGCTCTCACTGCTTGGCCTCCAAAAATCTTTACACCAAGGCGTTTCGCTTCTGAATCTCTTCCGTTTTTTGAACTTCCGACTCCTTTTTTATGTGCCATTTCTAATTATTTTTTAAAGTTATTCTTTAGATGGGATTCCTCCATCCAATTCATCTTGCCAAGCTTTTAACTCATCGAACTTTCCTTCGTGAGCCATTTCTGCTTGTTTAGCCCAAGTTTGTGGATCTAAATGAGCTAAAGAACTACTTGCTTCTGAAAGAATTTTTTTGATTTCTTCTTCTGAAGCTTTAGAAAGTTTTTCAAAACTATCTAATCCTGCAGCTGCTAACGCTTCAGCAGATTTAGGTCCAATTCCTTCAATAAGGGTTAAATCATCTTTCTTACCAGATTTTTTTGCCGGTTTTTTAGCTTTAGTCTCTTTTTTAGGAGTTGCTTTTTGCCCTCCGATAGAAACAATTTCAATCTTGGTAAGATGTTGACGATGTCCTTTTTTCTTACGATATCCTTTACGTCTTTTCTTTTTGAAAACAATAACCTTGTCTCCTTTAAGATGTTCAAGGACTTTTGCTACAACGGTAACACCGTTTATAACTGGGGCGCCAACTTGTACGGAACCGTTATCGGTTAATAAAACACGGTCAAAAGTGATTTCTTCTCCTTCTTCGTGTTTTAAACGGTTAACATACAATTGCTGGTCTTGCTCAACTTTATATTGAAGCCCTGCTATTTCTACAATTGCATACATTCTTAATGAAATTTAAATTTTAGAACGGCAAATATACTGCTAATTTTTTTAAAAACAAGATGAGTAAAAGATATTTTTATCATTTAGTTTTTACTTTTGTAAATAGCTGTAAAATTTGAACTTAAATTTAATTTTCCACGCTCCAGCTTTTGTTGAAAGCTTTCATAATGATGAAGGTAACTGCATAAACAGAAATGACCCCTCCTGCTGCAACAATAACTAAAAGTAAGAAATAATTTAAACTAATAAAGCCGATTTGATCTGATAAAGCAGTCATAAAACCGTCTTGATTTTTAGCGTAAAAACCGAAAAATATAGTAAAAATTACTGTTGCAATTAATCCGGTTCGAATGCCTGTCTTAAAACCGATTTTCGGATTAAAATGCGCAGTTTGACTTTTTTCACTGATGGCCATAAATATACCCAAAGCGCAAATTAAAGAGTTAAATAAGCTGTAAGCCGGGCTTTTAACATATCCTAAGGTTCCTAATAAATAAAAATACCCGATTAAGAATATGCCGGTGATAATTCCGTATTTGATTGATGTAGTGTGATTTTTCATAATGTAAGTTTTTAGGATTTGGATTAAAATTAACTATTTTTATTTAATTTTAAGGTTTAAATTTGTTAAAATTTTAATCATTTCTGATTTTTAATTGAAAAATTAGGTGAAGGCAAGGGGGGAGAAAAAAATAATCTCCGCTGAAATCAAGCTTTAAGGATGAGTTGAAAGAAAATTAAAGGAAAAACTAAAAATATTAAAGATTGAAAAAAGAAGTTCTTTTTCGAAATGAAAATTGAATTTTAGTAAAAATAACAAGCTTTAACGTTAAAATCGCCATCTAAATTGTAACAAATGTATAAATTTGTCGTCAAGATAATTGAACTAAAATTAAAATGTAATGATCAAAAAAATCAGTTTAGCTTTTTGTGCTTTATTACTGACTTATTTTGGGATCGCCCAAGAAGTCGAATTTACAGAGTACGATTTAGATAATGGTCTTCACGTTATTTTGCATCAAGATAACAGCGCGCCTGTGGTAAGTGTTGGAGTGATGTATCACGTGGGAGCAAAAGATGAAGAGCCGGGAAGATCCGGTTTTGCTCACTTCTTTGAACATTTATTGTTTGAAGGAACGGAAAATATTGAGCGAGGAAAATGGTTTCATATTGTGTCTTCTCATGGAGGACAAAACAATGCTAACACAACTCAAGATAGAACATATTATTATGAGACTTTTCCATCAAATAATTTAGAGTTAGGATTATGGATGGAATCTGAAAGAATGTATCATCCGGTTATTGGTCAAAAAGGAGTAGATACACAAAGAGAGGTGGTAAAAGAAGAAAAGCGCTCAAGAATGGATA
Organism: Bacteroidota bacterium; assembly: GCA_021793375.1. Classification (GTDB taxonomy): domain Bacteria; phylum Bacteroidota; class Bacteroidia; order Flavobacteriales; family Flavobacteriaceae; genus JAJYSO01. The sequence continues at coordinate 44,381 of JAJYSY010000012.1, read as the reverse complement.
ATGCGCCTTACGGGAAAATCGCTTATGGTGGAGCGGTAGAGCCAAGCTTGTTTAAAAAACACCCTTATAAAAGCACTGTAATCGGTTCTATGGAAGATTTAGATGCAGCAAAATTAGAGGAGTTTGAAGCGTTTTTTGATAAGTATTATGTGCCCAATAACGCAGTTTTGGTGGTGACAGGAGATATAAATAAAAGTGAAACTAAAGCTCTGATAGAAAAATATTTTGGACCTATTGAAAGAGGAGAAGATGTGGCTCGTGTTGATGTAAAAGAAGATCCGGTAGATGGTCCCATTGAAGTCACTGAATATGATAATAATATTCAAATTCCTTTGAAAATGTATGCTTATAGAACGCCGGCTGTAAAAGAGCACGATACTTATGTGTTAAATATGATATCTACACTTTTAACCAGTGGGAAAAGCTCAAGAATGCATAAAAGAATGGTAGAAGAAGATAAAACTGCTTTGCAAGTTTTGGCTTTTAATCGTTCTGAAGAAGATTATGGAACCTATATAATCGGAGCATTGCCAATGGGAGAAACTCCTTTGGAGGTAATATCAGAAACTATGGATGAGGAGATAGAGAAGCTTAAAAATGAGTTGATTTCTGAAAAAGAATATGAAAAACTTCAAAACACTTTAGAATCCAGTTTTGTTGATAGAAACGACAACCAAGAGGGAATTGCGCACTCATTGGCAAGTTACTATACATTATATGGGGGGCAAACAGATTTAATCAATAAAGAGCTTGAGATTTATAAGAAAATAACTCGAGAGGAGATTAAAGAAGTAGCAAATAAATATTTAAATAAAAACGAACGTGTAGAGCTTGATTATTTACCGGGTTCTGACGAAGAAAATTAAAAAAATATAATACACATGAAAATCAAATTTATTTCAATACTCTTACTGTGTTTGACGGTTTCTGTTGCTCAAGCACAAGTAGATCGTTCAAAAATGCCAAAGCCGGGGCCGGCTCCGGAGATAAACCTTGGTTCTCCTGCAAGTTTTGAATTGGATAATGGATTGCAGATTATGGTAGTGGAAAATCATAAATTTCCTACTGTAAGTGCCAGGTTAATTATAGATAATCAACCTTTCTCGTCAGGAGATCAAGTGGGAGTAAAATCCTTATACAGCTCAATGATGGGAAATGGAACAGAGAATTTAGATAAAGACAGTTATAACGAAAAAGTTGATCTTTTGGGAGCGAGCATAAGCTATGGTTCTGAAAGTGTAACAGCAAGATCTTTATCAAAGTTTTTTTCTGAAGTTTTTGAATTGATGGCAGATGGATTGTTGAATCCATTCTTTACAGAAAAAGAATTCAAAACTCAAAAAAGTAGATTGATAGAGGGAATAAAATCTCAAGAAAAAAGCGCACAAGCTGTTTCAGGAGATGTTAGAAAAGCTCTGACTTATGGAAAAAATCATCCGTATGGAGAATTTGAAACAGTAAAATCGGTTGAAAACTTAGAATTATCAGATGTAAAAAACTATTACAATAATTTTATTTCCCCTAAAAATGCTTATTTAGTAGTAGTAGGAGATATTAAAGCAGCAGAAGTAAAAGAATTGGCAGAGAAGTATTTATCTTCTTGGAGAGAAACTACCCCTCCTGCTGAAGAGCTTCCGCAAGTTCCAAAAGTTCAATATACACAAGTCAATTTTGTGGATATGCCTAACGCTGTTCAGAGTGAAGTTTCTGTTGTAAATACAGTAAATCTAAAGAAATCTGATCCGGATTATTTTGCGGCAATGATCGCTAATCAAATTCTTGGAGGAGGAGGAGAAGGAAGATTGTTTAACAACCTAAGAGAAGATAAAGCTTATACTTATGGAGCTTATTCTATGTTAGGAAATGATAAGTATGTTTCCAGTTTTGTTGCTGCTGCAAGTGTGCGTAACGCTGTTACAGATAGTGCAGTTGTAGCTTTCTTTGATGAAATTCACCTTATTCGAGATGAGAAAGTTTCTCAGCAAGAATTGAGGTTGGCAAAAGCAAAATATACAGGAAGTTTTGTGAGAGCACTTGAAAGACCTTCTACTATTGCAAATTATGCTTTAGATATTGAAACAGAAGATTTGCCAAAAGATTTCTATCAAACTTTCTTGCAGAAAATAAATGAAGTTACCGCAGAAGATGTTCAACGTGTAGCGCAAAAATATTTCAGACCTGAAGAGGCAAGAATCGTAATTGTCGGAAAAGGGAAAGAAGTAGCAGAAGCTTTGGAGAGTTTAGAGTATAAAGGAAAGAAAATTCCGGTGAAATATTATAATAAAGAAGCGGAATCTGTTGAAAAGCCGATCTTTAATAAAGCTGTTTCAAAAGATATCACAGTAAAAGTAATTTATGACAACTATATTAAAGCTATCGGAGGAGAGCAAGCTGTTAATGCAATAAATTCAAGAGTTTCTGTTTTTAACGGTTCAATGCAAGGACAAACCTTAACAATGACAACTAAAGAAACTAAAGAAGGAAAGCAATCTATGGAGTTAAGTACTTCTGGAATGGTGATTCAAAAAGTAGTGTATGATGGCGAAAAAGGATATATGGAAATGCAAGGGCAAAAACACGCACTTGAAGAAGAGCAATTAGAAGCTTATAAAGATGCTTCTATGTTTGCGGAGCTAAGTGTTCCTGAAGATGCAGAAGTAACAGGGATTGAAACAGTAGATGATGAAGAAGCTTATGTGGTAAAACTATCAGATAATCAATCTGTTTATTACAGTGTAGATAGCGGATTGAAATTGCAAACAGTAGAAACAACTCCAATGGGAGAAACCACAACATCTTTTGGAGACTATAAAGAAATTGAAGGAGTGAAAATTCCGCATTCTATAAGTCTTCCTATAGGCCCGCAAGCTTTAGAGCTCAAAGCAGAATCAATTGAAATAAATGGAGAAATTGACGATGCAGATTTTGAGTAAAAAGTAATTGTAAATATAGTAAAGAGGGAAAATAACCGTCTCAAAATGTTCTTCTGAGGCGGTTTTTTTTGAGCCGCAATTTAATTACATAGAATAAATATAGGAGTTATGAATGAGTTTATTAGGAAAGTCTTAAGTAGTTAAATTGTAAAATAAAAATTAGCAATCTTAGATTTTGAGACGGTTATAAAAGCTCTTAAGATAATTTAAATCATTTTCTTTTTGAAATTTTAGAAGGATACGGAACAAAGTTTTCAGGATCTGTAGGGATTTTTTTCCCAATCTCCGGATATCCATTTTGTTTTTGCTTTTTCTAATGTGTCCTTGTTAGAGGAAACAAAATTCCAATCTATATATCTTTCTTCTGGAAGTGGATTTCCGCCGAAAATATAAATTGAAGATTTATCTTAAATAACTGTATTGGTAATAAGAGTTACAGATTAAGAAGAGAAATCCATATATCTTGCCTTCTTTAATAATAAAAAATTTTAATTATGACAAAGTATTTTTTTAGTATTATCTTGTTTTTAATGACAGCTACTTTTACGCTTCAAGCACAAGATCAGCCTCCGGTTAATCAAGAAGATTATATTTATGAGGGGAGTTCTACAAAATTTGCAGTAATGGTTCCTGATGTTTTGCATTTTAAAGCCGGGGTGGAAACAGCAGAAAGAATGCACCTCAAAGAAAATGGATATAAGTTTGAAATGGTGATTATTGGCGAACTGTCTAAGGCGATAGTAGAAGACGAATCATTAAAACCTTATTTGGACAGAGCAATTGAAGCCGGAATGAATTTCACGGTTTGTGAATATGCACTGGATTTACTTGGGGTAGATAAATCTAAAATAGATAAAAGAGTTAAGATTATTCCTAATGGATGGTTGCGTATATATGAATTGCAGGATAAAGGATATAATACGATACGTTCTTAAAAGAGAAAAAGATTTTCAAGTTTTTGAAAAAAACAAAAACTTGAAAATCTTTTTTAATGGCTATTTTTTCAAAGCTTTTTCCACTTGATCAAATTCTTTATCTATTTCAGATGAAGGTTGATAAGTGATTTTAGAAACAATAAGATTGGTTAAGAGTGAAAGTATAAAACCCGGAATAATTTCATACCAATCCTTAAAAGGATGATCAAAATATACCCAAACCAAAACTGTAATTCCACCAACAAGCATTCCGGCTAAAGCACCCTGCCAAGTTGATTTTCTTTGTAATAAAGCAAGAATTACCAAAGGCCCGAAAGCAGCTCCAAATCCTGCCCAAGCATTTCCAATTAAATTTAAAATACTGTCTTTAGGGTTTAAAGCCAACAATAAAGCCACGGCTGCTACAATTAAAACAGAAAGACGACTGTTGATTAAAAGTTGTTTTGGCGTTGCATTAGGCTTTAAAAAACCTTTATAAATATCTTCTGTTAAAGAACTTGAAGTCACCAAAAGCTGTGAAGAGATTGTACTCATTACAGCTGCTAAAATAGCAGTTAAGATAAATCCACCGATTAGAGGATGAAATAAAACCTGCGCAAAATAGATAAAAATAGTTTCTGCATCTCTTTTATTTTCATCAAAAAGCAACATTGTTTCTGAGTCGAATTTCATTAAATAAGCAATTCCGATAAGTCCGATACATAAAGCACCAAAAACCGTAAAAATCATCCAAGTGATTCCGATTTTTTTCGCTTTTGGAATATCTTCTGCTTTATCGATTGCCATAAATCTGACTAAGATGTGGGGTTGACCAAAATATCCTAATCCCCAAGCCAAAAGTGATAAAATACTAACCACGGTTGTTCCTCTGAATAAATCTAAATATTTAGAACCTTTATCATTGATTAAACTTAAGGTTTCGCTTGCTCCGCCGGTATAATTTAATGCTACAATCGGAACAGCTATTAAAGCAATAACCATAATGGTTCCTTGTACAAAATCAGTTAAGCTGACAGCTAAAAATCCGCCGAGAAAAGTATATCCAACTACCACCAAGCTTGTGGCCCATAAACCGGTTTGATAATCTAAACCAAAAGCAGATTCAAAAAGTTTTCCTCCGGCCACCATTCCTGCAGAAGTGTATAAAGTAAAAAAGATCAAGATAAATATAGAAGAAGTAACTTTTAGCAGATGATTTTTGTTTTTATATCTATTTTCAAAAAACACCGGCAAGGTGATGGCATTTTGTGCAACTTCTGTATAAACTCTTAATCGAGGAGCCACAAAAACATAATTTAAATACGCTCCAATGGTTAAACCAATGGCCAGCCAAGCGCTGGATAATCCTGAGAAATACATTGCTCCGGGTAATCCCATTAATAACCAACCACTCATATCTGAGGCAGCAGCAGAAAGAGCAGTAACCGCAGGACCTAATTTTCTTCCTCCAATTAAAAATTCTTCTGAATTGCTGGTCGATTTCCGATAGGAATAAATTCCTATTCCCATCATTAATAAAAGATATATTCCTATTGCAATAGCTTCATAAATATCCATTTAAAATACGTTTTTTATAATTTTGAAATTTAAAAAAAGCGATGGTAATGATTATCTGACGGAAAGTCAAATTATACGTTAATAAATTTCCTTTTTAACGTTTTGAAACAGAAAAATTAGAAATTATAAAGAAAAATAATTCCTTTTTTGAGATATTTAATGATTTTGAAAGTAGAAATGTGTTTTTTGATTTTTAAATAAAACTATAATCTGAATTCCTTTTTTTAAAGTATAATGAAATAAGAAAAAGAATATACTTATATTTGCCAAACTTCATTATCAAAACATTATGCAATATAAACGCATTTTATTAAAATTATCAGGAGAAGCTCTAATGGGAGATCGTCAATACGGAATTGACCCTAAACGTTTGGCAGAATATGCTGAGGAAATCAAATCTGTAGCAGATAAAGGAGTAGAGGTGGCTATAGTTATTGGCGGAGGGAATATTTTCCGCGGAGTTGCCGGAGCCAGTAGAGGAATGGATAGAGTTCAAGCAGATCACATGGGAATGTTGGCAACCATCATCAATGGTTTGGCTTTACAAAGTGCTTGTGAAGATGCTGATATCCCTACAAGATTGCAAACCGCTGTTCATATTAATGAATTGGCAGAACCTTTTATCAGAAGAAAAGCGATAAGACATTTAGAGAAAGGAAGGGTTGTGATTTTTGGAGGAGGAACAGGAAATCCTTATTTTACAACAGATTCTGCTGCAGTTTTAAGAGCTATTGAAATGGAAGCTGATGTGATTTTGAAAGGAACACGAGTAGATGGAATATATACAGCAGATCCTGAAAAAGATAAAAATGCAACTAAATTTGACTTAATTAGCTTTAAAGAAGTTTTAAACAAAGGTTTGAAAGTTATGGATACCACAGCTTTTACTTTAAGTCAAGAAAATGAATTGCCTATTATTGTTTTTGATATGAACAAACCCGGAAATTTATTAAAAGTTGTGTCCGGAGAAAAAGTAGGAACCACAGTAAACGGTTAAAAAACATTTGATATATTTATTCTAAAAAAAGTATTTAAAAATGGATGAGGATATAAAACTAATTTTAAGTAGCACAGACGAAGCAATGAGTGATGCTTTAGATTTTCTTGAAAAACAATTTTCAAATATTAGAGCAGGAAAAGCAAATCCGCGTATGTTGAGTTCTGTAAAGGTAGATTATTATGGAAATTTAACTCCTTTAAATCAGGTGGGAAATGTAAATACGCCCGATGCGCAAACTATAACTATACGTCCGTTTGAGAAATCTTTAATTCCTGAAATTGAAAAAGCCATTATGGTGGCCAATTTAGGATTTAACCCTTCTAATAATGGAGAAAGTGTGATTATCAATGTACCTCCGTTGACAGAAGAAAGACGTAGAGAATTGGTAAAACAAGCCAAAGCAGAAGCAGAAGAAGCTAAAATCAGTGTGAGAAACGAAAGAAAAGGAGCAAACAACGAACTGAAAAGCTTAGAAGTTTCTGAAGATTTACAAAGAAATGTAGAAGGAGATATTCAAGACTTAACAGATAAATACATCAAAAGAATTGATGAAATGTTTGATGTTAAAGAAAAAGAAGTAATGACAGTTTAAAATAACTATTTTATAAAAAACTCCCTTGAAGTAGTTTACTATTTCAAGGGTTTTTTTATGCAAAAAGCTGATTTAAAACCTCTAATGATTTAGGTTTAGAAAAACCTTGCAGCTGAATTTGATAATAAGACAACATAAACAAAAGAAAATTCTGTCTGGTTTCTCGGTTGAGTTTTAAATCGGTTAAATCTTCTGCGGTTAATCTTAACAGTTTTTTTAAAAGAAAAGCATTTTTTCCGCTGACTGCATAATTATCAGATTCCAATGCTTCAAAATGTCCTTGTTGAAGATTAAAATACGGATAGTTTTCTTCTTCTAAATGTGGAAGTATACCTAAGTATTTGGTGAGTTTAACTAAGAAATATAAATGAAAATTAGCGATTTGTTTATGGTTTTCTAACCAATCAATAGAATTTTCTAAAAAACTAAATAAAGCTTTGTTTTGCTCTTCTTCTTGTATTGCATTTTGAATAACTTCACATAAAAAAATAGCCATAGAAGTTTTATATACATCACTTTGAATACTGTAATTTACAGTTGCTATTTTTGCTTCTTTGATGTATTCCAGTTTTCCTTTGTTTTTATGTCGAGCAACAAGATCAAGCAAACTAAAAGGTTGAAACATTGCTGATTTTATTCTTCCTTTTTTAGTTTTTAAAACACCGCGAAGCATATAAGATTTTAAACCATCAGAAGCGGTATAACATTTGACAATCAAATCGGATTCTCCGTAACGAATACTGCGTAAAACTATGGCTTTTGTGGGCGTAAACATTAGCGAATTATCATGATTTTAGTAACTTTAGTTTCTGATTGATCATCTGAAGTAAGCAAAACTAAATATACTCCGGAAGCTACTTTGTGTTTTCCAAAAGCTCTGGTGTCCCATTCAATACTTCCTCCTTGAGAAAATTCTTCGTAAACTAAATTTCCTTCAATATCTGTGATTTTTACATTAGTGTTTTTCATCAATCCATCTATGGTTACCATTCCGTCATAACGAGGTCTGACCGGATTGGGATAAGCGCGAACTTTATCAAGATTGTCTTGCGCTGAAGTTGCAGAACCACGAAAAGCTACTAATCCTTTTTGAGTGGCTACATAAACTTTTCCGGTGGTACCGTCAATTTTTATACTATTGATACTGTTTGAAGGTAAAGGAGAATTTTCTGTAGTAAAATGATGATTGGTTTTTTGACCATCAGAAGAAACTTGATAAATTCCTGAAGTAGAACCTATCCATTTGTTGTTGTTTCCATCCACTGCAATATCTGTAATAAATAGATTAGCAAATAACTCTTGTGCTATTCCATCATCATCTAAAAAAACAATATTGTTTACCGAGGTATTGGGATTATCAAACATTTGAGAAGGACTGTATAACACACGTAAACCTTGCGCTGTGCCAATCCAAAGTTGGTTGTTATGATCAACTGCTAAAGCTCTTACATCTTTGCTGGGCATATTTTTACCATCACCTTTTATTTTTGCAAATTTTTTAGTTTGTGCATTAAAACCGATGACCCCTTCTTTATAAGCGCCCATATATACATTTCCGCTGTTGTCTGTGGCTACAGATCCAAATCCTTGATTAGAAGTAGGTTCCGGGATAACACTGGTCAAATCATATTTGGTAAAACTGTTTGCGTCATCGCCGGGTTTAAATTTTATTAATCCTTTTGCACTAATTCCTGCTGCAAACCATAAATTTCCTTCTCGATCAAAATCCATCGGACCTATACGCATCGCATAAGGACGTTCAGCAGGACTGTCTGTAGGATCTAAATTACTGTTTTCTGTAGTATAGAAATTAACAATTTCATTGTTGTTAATTTCCATTAAAGCATCATGATAAGAAGCAAAATAAACTTGATCAGGATTTGAAGGATTTATTTTTACACTGGTAATACTTCTGTTATCTCCGGGGTAATCTTCATAAGGAATATTTATCCATTGGTTTTCTGATAAATGACTGACTCCTCTTTTTCTTAAAGGATAAGGATTATAATAAAAATCATGTTCTCCATAAGCAACCCAAAGTTCACCTTGTGTAATATCCATACTAAAAATATCATTTCTCAATGGACCATTAGGGCTTAAATATTCGAAGGAAGAATTGTTGTTGATAGCGGTTTCTATCAAACCAAAATTATCATCTCCAATATATAAGGATTCTTGAAAAGTAATCGCTGTGTTGAGCTCCGGAGAAAATTCATTGGGAGAATAATCAACTACAGTGTTGAGTTGTTGATTAAAAACTTGTACTTTATTATTAAAAGTAATGGTAAAATAATTATCATCAGTTTTTACTTTTTTTACTTCTGATTGAAAATTATTGAGTTGTGAGAATGAATTTCCGTCAAAAACTTTTAAATTATTATTGGAAATAGAATAAAGACTGTTTTGGAAGTTGAAAACATATTGAATATCTCCATTTTCCAGTTGTTGCCATTGGTTATAATCAACAATATTAGCGTTTGAAATATGAGAATATCTAATTCCTCCGCCTTGCGTGGCAGCATAAATGTAATCTTCAAATATGGTTAAATTGTTTACCGCTAATTTATCTCCGCTGTCTCCGATATAAAAAGTATCTCCAAACTCAGCTTTGTTGATATTTAATACGGAAATTCCATAATTTGCTGAAATATAAACCTGATCACCATAAATGTAAAAATTATTAATTGTGCGTTCTTCCGGAGTGATTGTAGGTTTTTGAATGATATCTATAAAAGTTTTGGTTTTCTTTTTATCCAAATCATAAGTTTGAATCAATCCGTTGTCATATCCAATTAAGATTAAATCTTTATCTTGAATATAAGTAATTGCTGAAATTTCATCTCCTGATAAACCTTCTAAACTGGTGATTTCTTCTTGTTCATAAGAATAAATATCTGTGATAAAAACCGCATTTTCAGAAGCGGTAATCAGTAAATCATCTCCGGCAGCGATATCTTTAATTTTAAAAAAGGAGAAATATCCTTCCCAAGCGCTATTAGCTTGATTTTGAGCTTGAATATTCCAAAAGAGGAGAATAAAAAATAAAATAAATAATTTTTTCATGCAGCAAAGTTACTTCTTAAATAACTAATTTTAATCTTTTATATTGTTGAAGATTTTATTTTAAAACTAACCTAAAGCTTGTTTTAAATCTTCAATTAAATCTTCCTCATCTTCAATTCCCACACTCAATCTGATCAAAGAATTTTTTACTCCGGTTTTTTTTCTTTCTTCCTCCGGAATAGAAGCGTGCGTCATACTTGCAGGATGTCCAGCCAAAGATTCTACGCCGCCTAAAGATTCTGCTAAGGTGAAAATTTTAAGTTTTTCAACAATAGCAACAGCTTCTTTTAAGTCATCTTTTTTTGTGGTGAAAGAAAGCATTCCGCCAAAATCTTTCATTTGTTTTTTAGCAACTTCATGGTTAGGATGATCTTCAAATCCAGGCCAATAAACTTGATCTATTTTAGGGTGATTACGAAGAAAATGAGCCACAGCTTTTCCATTTTCACAATGTCTTTGCATGCGTAAATGCAATGTTTTTATTCCTCTTAAAACTAAAAAACTATCCATAGGTCCGCCAATAGCTCCGCTGGCATTTTGAATGAAATATAATTTTTCTGCCAACTTATCGTCTTTTACGGCTAAAGCTCCCAAAACCACATCGCTGTGTCCGCCTAAATATTTTGTAGCACTGTGAGTTACAATATCAGCTCCTAAATCTAAAGGAAGTTGAAGGTAAGGCGTGGCAAAAGTGTTGTCAACAACTAAAAGAATATTTTTTTCTTTTGTAATTTTTGCCAAAGCTTGGATATCTACAATATTCATCATGGGATTAGAAGGTGTTTCTACCCAAATCATTTTAGTTTTTTCGGTGATTGCAGTTTTTACTTCTGCGGAATTATTCATTTCGATGAACTTGAAATTTAAACCGAAATTTTGAAATATTTTAGTGAATAATCTATACGTTCCACCGTATAAATCATTGAGTGACAAAACTTCATCTCCCGGACTTAAAAGTTTCATCACTGCATCAATTGAAGCTGTTCCCGAACCAAAAACCAATCCGTGTTTCCCGTTTTCAATACTGGCAATAGATTTTTCTAACGCATTTCTGGTCGGATTTCCGGTTCTGGAATATTCAAAACCTTTATGTCCGCCGGGAGTGGATTGTGCATAGGTTGAGGTTTGATAAATCGGAGGCATTACAGCTCCATAAGCAGGATCCGTGTTTTCTTGTCCGCCGTGTATAAATTTAGTGTTAAGCTTCATAATTCAAAATTTAAGAAATACAAATTTAACTTTCACAGGAAGATAAACAAAATAGTTTTACCTTTATCAGCTCAAAACTTTTAGATTATGAAAAAGTACTTTTTATTTTTCGGGTTGATTTTACTTTTTGTCAATTGTAAAAATGATAAAAAAGAAACGCAAAAAGAGACAACACATACTGCAGTTGAATTTCAAGAAATCTCAGTCGATTCCACAGAAATTATAGATTGCACAGACCAATCTTGTCCTGAAATAGAAGTGGATTACTTGGTTTTTGAAGGCGAAGATGATTTTGCTCAAACCGTAAATGCAGAAAATGAAAAGTATTTAATCAATTTATTGCATATAAATGAAGATAAACCTAAATCCAACACTGCCAAAAAAGCAATAGAAGGGTTTGTGGCAGAATATTTTGAAGTTAAAGAAAGTTTTCCTGAATCTAATTTTTCTTATGAATTAAAAGTAAATCAAGCGGTAGAAAATGAAAAAGGAAAAAATATAGTTTTAAAAACAGATTTTTATATTTTCACCGGAGGAGCTCATGGATATGGCGGAACGCATTTTATGAATTTTGATCGAGAAACCGGAAAACTACTTACTCATGAAGATTTAATAGCTGATATTCCTGCGTTTACAGATTTTGTGGAAGAAGCTTTCAGAAGACAATATGAAATTCCTGCGGAAGCAGATATCAATTCCAAAGGATTTTTATTTGAAGATGGAAAATTTGTATTGCCGGAAAATATTGCTGTAAAAGAAAATGATGTGATTTTAATTTATAATCCTTATGAAGCAGCAAGCTATTCTGAAGGTCCGTTGCGATTTCTTTTTCCTAAAAAATCAGTAGAAAAGTGGTTTAACTATTAAGATTGATTCAAATAAAAGTCAGGGTTTTATTTGTAAAATAATTTTGCCTTTAAATGCTGTGAATTAATAATTTCATAAACAGTAAAAGAATTGCTTATTTTGCTAATATTTTCAAAAAGTCATTTTATAACTTTTAGATTAAAATGCTTTTATTAATAATATGGTGAAATCATCAAATAGATAATTACGCCTGTTAAACTCACATATAACCATATTGGCATAGTCCATCTTGCAATTTTCTTATGTTTTTGTACTTCCATATTCAATCCGCGTCCAATTGAAATCAAGGCAAGAGGTACAATAATAGCTGCTAAAATTATGTGAGTTAATAAAATAGTGAAATATATTATTTTGACTATTCCTTCACCTCCAAATTTGGTGGAAGGGGTGGAGAAATGATACAACAAATAAGAAACTAAAAAAATACTTGTCCAAAACAAGGCTAATAAAACAAAGGATTTATGTCTTTTAATGTTTTTCTGTCTAATAGCAAATAAAGCAATGATGAGCGAAACAAATGCTAAGCTGTTAAGAATGGCATTGAGTAGGGGTAAAAATGAAAAATCATAATTTTTCAAAGATTCCGTTTCAGGCAAGAAGAATGCAATAGCTATTAATCCGTTTATGGCTAATGTCAAGGTCCAAATTAAAGGTTTATAATTTCTTGCTTTCTGTGGATTAGTATTCGTTTTCATTTTTACTGTATTTTAGTTTTTTATTACAATTGCTAATCACGCGCATATATACGCAATTTTTTAATCTCCCAATTCAAAAATAATCAACATTTCAATACTTTTATTCATTTGTCAGATTTAGAGTAGGAAGGAAGGGGAGTTTGTAGGTTTGAATGAATTGAAAAGCCAAATGAAGTTATATAATTCATTCGTTCATATGAACTGCTCATTCTGTTAAAAAGTCTTTTTACATATTCTGGACTGTAAATACTATTCTCTATTCAATATTAATTTCCATTTGTCTGTTTCTGCGAATTCTTTAATTATCTTATTTCTTTCAATAAGTAAATTCTGTAAATAATTTGTCAATACTAATTTATTAAACAATCTTCCTAATATTCCGGCTGGAGATTTAAACTCAAAAATGTCTTTCATAATTACTTTGTCATTAAATTGTTCGAATTTGTGTTCGTGTCGAAATGATTTGAATATTCCATTTAATTGTTCATCAACAAAATAATACAGTCTTTCAAAAGCAGTTATCTTTGTAGTTAATTTCTGTTTAATGCCAAAATGCGTTGCCTCCCAAGTTACAAATTCATTTAATGCTATTAGCCCTGAAGTTTTACCTGCTATTGCTTCTTCGTTTGTCTTTTTTGTTGAGATTTTATGTAAGTCAATGCTTCTTGCCAAGTCGAAACAAATGTCAATTTTTGAATTAATTTCAGTTGTAAGCTTAATTTTTGGCATTATATAAGATGTCAATATAAAATTCAGATACTGTTTCAAAAAGTGTGGTTATATTTATAAAACAATCGTCTCATCTTATATATTTGAAGTTCAGAATAACTTAAAAAAAGTTTTTCTATTTTTAATCACCCTATCACTATAAATTTTAAAATCATCATTAAAGCAGCGGTGACTAAGGAAACTCCGATTAATTTTTCTAAGAAATCTTCTTTGAGGTGGGTGTTTACTTTAAAACCAATAATTGCGCCTAAAGTAAACCCTAAAACCACGGGCCAAGATTTTTCGAAAAGAATATGCCCTTGCATGGTGTGCATAACTGATCCGGTTATACTGGTGATGACAATCATAAATAAAGCGGTTCCGGCTGCGATTTTTGCCGGAATTTCAAAAACTTTCAACATAATCGGAGTTTTCATAAACCCACCACCAACGCCAAATAATCCTGCTAAAGCTCCGGAAACTAATCCGAAGAATAAAGCCATGTATAGACTAACGCGATAGGCCACAAAATTTAATTCATTTTTAAATACAAAAGCAGGTTTTTGCTTGTTGAGTTTGTAGAAAAAACCATCTTTACTATTTCTTTCTTGTTTTTTACTCATAAAAAAAGAAGCGCCTAAAATCAGAATCATCAAGGCAAAAACGATTTCTAAAACCAAAAGATTTCCTGTGGCAGAAAAATAACTTAAAATCAAGCTTCCTAAAACTACCCCAACCATAGTGGGGGCTTCCAAAAGAAAACCTACTTTGAAATCAACTTGTCCTTTTTTCCGGTTGAGAATAGTGGAAATAATAGAGGAGGGAACCAAAGAAATCATAGCTGTTCCGGCAGCAACATCTAAATCATAACCAAAAACAGAAACCAAAATAGGCACCATAAAGATTCCGCCTCCAAATCCAACAATAGAACCGTATAAACTGATGAGTAATCCGATGAGAATTAAGAGCGGGATAATGGTATCTGCAGGCATAAATAATAAAAATAGGATTGCAGAAAACCCAAATTATGGGTCTCAGCAAAAAGTTTGGTTTGTTTTATGCTACAAAGTTAAAGAATTTGGACTTAAGATTAAGAGTAAGCAAAGATTTTCAAAAATAATTTTGTTTGATTTTATCAAATTCGATGATAAAAATGAAAAATTAAGACTTTAAAATATCTTTGATGTGTCCGTAGTTGTCGTTTTTGTGTAAACTTAATTTTACCACACTGTCTTCTAAAGCGGTGAGATCGTGTCTTACTCCTCCTTTTAAACTGATCATATCTCCTTTTGATAAAACAACCACTCCTCCTTCTGCGCCAAATTCAATTTGACCTTCATATACTTCTACCACTATAGGAGAAGGCGTGTAATGTTCTTTGACAAATTGATTTTTTCTGAAAGCAATTCTGACTTCTTTTCCTAAATAAGAAGTCATGATTAAACTTACTTTAGGAGAATTTCCTTTTTCATTGTATGTAATATTATCTAAAACTGATGCCGTTTTCATAATTCTGTTTTTTTATTGTTTAGAATGATTAAAAATAGCGAAAAATTTTAGAAAAAACAAGAATTGCTTTTAAGGAAATAAAACTTAGTCTTGCGTTAATTTTTCTAAAGCATAGGCAATCATTTTATCTACACTTTTATACGGATTTTCACTAAAAGCTTGTGCATCTCTGTTGGCAATAATACAGTTTAAAGACAAAGCTTCATGTCCTAACATTTTTGCTAAGCCATAAATTCCGGAGGTTTCCATTTCAAAATTGGTAATGCGATGGTTTTTATATTGAAAATCTCCTAAAAATCCTTGAATATCTTCAGGGTGAGGTTTTAATCTTAAAAAACGCCCTTGTGGACCATAAAATCCGGAAGCAGTAGCTGTAATGCCAATATGTTTGGTTTGCTCTGATTTTAATTTTTCCTTTAATAGTTTTGAGCCGGCAACAACATAAGGTTTTGCTTTGTTTTTGTCCCAGTTTGAAAAATCCATAAAAGCTTTTTCTAATTCTAAATCTCTATGTTTTTCAGAATTAGCATAAAAATGTAATAAACCGTCAAATCCTAAACCGTGAGAAGAAATCACATAAGAATCCACAGGAATATCTTTGTGTAAAGCTCCTGAAGTTCCCAATCTTACAATTTGAAGTTTGGTGTGTTGAGGTAATTCTTCTCCTGTTTTTAAATCTAAATTTACCAAAGCATCCAATTCGCTTAAAACAATATCAATATTGTCTGTTCCCATTCCTGTAGAAATCGCGGTAATCCGTTTTCCATTTAATTTACCGGTGTGGGTAACAATTTCTCTTTTTTGGGTTTTAAATTCAATTTCATCAAAATATTTAGACACCTCAGGAACCCGATCCGGATCGCCTACAAAAATCACCAATTCAGCTAAATGTTCAGGTTTAAGGTTGATGTGATAAATACTCCCATCAGGATTTAAGATTAATTCAGAGGCTTTTCTTGACATAAAACAATAATTTCTTTTTATAGATTTTTTAAAACCAAAGTCTTTTCAAAAATAAGAATATTTGAATGGTTTGATTCAAATTTTACGGTAGAAATTCAAGAAATTAGATTCCTGATAAGTTTCTTTTCAAACCAAAAACTAAAACCAAGATAATTCTTTAAATTTACGTTTTCAAAAATTAGCGTTTATGACAGTTAAAGAAAAATTGGCTGCTTTGAGAGCAGTGATGAAAAAAAATCATATCGATGCTTTTATTATCTACTCTGCAGATCCGCACATGAGTGAATATTTGCCACAAGCTTGGCAAGAACGCCGTTGGATTTCAGGTTTTACCGGTTCTTATGGATATGTGGTGGTTACTCAAGACAAAGCAGGATTATGGACAGATGGAAGATATTTCACACAAGCTCAGGAGCAATTGCAAGACACGGGAATTATCATGTTTAAAGATAAAGTAATCGATGCGGTAAATTACGTGGATTGGATTATTTCTATCACTTCAAAAAATGCCAGAGTTGCTGTAAATGCTTTAGTGACTTCTCACGCTAATTGGGTGGATTTGAAAACACGTTTGGAAAAAGAAAAACGTCAATTGGTGCACATGCCTTTGTTGGATGATATTTGGAAGAAAAGAATTTCTGAAGGAATGAATCCGGTTTTTGTTCAACCTTTGGAAAGAGCAGGACAATCGGTGGAAAGTAAACTGGAAAATATTCGTCAGAAGATGAAAGAAAAAGGAGCAACAGCTCATATTATTTCCAGCTTAGATGATGTGGCATGGACTTTAAATTTGAGAGGAAGTGATGTGAAATGCAATCCGGTGTTTTTAAGTTATTTGCTGATTAAAGAAAATTCTGCAAAACTGTTTGTGAAAACTAAAAAATTAGATGTCCAAGCAGCTTATTTAATGCAAGATTCTAATGTACAAACTGAAGATTACGATTCTTTTTTTGAGCATATAAAACAGCTTAAAAATGAAAAAATATGGTTGTCAGAAAATGCGAATCAAGCTATTTTTAATGCAGTAGAAGAGGATAATGAAATTTATCTTGCGCCTGTACCCGGAAATTTGATGAAAGCCATAAAAAATTCAACGGAATTAGAGGGTTTTAAAAAAGTGATGGTCAAAGATGGTGCAGCTATGGTAAATTTCTTGTATTGGTTGACTCATCGTGTGGGCAAAGAAAAAATGAATGAATTCAGCATCGGAGAAAAGCTGTTGAGTTTTAGAAAACAACAAGAGAATTTTGTCGGAATTAGTTTTGAAAGCATTGTTGGTTATAAAGGAAATGGAGCGATTATTCATTATTCAGCTCCGGAAAAAAATAGTGCTGAGGTAAAAAAAGAAGGCAGTATTTTAGTAGATTCCGGTGGACAATATTTAGAGGGAACAACAGATATTACTCGAACTCTTCCGTTGGGAGAAGTAAGTGAAGAGTTTAAAAAAGATTACACTACTGTTTTAAAAGCTCATATCAATTTATCTATGGCAAAATTCCCTAAAGGAACACGTGGAGATCAGCTTGATGCTTTGGCAAGATTGCCTCTTTGGGAACAAGGAAAAGATTTTAATCACGGTACCGGACATGGAATTGGTAGTTTTTTAAATGTGCACGAAGGTCCGCAGAGTATTAGAAAAGATTATAACCCGATAAGTTTGCAGCCGGGAATGGTTTTATCTAATGAACCGGGATATTATATTGTGGGCAAATATGGAATTCGTCATGAGAATTTATTGTTGGTTAAAGAATATATGGAAACCGAATGGAATGATTTTTATGAGTTTGAAAACCTAACTTGGTGTCCGTTTTTTACAGCACCTATCATTAAATCTATGTTGACTCCGGAGGAGATTAAATGGTTGAACGATTATCATAAAACTTGTGAACAAAAACTTGCTCATCTGTTGGAAGGAAAAGTAAAAGATTGGTTTTTAGAATTAGTGAAACCGATTTAATCAAATTATTTTGCAATAAAAAAAGCCTGAAAATCTATAAACTTTCAGGCTTTTTTATATCAGAAGAATTTTAGTTTTTTAAGTTTTTTTCTAAAAACTGATCTTGTTCCCACAGCAAGTGTAAGATATTTTCTTTTGCTTGATATCCGTGAGATTCTTTGGGTAATAAAACCATTCTCACCGGGGCGCCAAGATTTTTTAAAGCTTCAAAATAACGCTCGGTTTGCATGGTGAAAGTTCCCATATTATTGTCTTGTTCTCCGTGAACCAACAACATTGGAGTTTTCATTTTATCAGCATTCATAAAAGGAGACATTCTGTTGTAAATATCAGGTGCATCCCAATAATTTCTTTGTTCTCTTTGGAAACCAAAAGGCGTTAAAGTTCTGTTGTAAGCGCCACTTCTGGCAATTCCTACAGCAAATAAATCAGAATGCGTCAATAAGTTTGCCGTCATAAAAGCTCCATAAGAATGTCCGCCAACGCCCACTTTTTTTCGGTCGATGTATCCCATTTTATCTACTACATCAATAGCAGCTTTTGCATTTGCAATAAGTTGTTCAACAAAAGTGTCATTGGGCTCTTCGTCATTTTCTCCGATTATAGGAAAAGCAGCATCATCTAATACTGCATATCCTTTGGTAACCCAATACACAAAAGATCCATAATTAGGATAGGTGAAAGCATTTTTGTTTTTACTGCTCATTCCGGCAGTAGCTTTGTCTTTATATTCTGTTGGATAAGCCCAAATCAACAAAGGTAATTTTTCTTTTTTGTCATAATTTGCAGGAAGATATAAAGTTCCGCTTAAATTAACTCCATCTTCACGTTCATAAGAAATTACTTCTTTCTGAATATTTTCTAATCCTTTAAAAGGATTTTCAAAATGCGTTACCGCTTTGGATTTGTTAGAATTAATATTTCTGATATAAAAGTTTGGGTATTCTACCGGAGATTGACTCATAATTAAAATATCTCCTTTTTTAAAGTCTAAAATATCAATGATGTCTTCTTTTTTTTCTGTGGTTTCTATGGTATATAATCTGTTGGTTTTAAAGTTGTTTAAATCCAATTCATCTACAAAAGGAAATTGTCCGTCTTTGGTATATCCATCTCCAATCAGCAAAGCTTTGTTGTTTTCAATTTGCACCACATTTTTTCCGAATTCATTTTTGATGGTTTGAAAATCTCCCGGATCATTATAAATATCTTGCAGATTTCTTTCAGATAATAATTTTGTTTCTCCTGTTTTAGGATTTATCCAATGGGTTTTTATGGTTCTGGAATCATACCAATATTCGCTTAAAAAAGCATTTTCTTCATTTCCCCATTCAATTCCGGCAAAACGTAAATTGGTTTTAAATAATTCTTTAGGATTTTCTTTAAAAGGAGCATCCCAAGTAGAGATTAAATCTCTGTATTCTGCTTCTTTTTCTTGATCTCCTTCATCTAAAGCTTCTGCAAAATATAAACTTGAAGGTTTATCTGCTCGCCAGCTTAAATTTCTTTTTCCTTTTCTGACAGAAGAAAATCCTTTGGGTAAAATTTCATTTAAAGGAATTTCATTTACAACTTTAATCTTTTTTCCATCTGTATCAAAAACAGTGGTTTGTTGTGGAAATCTATGATAAGGAACGATATAAGAGAAAGGTTTTTCTATTTTGGAAATCATTAAATATTTTCCGTCGGGAGAAAGCGATTGCCCCATATACATATCAGCAGGAGCAAAAGTAGTTTTATTTCCTTTTAAATCTATTTTAAACAATTCAGAAGTAGCTAAAGTTTCAAAGTTTTCTTCATCTAAAGGAGTTTTAATCAAATCTTGATAAGTCCTGTTTTGAGAAATTTCTCCTGTTCCGGTAGAAACCGTAGGACCTTTTGGTAAATCATCTTTATCACTTTTTAATTTTGGTCGGTTTTCAAGCAAAGTTTTTACCAAGAAAGAATTGGAATCTCCCAACCAAGTATAAGGTCTGCCTAAGTTTGCGTTCAAATTGTCTGCAGTGATTTTTGTTGCTTTTGCATTGGTTAATTTTACAGTCCAAAGTTCCACGCCTTTTTCTGTGGTGTGAGTAAAAGCAAGATATTTCTCATCAGGAGAAAAAGAAAAATTAGCCAATTTTGGATTTTCAGGCAGATTTTTTACCTGTTTTTCTTTTTTATCTTTTAAACCTTTGATTTTTAAATTGTTTACATAAGAAACGGTGCTGGAAATATTTGTTTTAGGATCAATTCTTAATCCGGCAATTTTCATGTCTTCTTGGTTTAATTCTTCCAAAGTTTTATAAGTTGGACGATAAACCAAAATCATGGTTTCTCTTTTGCTGTCCATCATTACAGTTGGCGGACGAGTGTAATCGGCTAAATCTAAAATTTCTTTAGAAGGTTTTTGAAAAGAGATATTTTCTTGGGTATAACTCATGGAGGTGATTATAAAAAATAAAATAAGGGTTAATTTTTTCATTTTTAAATATTGAAGTTGAATGGACTAAAATAAATATTTAAAATCAATTTTGAGGAGATATTGTTTTTTTAGCGATAAATTAAAATTTATTAAAGTTATTCTATCAACTTTAAGAATAATACTTTTTGTTTAAAATTCTTAAAAAGATGAAAAAAGCAAGTTATACTACTTTTGTTTTAATGTTGTTGTGTTCTGCAATTTCAATGTACATTACTATGTATTTTCACACTTATGAGTGGAGTCATGTGTTTTTTAGTTTAACGCGTATGTATATGACTTTAATTGGAATTAGTGGAATGTCGATTATTATGTTTTTATTTATGCGGAAAATGTATAAAAACAAAAATAAAAATACTGCTATTGTTATAGGAGGTTTATTGTTGATGATTACTTCCACAGTTTTAGTTCGTCAACAAATTTTGGTGGATGATGAAAAGTGGTTAAAAGCGATGATTCCTCATCATTCTATTGCGATTTTAACCAGTAAAAGAGCAACTATAAAAGATTCGGAAACAAAGAAATTAGCAGAGGATATCATTGAAACACAAGAAAAAGAAATCGCAGAAATGAAAGCGATAATCAAGCGTTTGGAAAAGGAGAAATAAAAGAGAAAAGAAAAGCCTAAATCCAAAAAATATAACCTTATAGTCAATTCTTTTCTCTTTTGAAGAAATTAAAAATAAGTACTGAATCCTACATACCAAGTAGCAGCTTGTTCAGCGGGGTTATTGATAATATCTTTTTGCCATTCATATCTGTAATTAATTCTAAAAACAGTTTGTGGAGTAGGTCTGAAGCTTATAGCTGGAGAAATCGCTATAAGTTCATCTCCAATTTTAGTGTGGGTAGATTTAAATTTGCCAATATTCCAATCTACATAATCTATTCTTGCGGCTAAATTTAAAGTGGCTTCTTCCCAATCTAAAATTTTGTTTTTATAAACAGGTTGAATAATATCCATGAAAAAACCAAATTGTTTACTTCCGTATTGTTCGGTGTAGTTTTCCGGGGTATCTACACGAATCCAGGAAGTTTCTCCGACAAATTTTGTTCCCCAATTTTTGATTTCAGTATTAAAGTCTATAGCAAAAACATTAAGATTTGCAGGTTTTTCAACATCTTCTCCATCGTCTTCAAATTTGTTATAAGTTCCTCCCATATAAGAAAAGCCTAATTCTCCAAATTGATGATTTTTTATAGCTATTTTTCCGGTAAACATAGCTTTTCCACTTGCGTTTTCCATAAAACGTTTGGGGTCTTCTTTTCCGGCAGGCAAATAAGTTTTATCTTCTTCATTAGAAATAATACTTCCGTTAAATCCATTGGTGAGATAAGCTTCATATCCAAAAATCCAATTTTTATGATGTGTTTTTCCGTGTAATCCAAAACCGGCGTTAGATAAAGTAGCCGCCATCATTCTTGTGGCTACATCAGGTCGTTCGACAAATTCCCATTTAGGACCGTCGTGATTTTCATTAAAAGCTCCAATCGGATTCATTACAATTCCTCCTCGTAAATTTAATAAAGGATGAAAAGCAACATCCATAGCCGCAAATTCTATTTCCACTTCATTTCCACCATCTTCAAATTCGATTTCTGTCATGAATTTTATGCGATTGGTGATAGAAGAAGACAAAAACAAGGTCAACCTTCTTGCTTGAAAAGATAATCCATCAGAATCTCCTTCATCATTAATTTTATGTATGGTGTTAGCTTCTAAATATCCTCCAATAGCGATGGGAGCATCATCAGCGGTAAGAGTTGGTCGATTGAAAACTGCATCCATATTCATGTTTGGCGGATCTTTTTCCAGTTCTTGCGCCAAAGATTGTTGGGTAAATATCAGCGTTAAAATGATTGTATTAAGAAAGCTGTAAGTAAATATTTTTTTCATCTGTAGTAAGAGTATAAGTTTTTAATTGTTTTGTAGCCGGTCCTGACAAGATTTCTCCTTTGGTATTAAATTCACTACCATGACAAGGACAACTGTAGATTCCGCCGCCAACTTCTAATTCACATCCGCGATGGGTGCATTGAAGTAAAGCAGCAGCATAATTTTCTTTTTTTAGGTGATATAAACACACCGGAAATTTGAGATTTTCTATGGTTAATAAAACATATTTTCGTTTTGTATTGGTGTCATCCGGATTTTTATAAAATTCAGTTTTTGGAATAATTATTTTTGAACCTTGTTGAGAGGATTTGGCATAATATATGCTCTCACAAGATTGTAATAAGTTTACTCCAAGAGGAATTCCAACTAACAGATATCCGGTTTGTCGAATAAATTTTTTGCGATTCATATTATAAGGATTCTAAAAAAAGCTGTAATTCTTCTTTTTCAGCAGTAGATAAATTTTGATACATATAACGAGAATCAGCAGCTTCTCCACCGTGTAATAAAATAGCTTCTTCAATACTGTTGGCTCTTCCGTCATGCATCAGATAATATTTTCCGCCTTGAGAATCTTTGCTCAATCCCAATCCCCATAAAGGAGCTGTTCTCCATTCAGAAGATTTTGCATGTCCTTCTGTATAACCATCATCTAATTCAGATCCTAAATCATGTAATAAAAGATCTGTGTAAGGATGAAAAGTTTGATAAGACAAAACATTAATAGGGGAATACCCGGTTTCCATAGTAGGTTTATGACAAGTGGCGCATTGAATACTTTCAAAAGTGTTTTTTCCTGCTATAACTTTAGGGTCATCTTGATTTCGAGGAACAGGAGCTTTGAGCGTTTTTAAATAAAAAACAACTTCACTTATGGTTTGTCGGTCAATTTCGGGCTCCATTTTATCTCCGCTATAAGTATCATACGGATCATAGTAGGAGGTGATTCCCATATCTTCATTATAAGCAAAAACTGTTTGGTGTAATAAATCATATACAGAAGCTTTTTTTCCAAATCTTGAAATATATTTTCCTTCTTTTGAAATAGCTCCTTCCCGTGGGGTGACATAATCAGGAATAGTAGTCCAATGAACTTTTCCTTGAATTCCGTCTTGACTTTCACTTTGTTCTTCTTCAAGTGCTAACAAATATTCATCGGTTACCGCATCTAAATATCCTAAGCCGGTAACTGCAGGGGCTAAAAATGTAGCATGTGGCGCTCCTTCAGGAAGTTTTTCCGGTTCATATCCGGGAATAGCCTTGTCTTGTAATTGAGGCCCGCCTTGATCTAAATAGTGATTTCCCGTTTCATCATGTTGTCCAAATCGAATAAAAGAAACAAATGGATGCCCTTTACCTTCTCCGGCATGACAGCTAATACAACTGGTTCCGTTAAAAATAGGACCCAATCCGTTTTCTACGGTAAAAATATCGTCGTCAAAAGCGGCGTCTCCTTTTACAAATCTTCGAGATTCTTCTAAACTTAATCCTTCTATAGGACCATCTAAAAGTTCATATTCTTCTAATTCTTTAGGTGAAAAAGTTTCACAACTACTTAAAAAAAGTAATAATCCTAAAACTGATAAATAATATTTCATTTAAACTAATTTTATTTTTAGGCAAATCTAAAAATAAAGTTTAGAAAAAAGATGTCTATAAATGAATATTTTTTAAAATTCATTTATAAGACTTTATGTTTATGATATAAAGATTTGTTTATTAGGTTTTTATGGGTTTTAAAAGAAATAAAAAAAAGAAAATTCTGCGGTTAATAAATCTAAAGATTAAACCACTTTTAAAAGGATTTTTAAGGAAAAATATATTTTAAGAAGAGACTAAGAAATTTTCTCAATCCATTCTTCAAATTCTTTTAAAATTTGTTTTAAAAACTTTTGAGTGTCTTCAATTAAAGTTTTTCCATCTTCTTTAAAAAGCGAATTCATATTTCCGATATAGATTTCCATAGGAAGAACATTCATTTTAGAGAAAATAATAGCTTGTTTTATGGCCATATTTCCGGCAATCCCGCTAATCCCACTTCCGGAGGCAGTAGCTACAGCGGCCGGTTTTTTCATCAAAACATTGTTTTTTGGCGGACGTGTAGCCACATCAATAGCATTTTTTAAAACTCCGGGAATTGAACGATTATATTCAGGAGAAATAAAGAAAACACCATCAGAGTTTTTAATTTTTTCTCTAAATGTTTTCCATGATTGAGGAGGATTTTCTTCTAAATCTGAATTATATAAATTTAAATTTCCGATTTCTACAATTTCCATTTGCATAGAATTTGGAGCTAAGCGGATGAATTCTTTAGCAATTTTTCTGTTGACAGAATTTTTGCGAAGACTTCCTACTAATATTGCGATTTTCATAATTTTTAAAGTTTTAGGGGGTTGTGTGTAACTTCAAATTTAAGAAAATTCAATGGTATTTTATATAAACTATTAAATAGCCGCTACGAGAAAAGTTGTTTAAAATTCTTTAGTTTTACAGTTTGATGAATATTTTCTAAATAATTTCTTATGAAAAAATCGATTTTATCTTTGAGTTGTTGTGTTGTTTTTTTTCTGAATGCTTTTGCTCAAGAAGTAGAACCTCGTTCTTTAGCGCAGTTAGATGAAGAAATTTTAACTCATATTGTTGAAGCAAATACTCAATTTACCAAAAAGGGAGAAGTAGCAAATTATATTCCGGAGTTGGGCAAAGCAAATCCTGAAGATATTGCAATTGCTGTGGTTAAAGAAAATGGAGAGGTGATAAAATCAGGAGATTATGAACAGAAATTTACAGTTCAAAGTATTTCAAAATTAATAGGATTGATGTTGGCAGTAGAAGATTTGGGAGAGGAAGAGGTTTTTGATAAAATGGGATATTATGGAACAAGTCAAGCTTTTAATCATTTTGCAAATTTAGAAACTGATGGAAAACCTTTAAATCCGATGATGAATGCAGGAGCTATTTTAACCACTTCATTGATAAAAGGAGAAGGAGAAAAACCTTATAAACGAATTTTAGAAAGAATAAGATATATCACCAAAAATGAAAATATCAAAATTAATGAAGAGGTTTATTTGTCTGAAAAATCAACAGGACATAGAAACAGAGGGATTTTTCATATTTTAAAAAACAATGAATTGGTTGATGGAGGAGAAGAGCAGCTCGACAATTATTTTAAACAATGTTCTATTGAATTAACTACAGAAGATTTAGCTAAAATCGGTTATTTTTTTGCTCATCATTGTACTCGATTTGATGGAGATAAAACTTATGAAAACAAAGAAATTTCTACTTTGGTATTATCGCAAATGATGATTGCCGGAATGTATGATTATAGCGGAGAATATGCCAGGAAAATTGGTTTGCCCAGTAAATCGGGAGTAGGAGGAGGAATAACTGTAAGTGTTCCGAATAAAATGGGAATAGGCGTATATAGTCCGAGTTTGGATAAACACGGAAATTCTGTAGCAGGAACACAAATGATTTTAGATTTGACTAAACTTTTTGATTTAAGCTTATTTTAAAGAAGAATTTATTTCTTTTTGGTTCTGATAAATAATCCGATGATAGCTCCCATAATCATACCGTAAGAAAAGCTGGTGAAAACACCTTGCATGATAAAAGATTTCATATTAAAAATCTTTTGAGCTCCTTCTAAAGTCATGGGGTGATTTTCTTTTTGTGTTTGATAAGCAATCATATTATCAAAATAATCAGGAGAGATATAATGATAGTTGAAATATTCTGTTAGGGGAGAAAAAATTGCAATCACAACAGAAATAATTGCTCCGGAAAGAAAAGCTCTTTTCCAGGTAATTTTTCCTTTATAATAATGATCTCTTTTTTCTTTTAAAGCTAAATAATAAACAATAGCAAAAATGATTACTAAAAGTAAAAGGTGATTTCCAAATTGGCTGTTGATGTGTTTGTCATGCCAATTGAGAAAGTTTTTTTCAATAAACATCCAAACCATAGAAATCAAGCTGAATAAAATTCCCCAGCGTAATTCAATTCTGTAATCTTTCATGTTTTTATAGCTTTAAAAGGTATTTTTCAACGAAAATAAAAAAATCCCAAATGAAAACACTTGGGATTATTATTAATAATTTAAAATATTATTGATCTACTAAAACCCATTCTCCTTTTTCTATAAGAGGAATTGCTTGTTTGTATTTCAATTCTTTGTTTTCTCCGCTTCTGACATTTTTGATGACAACGCGTTCATTTCTTCCAATTTTAGGTTTTTCACGCACAATAGTTTCCACGGGTTGAGGTGCTCTTTGTTGATCGCTCATCGCTTGTCTTTGTTGTGTACGCTCATCCATATTTGGAATTTCCTCTTTTTGAGTTTCTAAATTCTCTTTAGGTTTTGGGGTGCGTGCTTCTTGAATTTGAGATTCGCTTCTCTGTGGAATTTCTCCTTTAAACAAGAAAGAAACCACTTCTTTATTAATGCTGTCCAGCATTTCTTTAAATAATTCAAAAGCTTCAAACTTATAAATTAATAAAGGATCTTTTTGCTCATGAACAGCCAACTGCACGCTTTGTTTTAAATCATCCATTTTGCGCAGATGAGTTTTCCAAGAATCATCAATAATGGCAAGGGTGATATTTTTCTCAAAATCTGTAATTAGTTGTTTTCCTTCTGTTTCATAAGCTTGTTCAAGATCTGTGGCAACTTGTAGAGTTTTTGTTCCATCTGAAAAAGGAACAGCAATACGTTTGTAATTATTTTCAGGATCTTCAAAAACTTGTTTGATTACAGGGTATGCCAATTCTGCGCTGCGTTCCATACGCGCTTCATAGTTTTCATAAGCTGCTTTATAAACTTTTCCGGCAAGTTTTAAAGTGTCTAAACTTTTAAATTCACTTTCTGAAACAGGAGAATCCATAGAGAAGAAACGGTGCATTTCAAACTCAAAGTTTTTGAAATCTCCGCTGGGTTTATTCATTTCACAAATGGATTCTGAAAGATCAAAAATCATATTGGCGATATCCACACTTAAACGTTCTCCGAATAAAGCGTGATGACGACGTTTATAAATTACTTCTCGCTGGGCGTTCATTACATCATCATATTCCAATAATCTCTTACGAATTCCAAAGTTGTTTTCTTCAACTTTTTTCTGTGCTCTTTCAATGGATTTGGAAATCATTTTATGTTGAATAACTTCCCCTTCTTCCAATCCCATTCTGTCCATGAGTTTGGCAATTCTTTCACTTCCGAATAAACGCATTAAATTATCTTCTAAGGAAACGTAGAATAAAGAACTTCCCGGATCTCCTTGACGTCCTGCACGACCACGCAGCTGTCTGTCCACTCGTCTGGAATCATGACGCTCTGTTCCGATAATGGCTAATCCGCCTGCTTCTTTGGTTTCCGGACTTAATTTAATATCTGTTCCACGTCCGGCCATATTTGTTGCAATGGTTACAATTCCTGAGCCTCCGGCTTCTGCAACAATTTCTGCTTCTCTTTTATGGCGTTTTGCGTTTAAAACATTGTGTTTTATTTTACGCATGCTCAACATTCGGCTGAGTAATTCAGAGATTTCTACAGAAGTGGTTCCGATTAATACCGGGCGACCGGCTTCTGTTAATTTGGTAACTTCTTCAATTACCGCATTGTATTTTTCTCTTTTGGTTTTATAAACTAAATCTTCTTGATCATCACGAGCAATAGGACGGTTTGTAGGAATTTCTACAACATCTAATTTATAGATTTCCCAAAATTCTCCTGCCTCTGTTACAGCTGTTCCCGTCATTCCTGAAAGTTTTCTGTACATACGGAAATAATTCTGCAAAGTAATGGTTGCAAAAGTTTGGGTGGCATCTTCAATTTTTACATTTTCTTTGGCTTCAATAGCTTGGTGTAAACCATCACTATATCTACGACCATCCATAATACGACCGGTTTGTTCATCAACAATCATAACTTTATTGTCGATTACTACATATTCGTCGTCTTTTTCAAAAAGCGTATAAGCTTTTAACAGCTGATTTAAGGTGTGAATCCTTTCACTTTTTACAGCAAAATCACGGTATAATTCTTCTTTCTTTTCAGCTTCTTCTTCTTTAGAGAGGTTTTGATTTTCAATTTTGGAAATTTCAGTTCCCATTTCCGGCATAATAAAGAAGTTTGGATCTCCTTCTGTTCCGGATAAAAACTCTAATCCTTTATCGGTTAAATCAATCTGATTGTTTTTTTCTTCAATCGTAAAATACAATTCCTTATCTACTTTAGGCATTTCACGATTGTTGTCTTGCATAAAGTGGTTTTCTGTTTTTTGAAGAATTTGACGAATACCTTCTTGACTTAAAAACTTAATTAAAGCTTTATTTTTAGGTAAACCACGATAAACACGATACAATAAAAAGCCACCTTCTTTTTCATCTCCTGCAGCCAAGAGTTTTTTGGCTTCTGCTAAAACTCCGGTGAGGTATTTTCTTTGGACTTCAACTATTTTTGAAATTTGAGGTTTTAGTTCTTCAAACTCATGAACATCTCCTTTAGGAACTGGTCCGGAAATAATTAAAGGTGTTCTTGCATCATCAATTAAAACGGAGTCTATCTCATCGACAATAGCATAATGATGTGGGCGTTGCACCAAATCTTTTGGAGAGTGCGACATATTGTCACGCAGATAATCAAAACCAAATTCGTTGTTGGTTCCGTAGGTTATATCTGCATTATAAGCGGCTCTTCTTGCTTCAGAGTTGGGTTGATGTCTGTCAATACAATCTACAGTCATGCCGTGAAATTCAAAAAGTGGAGCCATCCAAGTGCTGTCACGTCGTGCCAAGTAATCGTTTACAGTAACCAAATGCACACCTCTGCCTGTTAAAGCGTTTAAGTATAAAGGAAGGGTAGCCACAAGGGTTTTACCTTCTCCTGTTTGCATTTCGGCAATTTTTCCTTGGTGCATCACAATACCTCCAATCAGCTGAACATCATAGTGAATCATATCCCACTGAATTTCTTTTCCGGCAGCATCCCAAGAGTTTGACCAATATGCTTTATCTCCTTCAAGCGTGATATAATCTTTTTCTGCAGAAAAAGTACGATCGTATTCTGTGGCGGTAACTTCTAATTTTTCATTGTGGAAAAATCGTTTTGCAGTTTCTTTGACAACCGCAAAAGCTTCCGGAAGAATTTGATCTAAAACCTTAGAGGTTTCTTCATAACTCTGATCTTCAAGGTTGTCAATTTCTGTGTAAATTTCTTCTTTCCTGTCTATGTCTTCTGAAGATTCAGCTTCTGCTTTTAGCTTTTCAATATTCTCTTCAATTTTAGCAGTTGCTTCTTTAATCTGAGCTTTAAAATCTATTGTTTTTTGACGTAATTCATCCAAACTTAATTTCTCCAACTCCAATTCAGCCTTTTTAATTTGTTCGACGATAGGCTGTACTTTTTTTACGTCCTTTTCCGATTTGTCACCAACAAAAATTTTAAGGACTGAATTTAATATGCTCATTTTTATATTTGTTATCGTGTGAGTTTATTATTAGCAAACATCTTGCCTTTTGTCAAAATGGCAGATAAAATTTACTGATGAAATAAACTTTTTTTATTATAATTTATAACTTCTTTGGTTTAGCAGTCAAATGTACGCAAAAAAAAAGCCTCTATAGGAGACTTTTAGTTCAAATTAAAATTTTGAAAGATTTTTTTAAACCGAGTTTTTTAATACTCATCTTCATTCCATAAATAATCTTCATCTGTAGGATAATCCGGCCAGATTTCTTGTATGGAATCATAAGAGTCTCCCTCATCTTCAATATCTTGCAGGTTTTCTACAACTTCAAGTGGAGCACCTGTTCGGATAGCATAATCAATTAATTCATCCTTTGTTGCTGGCCAAGGAGCATCACTCAAATAAGAAGCCAATTCTAAAGTCCAATACATATTATTTAAGCTTTTTTTATTTCTGCAACTATAATCATAATTAAGGATAAAAAAAATATTTTTATTGAAATTATAAATAATTAAAAGCCATTTCTTGAAAAGCATTTTTCTTCATTTATCAAATGTTCAATAAAACTATTGATTTATAGTTAAAGTCAAATATAAAGCTGTAAAATTTGTATATTTAAGTAATAAATGAAAAGTTATGTTGACTAAAACAAATATTTTAAAAGAACAATTCATCAGCACCCGAGAACATTCTGATTGGATTTGTCAGTTTTTGGAAGTAGAAGATTTCGTGGTTCAACCCATTGATTTTGTGTCTCCTCCAAAATGGCATTTGGCGCACACTACTTGGTTTTTTGAAGAATTTCTTTTGAAAAATAACAAAGAAAATTATCAAGTTTTTGATAAAGATTTTGCTTATTTATTCAACAGTTATTACGAAAGTGTAGGAAACCATTGGGTGCGATCTGATAGAGGAAATCTTTCTCGACCTGCTGTTCAACGCATCAACGAATATCGACATTATGTAACAGAAGCAGTTAAGGATTTTTTGAAAGATGAAATTTCTCCAAAACTCCAAACTATTCTTGAGATTGGAATAAATCATGAGCAACAACATCAAGAATTATTGTTGACAGATATCAAATATATTTTAGGAAATAATCCGTTGTTTCCGATTTATAATAAAAACTTTCAAGAAAACCCGATTCAAGATTTTGATGCAGATTGGATTAAAATGGAAGAAGGAATGTATGAAATTGGTTTAAACCCTGAAGATGACGGGTTTAGATATGACAATGAAATGGGGAAACATAAAGTTTATTTACAAGAATATTCTTTAGCTAATAAATTGGTTACCAACGGAGAATATTTAGAATTTATGAAATCCGGAGGGTATAAAAATGTACTTTTATGGCATTCTGATGCTTGGGTTTGGTTGGAACAAACAAAGATTAATAAACCTTTGTATTGGTATAAAATAAAAGGAGAATGGCATCAATATACCTTATCGGGATTGCAAAAATTAGATTTAAAAGCGCCCTTGTCACATATTTCTTATTATGAAGCTTTTGCTTTTGCACAATGGAAAGGAATGCGATTGCCCACAGAAGCAGAATGGGAAGTAGCACAAGAAAAATTTGAGTGGGGTAGTCGTTGGGAATATACCGAAAGTGCTTATGTTCCTTATCCGAATTATAAAAAACCGGCAGGTGCAATTGGTGAATACAACGGAAAATTTATGGTTAATCAAAAAGTGTTGAGAGGAGCTTCTGTGGCAACTTCAGAAAATCATTCTCGACCTACTTACCGAAACTTTTTTCATCCGAATATGCGTTGGCAGTTTTTCGGAATCAGATTGGCAAAGTAGTTTTCAAAATATTTTTAGAATTTAAACATCCCTTATGGAAAAAGAAATTTTAGTTCGAGCAAATAAGAAATTCCGAGAAGAAGTAAAAAAAGGATTAACAACTCAACCTAAGTTTTTACCCTCAAAATATTTTTATGATAAAAAAGGAGACAAGCTTTTTCAACAAATCATGGCCATGCCGGAATATTATCTGACAGATTGTGAGTTTGATATTTTGGAAAAATACAAGTCGAAATTAACAGCTTATTTTGCAGAAAAAAATGGTTTTGATTTAATTGAATTGGGCGCAGGAGATGGTAAAAAAACAAAAATCTTGTTGAGATATCTTATAGAAAATAATATTGATTTTGAATATTTACCCATAGATATCAGCAGTAATAGTTTAAAAAAATTAGAAAAATCTATCAAAAAGAATTTGCCTGAAGTAAAGATGAAAACTTTACAAGGTATGTATTTTTCTGTTTTGGAAAAGTTATCAGAATACAATAAAAGAAAAAAAGTAATTATTGTTTTAGGATCTAATATTGGAAATTTAAAACATAAAAAAGCGGTGGAATTTTTAAACAATATTCAAAAATCCATGCAACAAGGAGATTTACTTTTTATGGGATTTGATCAAAAGAAAAATCCGCAAACTATTTTAAATGCTTACAATGACAAAACAGGAATTACTGCAGCGTTTAATAAAAATATTTTACATAGAATCAACAGAGAATTAAAAGCAAATTTTGTGGTAGATGAATTTTTACATTGGGAAAGTTATAACCCGGAAACAGGAACTGCTAAAAGTTTTTTGGTGAGTAAAATTCCACAGCAAGTAAAAATTTCTGCATTAGATTTAAACATAGATTTCAAACAATGGGAAACTATTCATGTTGAAATTTCACAAAAATATACCGATGAAGTAGTGGAGTGGTTAGCCGGAAAAGCCGGATTAAAAATAAAAGAGTGTTTTAGTGATAATCGAGCGTATTACAAAAATTATTTATTTGAAGTGGATAAAAAATAAAAATAGATTTTAAAGTGATTTATAACTGAAAATTAGAATGCTGATTACACAGATTAAGCGGTTTTTTTATTCATTTTTAACTCTCCAGCTCCCTGGCTACTTCCACAATAAACTTCCATCTCCATAACTCAAAAATCTGAAATTATTATTTAAAGCGTGTTCATAAATATTTTTCCAGTTTTCTCCTACCAATGCCGAAATCATCAATAATAAAGTAGAAGCAGGTTGATGAAAATTAGTGATTAATCCATCTAAGATTTTGAACTTATAACCGGGAGCAATAATAATTTGCGTACGAGTAACGAGTTTTGTTTGTTGCTGATTTTTAAGAAAATTAATTAAAGCTTGTAGAGCTTGAAGAGAAGAAAATTCATCTTCTTTTTGATAAGGATACCACTGTGAAACTGCAATTTCTTGATTTTTCCATTCTTTTCTGAGGATTTGTACACCAATCCAATATGCACTTTCCAAAGTTCTTGCTGAGGTGGTTCCGATGCAGATTATTTTTTTATTTTTTTTCAATTGAGCAACGACTTTTTCTAATGTAGAAATTGAAATTTCAATCCATTCGGCGTGCATTTCGTGGTCTTTCATTTGGTTAGATTTTACCGGCATAAAAGTTCCGGCTCCCACGTGTAAGGTGAGTTCTTCTAAATGAATATTTTTTGCTTTCAGTTGTTCTAAAACAACAGGCGTAAAATGCAAAGCAGCAGTTGGTGCAGCTACGCTTCCTTCGTTTTTTGCAAAAATAGTTTGATAAGTTTTTTCGTCAGATTTTTCTGCTCTTCTCTTTAAATAAGGAGGGATAGGAATATCTCCTGCAATTTCCAAAAATTCTGAAAAACTGATTTTTTCATTTAGATTATTTTTCCATTTAAAATGAAGAATAAAACTTTGTCCTTCTCGAGAGATTTTTCTCACTTCAGCAGTTAATGTTTTTTTTCCGTCAGCAGCATTGTAATCAGCAATTAATTCTAAAGGATTATCATCTTTCCATTTGGCGGCACCTCGCATAATACATTTCCAATATACTTCATTTTCTTGTGTCATGGCAGAGGTGATATCTGCATATTTTGAATCAGGTTCCAAACAGAAAATTTCAATTTTTCCACCAGTGGATTTTCTGAAATATAAACGAGCATGCACTACTTTGGCTTGATTAAAAAGCAAAAGACTTTCTTCAGGAAGATGAGAAGATAAGTTTTGATAAATAGTTTCTTCTATTTTTTGATTTTTAAAAATTAATAACTTAGACTGATCTCTTTCTTTCAATGGAAAACGAGCAATTTTCTCGTCGGGCAATTCATACTGAAAATCTTCAATTTTTATATGTTCAGGGTGAAGGCTTGGTTTTGGCATGCGGATTAAATCTGAATTTAAAAATGGACAAAATTACATGAATTTAAATAAAAATAAATTGAGATGAAGTCAAAACTTGATTTTTAAAAAGAGTTGAGAATTTCAGCAGCTTTTTTCAGTATATCCTTTTCTTTGGCAAAACAAAATCTGAGCATTTTTTCATCTTTTTGATTTTTCTGAAAAACAGAAACAGGAATAGCAGCTAATTTTTTTTCTTGAATCAATTGAATTGCAAAATCTGTATCTTTTTTATCACTGATGTTTTGATAACTTAAATTTTGAAAATAAGTTCCTTGCGCCGGAATAAAATCAAATTTAGAATTTTTGATCAATTCTAAAAAGAAATCTCTTTTTTCTTGAAAAAAATTAGCTAAATCTAAGTAATGCTTAGGGTTTTGCAAATGTTTTTGAATGGCAACTTGTGCAAAATGATTGACAGAAAACACATTGAATTGATGAACTTTTTGAAATTCTTTCATCAAATATTTTGGAGCTGCAGCATATCCTAATTTCCAACCGGTGATGTGAAAAGTTTTTCCAAAAGAATAAACTAAAATTGCCCTTTCTGCAATTTTCGGATATAAAGCTGCACTTTGATGTTGTTGCTTATCAAAGATAATATGTTCATACACTTCATCGCTTAAAATAATAATATTGGTGTTTTCTACTAATTTTTCCAAGCTAAGCATATCATTTTTTTCTAAAATCGTTCCTGTGGGATTGTGAGGCGTATTGATGATAATCATTCTGGTTTTTGAGTTGATTTTACTTTTCACCTCTTCCCAATCGATTTTATATTTTGGCGCTTTCATTTCTATGGTAATTGCTTTTGCTCCTTGCAATTCAATAGCAGGTTCGTAGCAATCATAAGCCGGTTTAAAAACAATAACTTCATCGTCTTTTTTTATAAAAGCTGCAATGGCGGTAAAAATCGCTTGTGTGGCGCCGGCGGTGATGGTGATTTCATTTTCAGTATGATAATTTTGATTATATGCTTTTTTCATTTTTTTGCCCAAGCTTTCGCGTAAAGAGAAAATTCCCGGCATGGGAGCATATTGATGACGTGAGGTGTGAATTGCTTTTTTAAGATGTTCAATCAATTCAGGATGAGGTTCATATCCCGGAAAACCTTGTGCAAGATTAATAGCTTGGTGTTTCTGAGCAACTCTATTGATTTCCGTGAAAATAGTAGTGCCGACATGCGGGAGTTTAGATTGAACTTTCATAAATGTAAATTTCGTTTGAAAGAAGGGAAGGTAAGGTTTTTTTGCACGGTTTATGTTATGCAGCGTTATGTTTTACTTTACTTTGTCTTTAAATTCATCGTTTATCGGGGCTTTGTCGATTAGAAAAAAAAGATAATATCTCGATTTTATTATCTTGGACTCGATAATACATCGTGTTAAATTTTAATATGACAACACGTCGAATATCTTTTGTATCCGATTTTTGGAAAAGTTCCGGATTTTGAGAAATTAGTTGAATAGTTTCTTCTAATTTTAGTGCTTATTTTGAAAGTTCTTTTTCGGTAAAATTTCTTTGTAGATACTCAATTGTTTGCGCTAATTCATCAAGGGCGTTTTGTGTCCAATGAATTTTATAGCCATTCTTCATAAAGTTTTCGAGCTTTTGAATGGGGTTCTAATTCATTGTTGTCTGCCTGTTTTAATCCTTTTTCAATTGATGCTTTTTCGGCATCTGAAATTTCGTCCCACCAATCTTTAGTTTCTCTTTTACGGAATTCAATGAGTTTCTTAATGATAGATTTATCTTCGATGGAAGAGAGCCATTGAATTAATTCTAATTTTTCATTTAAAATTCGAGCATCCATATCTTAAATCTTTATTCCAAATTTAATCAATACTTTTAAGTTAATGATTTTTAATCTGATAAATTCATTATTCTGGTTTTAAAATTTTCTAATTGAGTATGATAGAATATCAAAAAGAATAGCATAAAAAATAAGGTAATAATCAATATGCCGGACCAGAAAAAGACAAGAAAGAGAACTAATCCCAAATAGTAGGATGCTATTATTACAATGGGGCTAATTGCAGCAAGAATACCTGTGTAACGTATCGCCTTTTTAAAAGGCATTTCAAAGCGACCCGTTAAAAAATTCGTATTAGCCAATTTATCCGTAATTTTTATTTGATCATCAGGTTGAAACTCGATGAAAACCATTTGATTAAACTCCAATTCTACAGAAATAGTTTGTTCGCTTTCTGAATATTTATAATTATAGGTTTCTAAAAAGTTCACTAAAGTTTTTCTGTTCATCTGATTTTAAATTTGAATGTTGTACGACGGTTGGCGGCTTTGTGCAGGAGCGGCTTTCGAAGCTGGAACTTTGGCTTAAGTACCAACCTAAGCAAAAACTGCTGGGGTTTTTGCTAATTTACTTCTTTTGAGCAAAAAAACGAGCGGTTTTTTGCGACAGTCGAAGCTAAGACCGTCAAGATTAATCCTTTATCCGCTCTTGCACAAAACCGTTTGTTGGCGGTATGTTGCTCTAAAATTTATTTATAAAACCGGTCTTTAATTCTTTTAGATTTTTAATAAAATAATGAATTGCATTAATGCAACTTTCAAAGTCCACATATACATATTTAATATTTACCCAATAACCTTCTGGTTTTCCTTTAAAATAGGCTCTTTTATTCTTTCGCGTTACATAAACTTCTCCCTTTTCACCATCATCAAATTTAATTAAATATTTGTCTATTATTCCACTAAATAATGAACTCTTTTCGGTCTGATTAATTATTTTATATTCAGGTGCTGTATAATCAATATGTTTTCCATTTTGTTCATTATTTTCAATTATTATCCTCGTTGTATTTTGTATGTTCTTTTTAGCTTGGGGCGCAATATATTTTCTGGTCAGAAATTCCATTATGTTTTCTAAAGAATTCAATTCTTTATCAAATTTAGTTTCATTAACAAGAAAAGCATATTTATCTTTATTATCAATTTTTAACGCAAGAATATTTTCATCAAAAAATCCACGCTTAAATAAATAACTTTCGTCTTTTCGGTCAATTAACAGTGAATTGTGTCCTAAATATTCCCATTTTGCTTTTTCAACTTTTCCATTTTGAGATATTAGAAGTTCATTATTCTGTCTAAAAATGTAAACATTCTTTGAACTCTTAATTTCATCTATGACAACCCAATGTTGATTTGTCAACAAAGTCAGGGTATCAAGTTTTTGAGAAAATCTTTGAATTCTTGGTATTATATCTGAAATGTATGTTTTCACTTTCTTTGTTTTACAATTACCGCTAACGGTTTACTGCTTGCCGCTGGGGCGGGCAAAGAAACCGAAATTTTGATTTCAAAACCGACCCGAGCAAAAGCCATTTTTGAGTTTTAAACATTACTAGCATTTTTGTCAAATGTTGTGTTGTATGCTTTTTCTCACAGATTGCTTTTAAATTGTTTTAATATTTTATCGTTTGGGCTACTAAATAATGCATAAATATTATCTGCATTAGCTGTTGATTGAGAATGTATATTTATCTTTCCGTTATCTTCTGTCAAAGTAATTTTGATTTTTCCCCAAACAGTGAATTTTTTATAATTGGCTGTTAACTGATTAATAGTTTTGTTCACATTTATCTTCGTAAAATTACCATCTTCGAGCGCCGTTTCACATTTTTGAATAACTTCCGCTAAACTTCCGGAGATTTGAAAGTTTTCTTCTTTACTTTTTCTAATTGCCATTATTTACAAAATTTTGAAATTGTACTTTTTTTGTTTATAAATTATAAAAATCGAAATGTTTTTGTTTAAATTATTTCTTATTTGAACAAGTTCCTTTTCTCTCAAATCGTTTAAATAATTACAATAATCATAGACGATTATATATTTTGGGACTTTATGCTCAATTTGATTTAGTTTTATTAAATCATCTTTTAAATAGGCAAATCTTTTAGACAATTGACTTGAAGTGAAACCATTACCGAATATTTTACATTCAACTAATAATTCGGGAATAATCGAGGGTCTCTTGCTTTTAAATGTTATTGCTCCGACCACTAAATCAATATGTGAGCCATCTGAATTAAATACTCTGGTATCAGAGTGGATATTATTTATCTTTTTCGGATATTCGGTTAAATAACAATGAAACAATAAGCTGACTAAATCCGACTCCATTATAATTTCGAAGCCTGAGTTTAAAAAATTTGTTAAGTTTTTAACTACTGATTCCATTTGTCTTGATTGCATACAACGGGTTGCAGCTTGCCGCTGGGGCGGGCAAAGAAGCCGAAAACTTCGATTTAGAACCAACCCGAGCAAAAGCCGTTTTAAGCTTTAAATTTAACCAAAAAGTTTAATAAATGGCTTTTGCGTCCAAAGAAAACCGACTGTTGAATTTTAAACAATAACCGCCCTTGCGGCAAACTGTTTGTTGCCTGTCAGTTGGTAATTTCCGAGATATCAATAAGATTAATTTCAAAATCAAACTCTTGCATTTCTCTCACTACCTGAACAAGTGAATACTTAGCAATGTTAGAATTACTTTTGTCAATTCGGTCATAAATCCCTAAGCCTTTTCTATAATTATTTTTAAATGCCATAACAAAATGTATTTCCAATGTACGATCCATTATTTTATCTATAAAATCTTGAGCATTAATCTTTTTGGGATTTTTTAAATTATATTTTTTCAATGTATTTTTTAAGTATTTTATACCGGTGGAATTATTCAAATCATTAGATAATTTTTTTGCCGCTAAAATAACTTGAATGTATAAATCCCGCATTTTCGTATCAAAACCATTTTTCACGTGAATAAAATAAGCTTTATTCTCAGTGATATGAAGAATGTCGCAAAGTTCAATGTTTTCTTTACTAATAACTCTGTCTAGCACATAATAATCTTCTAAATCTTGATGGCTATTGTTATATGTTTCTTCATCGTCCCCTTCTTTCCACTCATTAAGAATGCTTTCTTTTAATCTATATCTACGGTAGTAAACTTTAGCATCTTCATTCATTTTTTTAAGAAATTTATCTTCAAGAATGTACCAAGTCTCATCAATCCTAAAGTATTTCTTACCTTCATACACAACCTCCGCTGTTAAGTGAGAAAAAAATGTTCCGTAGGTTTTTTCCTTACCATTTATGCGCCCTCTAATGTTTTGTTTATAAATATCACCAATTAGATCAAACTTCTTATCTGATTTCTTGTTTTCAAAAATATGTTTTGTCGCGTAGAAGTAAAGATCTGTTCTTTTCTCTACAATCAGATCCTTTTTACCTTTAGAGTGTTTAAATCTTATTACAAAATCTTCACATTCATAAAACCTTTCAAGTTTAGATGGATGCACTAACTCAATGACATTTTTTTGTGCAAAAGCCACCTTATCAGGCTCTCTATGAAGCTGTACATCGTTAACTACTAATTCTAATAGAGTATTGTCAAGTTTTTCAATTAATGTTGTGGAATCAATTCTTGTAAATAATGTAAGCTGTTTTGGTTTCTTTTGTTCATTGATATTGTTTAACTTTATTATTAATTGTTTTAATTCGTCGAAATTCAGTTTCTTTTTTAAAAAAAAGAATGAACCCACAATCATTAGAGGTGAATTATCACTTAACTTATATTCTTTAAAAACGGTCTCTTTTAATTCTTCTCTTATAATTAATTTTATTTTTTTCGGTACATCAGAATAGTTTAAAGTTTCGGAAACTGTTTGATTCAAATGAAAAGTTTCTCTTTTAGAGGAAACATTATTAGCTATACTCCTAATTTCTAACTGAATGATATTATCTTCTGCAGGGCTTGCGATTTTTTTATAAATTTCAATACCAAAAGAGGAATGAACATATTTTTTAATAACACTCATACCGCTTCCACTAATAACACAATAAATACTTCCTTTATATTTTATAAATAGAACATATGAAAATTCAACAACATCAAAATTCTGACCTTCAGTTAATTCAGAAGGTAAAAACAAGGTCCAATAAAACTTTTTTTTAGGTTGTCTAAAGCAGTAAGAACAAAACTGAAAATGTTTGTCTTGAGCGAATTTAATTTGAGGGTCGACTATATTTATATCTAGGTCAGCAAATTTATGTCGTAGACCTTTGATATGGTTTGTTTCTATAACATTAATTACGTCAGAAAAGGACTTGTTTCTAATTTCAAAATAGTTTTTGTCTATTTGAAAAATTTTAAGTTCAAACTTGCTCTTGTTTAGATTCATTTAGATGTTTTTGAAATTGCAGGCAACATGCACATTAACACAACCCTCCTTACTTTATGGCGTATATATTCCATATCTGTGAGGGTCAGTGTTAATCTCAATATGTTTAATTTTTTTCAAATATAGACTATTTCTTCAGATGTGTCAACACATTTTTAAGGGGGTGTTATGGTTTGTTAAAATCAAAGTTGAAGTTTTGTATTTTTCTCAGTAATCGTTCAGCTTTAACCAATTAATTTTATTCAAAAAAGAAGTAAGCAGATAAATCCAATAAAAACTGTATTTTTGGACTTTTAAATTCAAGAAATATGTCCTTAAAAAAATCTGGACTTTTAATTATACTGATTTTATTAATAGATCAAATCAGCAAGATTTATATCAAAACCAACTTTATGTTGGGTGAGCAAGTTAAAGTATTTGAATGGTTTAGAATACTTTTTGTTGAAAATGAAGGCATGGCTTGGGGGGCGAGAATTCCCGGGGAATATGGAAAATTAATTCTGACTTTATTTCGGTTAATCGCCATTGTGGGAATTGGATATTGGTTGTGGGATACCATCAAAAAGAAAGGTTCTAAAATGTTGATTGTCAGTATTTCTCTGATTTTTGCAGGAGCTTTGGGAAATATTATAGATTCTGTTTTTTATGGTGTACTTTTTAATGACAGCCATAGACAAGTAGCCTCTTTTTTGTCTGATGAACCTTATGGTACTTTATTGCACGGAAAAGTAGTGGATATGTTGTATTTCCCTTTGTGGGAAGGGTATTTGCCAGAGTGGATTCCGGTGTGGGGTGGAGAATACTTTACTTTTTTTGAACCTGTTTTTAATATTGCAGATTCTTCTATCACTATTGGGTTTGTAATGATGATTTTATTTAACAGACAAGCTTTTAAAAAGGAAAATAAAGCAGAGGTTCAAACAGAAATTTAAAATTCATAGATTTTGTCGGGTGTAACACAAAAGTCTAAAGGGATATCATTTTTATGGCTTTTAATTGGTTGTTTTTCTGCTTCAAAAAAGGACAAACCAACTTTAATAGCATCAGGGCAATTGGCTAAAAATCTGTCGTAAAATCCTTTTCCATAACCTACGCGATGTCCTTGTAAATCAAAAGCCAAAAGCGGAACAAAAACTACCTCTATTTTATTTTCAGGGATTTCTATTCCTTCTACCGGTTCAGGAATTCCCCAATGATTGACTTTTATTTTTGTGTTATCTGTTAAAAGATAATGCGTCATAGTGTGAGCGGAGAAATCGCTTTTAGAAACTGCTATATTTTTGTCTTTTCCGTGTAAAATATGAAGAATAAAATCAGTGTTGATTTCTTTTTTATCTCGAATGCTTAAAAAAATAGAGTAAATGTTTTTCTCCCAAATAGGAAGTTGTAAAGTTTGGTTGGCTATGGCCAAACTTTTTTGTTCGATTTCTTCTGAAGACAGTAGATTTCGTTTTTCTTTATATATTTCTCTAAGCTTGATTTTCATCTTTTAAATATTTTTTTCAATATATCTGATAATGGATTTGGCAATATTTTTATTGGTGGCTTTTTCAATTCCTTCCAATCCCGGAGAAGGATTTACTTCTAAAATAAGCGGTCCTCTTTTGCTTTGCAGCATATCCACTCCCGCCACATCAAGTCCTAAAGCTTTTACCGCTTTGATGGCAGCAATTTCTTCTTCATCAGATAATTCAACAATTTCTGCAGTTCCTCCACGATGTAAGTTAGACCTAAATTCTCCGTCTTTTGCTTTTCTTTTCATTGCGCCAATCACATGTCCGTCAACCACAAAAGCACGAATATCTTCGCCTTTGGCTTCATCTATAAACTCTTGAACCATCACTCGGGCTTGCAGACCGTTAAAAGCTTCAATAACGGATTTTGCCGCATTTTTTGTTTCAGCCAAAACAACACCCAATCCTTGGGTTCCTTCTAAAAGTTTGATGATTAAAGGAGTTCCGCCCACTTGATTGATGATATCTTCTACTTCATTTGAGTAGTTGGTGAAAACAGTTTTTGGCAAACCCACTTTAGCTTTAGATAAAATCTGTAAACTTCTCAGCTTATCACGACTTCTTACCAAAGCTTCTGATTCTACTGTCGAAAAAACACCCATCATTTCAAATTGTCGGATTACTGCTGTTCCATAAAATGTCACAGAAGCACCAACTCTTGGAATAATAGCGTCGATGTCATCTAAAAATTCACCTTTATAATAAATTCTTGGTTTTTTCTTTTCAATGGTGATATTGCATTTTAAATGATCAACAACTTGTACTTCGTGTCCGCGTTTTCCGGCTGCTTCTACTAATCGTTGTGTAGAGTAAAGGTTTTTGTTACGAGATAAAACTAAAATTTTCATGAAGATGTTTTTTGTTCTTTTACTGAAATGTTTTCTAATTCCGGGTCCACAATAAATTTTCCGTTTAAGAATTTTCTGCCTATTAAAACAGGAAATTTCATATCGCTACGATCATTTAAAGAAAGACTGATTTTATAGGTTTTTCCAAACAATTCTATAGTT
This sequence comes from Bacteroidota bacterium, assembly GCA_021793375.1. Taxonomy (GTDB): domain Bacteria; phylum Bacteroidota; class Bacteroidia; order Flavobacteriales; family Flavobacteriaceae; genus JAJYSO01. The sequence continues at coordinate 1,641 of JAJYSY010000012.1, read as the reverse complement.
GATTCAACTACATATCTGTTTTGAGCAATCCCGTTGCTGCTCCTGACGGTAACATTTTTATAGGATGCAAATGTAATTTTATTTTTAGAATTTAAAGCGTTTTTATCCGCTATAAAAACGCAGGATAATTTCCCTTCTTTTTCCTCAATTTCTGAACAATGAATAGAAGAGGTATAAGCTCCGGTATCAATTTTTATCGGAATATTTCGCAGTTTTAATTCCGGAAAATCAGCTCGATCTGTTCTTCCTATTATTTTTTTATTCATATTGAAATTAAACTATAAAGTCTTATAACGAAGATAAGTAATTTAGTTTTTAAGATAGATTTTTTTCTTTAGTGATTTTAAAACTTATTTTTGAGCAAAATTTTTAATGATATGAAGATAATTTCTTACAACGTAAATGGAATTCGCGCTGCGATGAGAAAAGGAATAGTAGATTGGTTGGCACAAGCTGCACCCGATGTGGTTTGTTTGCAAGAAATAAAAGCGAATCCGGAGCAGTTTGATGAAAATGTTTTTAAAGAAATAGGTTATAAATATTGTTATTGGTATCCTGCAGAGAAAAAAGGGTATAGCGGAGTGGCTTTATTGAGTAAAATAAAACCCAATAATGTTACTTACGGAACCGGAATTCCTTATATGGATGAAGAAGGGCGAAATATAAGAGCTGATTTTGATGATGTTTCTGTGATGAGTTTATATCTTCCTTCCGGAACAAGCGATCATCGATTGGATTTTAAACTCACTTATATGGATGATTTTCAGGAATATATAAATAACTTAAAAAAAGAATTTCCCAATTTAGTAATTTCAGGAGATTATAATATCTGTCATCAAGCAATTGATATTCACGATCCGGTGCGTTTAAAAAGAGTTTCCGGATTTTTACCGGTAGAACGAGATTGGTTGAGCAAGTTTTTAGAAAGTGGATTTATAGATACTTTTCGCTTGTTAAATCCTGAAGATGTTCAATATTCTTGGTGGAGTTATCGCGCAAATTCCAGAGCGAGAAATAAAGGTTGGAGATTGGATTATCATATGATTACCAAACCTTTGGAAGAGAAAATTAAAAGAGCTGTGATTTTGTCTGAAGCTGTACACAGCGATCATTGTCCGGTTTTATTGGAATTAGCGATTTAAGAAAATCTTTTTAAGATGTTTTTTACGGCATTTAAATAACTTCTTCCAAAAAGGTTGAGGTGAACCAATACATAATATAATTGCCAGATTTTTATACGATCTTCCCAATCTTTTTGCATTGGGAAGATTTCATGATAAATAGCAAATACTTCTTCGGGAAAACCTCCGAATAATTTCATCATTGCAATATCCATTTCGCGAGGCGCAAAAGCCACCGCCGGATCTATCAACACCGGAGTGTTGTTTTTGGCTGTTAAATAATTTCCTCCCCATAAATCTCCGTGAATTAAAGCAGGTTTTTCAAATGGGATAATTTCTTCTAAATTTTTATAAAATATCGATAATTCTTTAAAAGTAAAACCTTGTTGTTTTGCTAATTCAAATTGAGGTTGTAAGCGTTTTTCTATATAAAAATCAACCGGATTTTTAATTTCGCTTTTATTGTATTGAGGAAGACTACCGATATAATTATCTGTATCCAATCCAAAAGTAGGAGAGG
>JAJYSY010000059.1 GCA_021793375.1 Bacteroidota bacterium | reverse complement strand
TCCTTGAATTTTATCTTCATCTCATTGATTTTCAAAGCATGAAGATACTAAATCTCTACGATTTCTCCTAATAATTAATCTTAGAAAAAGAAAAAAGCTGCCCCAGTTATGAGACAGCTTCTTTTTCTATTCTTCTCTACTCCACTTCTTATCTTTTCAGGGTAAAATGCCCTTTGAAGGTGGCCGGTCTTTCGCTGAAGCTGCCGTCTTCTGATAAGGTGGTTTCGCGGTATTCTACTCTAAACCAATAATCGTTGGAAGGCATAGCTTTGCCGTTGTAGGTTCCATCCCAACCTTCGCCATCTGGTCTGAGTTGTTTTAAGAGTTTTCCGTAGCGGTCAAAGATGTAAATCTTTGCATTCGGCTGATCTTCTAATCCGAAGATGTTCCAGGTGTCGTTGTAACCATCATCATTCGGGGTGAAGAAATCAGGATAGTCGATTAAAGAGAATGGAACAATGGTGATTCCACATCCGTCTTTGTCTCTTCCGTACACAAAGTGTTCGCCCGGAGTTAAGTCGGTGAATTCTATCGTACCGTCTTCGCCTAAAGGCAACCAAGGGCCATCGTCTATTCTGAATTCATAGTTTCCGTCTTTCACTATCAAAAGTAATACTCAAATTTTGAGTTTACCCATAAAAGCCATTCCATATTTTCGGGATGGCTTTTTTCATTTTCCATAAAAATCACTCATAAATAACAGGACGAGGTTGCTCTGCTTCAAAGCTCTGAAATCCAAAATTTTCTGTTTTATAAGCATTACTCCTAAAAATATTACTCCCCTCTCCCGGCATCCTCGGATAAAAAGCAAAAGAAAGCTGAAAAGAATCAAATACTAAATAATCATTTCTTACCACCACTCCCAAACCAATCGAAGAGTAAAATTTATCGCTTTCATAATCATTAGAATCTCCATCTAAATAAGCTAAACTTACATTTACAAACGGATTAATGTGAAACCCCAATAAATTCCAAGGAGAATAAAACTGTGTTTGAAAATCTATTACGTATTTTCTTGTTCCTAAGCTGTAGCTGTCAAAACCTTCTATATTTCCATTTTTATAATCAATATATCTATCTTGATTTCCATAATCGATATATTCCTGATTATGCACTCCTCTAAAATAAGGAGTTTCGTTCAGCCCTACCCGATCTACTTTAGAAGAAAGTCGATTAAATCCAATTACAAATTGTGGTTTTATAAATTGACGCATTCGCCAACGATCTCCCAAATACCAAATATTACTAAAGTAATTTACTTTAAAACTGATTGCACCTTGTTCTAATTCAGAATGGTTTACAAAACTCCCTCCTTCTAAATTAGCACTTAAAAAACCCCAATTAAAATAAGTCCCGTAAGAAGCTCTTCCGCCGATATAAAATCTGTTTTGCTTATTTTTTCGTTCTATCCCCGTTGTTAATCCATAATAAGATCCGATAGGAACATCTTCCACCTCTCCATCTTTAAAGATAAAAGCATCTTGAACAAACTGTCTTGAACTCAACCCAATACTGGTTAAATAAAAATTTTCTCCAGAAAAATAATTCTCCGGATCATATTCTTCTGAAGGCGTTCGTTTATAATCCAAAAAAGAAGCTCTTAATCCGATTACAAGATTTGTGTTTTTTTCTATTGATTGCTCATTTCTAAAAATTGGAAAAGCATATCCACCCCAATAATTATGATATCTGTATTTCATAGTGATATCCTCAAAATTCATCTCCTGATCCGGCAAAGGTCTTTCCAGAAAACGTTCTTGAAAAAAAGCTCCTCCTGCCCAACGCGTTAAAGTGGAATAAAACTTACGTCCAACAGAAATATAACGATCGTAAAAGTGATCTAAATCAATCCGATAATTCCCTATTACATCCACAAATGTATTTTGAATATTCGGGATTTTATAAGAAGCATCAAACCCAGTGTTTCCATCAGCATAACGTTTAGAATAATATACATTTACCTGATGCCCTAATCCTATAAAATTCCGTTCGCGTATTCCGGCTTTTGTGTAAGTTCCATTTATACGCATTTTTGGCAATAATGTCCAAGAATCTAAAGTTCGTACTTCTAAATCTAAAGAATCTCCTCCTTTTGTGGTGCTATCCGGAAAAATTCTCACTTCTCGAACATATTTTTGTTGACGCAAAAGACGAGCGGTTTCATTGATTAAAAAAGTATCTATTTCCTGACCTTTATCAAACAAAAAATATTTTTCTATCGCCACAGGTTTTGTCTTAGTATGCACAGCATTTCCTGTTTTCTGAAACCAAGAATTGGGTGTTTTTGTAGTGTCATCTACATCATATCCGAATGGTTTTTGTGTATTGATCTCTATATCGCGAATTATACGCCCCGAATAAGGCGCATAATTAGGTAAATTGTCTTCTTCTTTTTTACCTGTTTTTTTATCAGGTTCGCTAAACATCAGTTTATGTAAGATTTTTCCTACTTTACTTTTTTCTGAATATTCTTTTATGTTTTTATAAATCCCTGTACTGTCTTTACTTTTTTCTACCTCTTTCATAGTTTTATGAGTCGTGATAGAATCTCTTGAAACGCTATCTTGAATAGCTTCTTTTTTTTGAGCAAAACTCACTCCGGTATAACCCAAAATCAAAACAAGAAATAAAAGTTTTTTCAACAGTTTAATTTTAATGAAAGAATTGACCAATAGCTATATAAAAACAACTTCTCTTGAAATTATTTCAACAGCTTTGATAGCTAAATTTAATAAAAATATTAAACTCCGATTTATCTGAAAAATTATAATTATCAGCCTTTATATTTCTGTGGAAGATGAACCACTACTTTAGTTTCAAAAAAATCCTCTTCAAAAATATCTTTTAAAGGGTAAATTTTCGCGGTTTTATATCGGGCTAATTCTTTAGTTAAATCTCCGCCTTTAAGATATAGAATTCCATTTTTAAGCTCGTGTTTACTCTCTTTTGCTATTTTTCCTCTTGTCCAACCTACAAAAGTTTGCATTTTTGCCACAGCTCTGCTGATAATAAAATCATAATATCCCTTTCTGTCCAAATCTTCTACTCTGCAATTGTAAGTTTTCACATTTTCAAGTTCAAGACCTGCAACAACTTCATTTACTACTTTTATTTTTTTTCCGATGCTGTCCACCAAATCAAATTGAGTTTCCGGAAAAAGTATAGCCAACGGAATACCGGGAAATCCCCCTCCTGTTCCTACATCTATAACTTTTGCTCCGGGTTTAAAAGCTTGAATTTTAGCAATTCCCAAAGAATGTAAAACATGGCGTGTATAAATCTCATCAATATCTTTTCTTGAAACTACATTGATCTTTAAATTCCAATCTTTATATAGCTCTTCCAGCTTTTTAAACTGATTTTTTTGATGATCCGTAAGATGAGGAAAGTATTTTAAGATAATATCCAAAACAAAAGATTTTAATGATTTTATGTTGCAAATATAAACAAGTTCACATTCCTAATAAGTGTTTTGTTGTAATGTTATTCCAAGACAACTATAAACAATTTGAAGCAAGAGGATTTTCATCTCTTTCACAACTTTTGAAATATTATTTTTTATAAACCGATTTTTTTAAGAAATTGTCTATCTTTGATTATACTTTAAAAAAACTATGTTTACCTCCACAAATATTATTATTCTTGCAGTGAGCGGAATCACCAAAAATATCTAACAATCAACACCTTATCTCATAGAAAAAAATTAGTAATTAAATTTTATGCAAAAAAATAATATCAAATTATTTTTCTTTTTTTATAGAAGAAGTTTTATACTTTTAATTTTTGCTCTTTTTTTTTCAAATTGGCTTTTTCCTGTGAAAAATTGGGTTTTAATTCCATTATTTATTTTCATTTTTGATTTATTAATCAATATAAAAAGCTTAAAAGCTAAATTATATTTTTATAGAAATTTTCAATTAAAAATTGAAGTGTTATTTACATTAAATCTTATTTTCAATCTTTTAATTGCTTACTTTTTCAAAGTTATTTTCAAATGAATTCAGTAAATATAGACAGCTTAAGCAAAACTATAAATGGAAAACAAATTTTATCTGGTATTAATTTAAAAATTTACACTAAAGATATTATTGGTTTATTAGGAAATAATGGTAGTGGAAAAAGCATATTATTTTCAATTTTATTTGGCACAAAAAAATCAGATAATATTTTTTTTAAATTCAATAATAAAGTAATTAAAAATCATCTTAATTTTTATAAAATTTTCTCTCTATCGCCTCAATTTATATGTTTACCTAAAAGTATAAAAGTAAAAACTTTAATTAACTCTACTATTTACTGTCCGAAAGATCAAAATGAAATAATGTCTGATCCTTTAATTAAATCAACTTTACATCAAAAAGTAAATGATTTATCTTTTGGAAGCAAAAAATATCTTCAAACTTATTTAATTTTAACTAACAACTCTCCCTTTTGTTTGTTAGACGAACCCTATTTAGGCTTATCTCCGATTTTAAGTAATCAACTAAATCAATTATTATTAAAAAAATCTAATTCTAAAGGAATTCTTATATCAGAGCATAGATTTGAATATTTTCAAAATATTGTAAATAAGACTTATTTATTAAAAAATTCCAATATTTTTCATGTCAAGAACAAATCTGACTTAATTCATCTTGGATATTTAAAATAATTTTATTAATCTCAATATATTTAATTTCAAAACTATTTTTTTAAAATTGTCTATCTTTGATTATACTTTTAAAAAAACTATGTTTACCACCACAAATATTATTATTATTGTAGCAAGCGGAATTATTGGAGGTGTTTTGGGACCAATGCTTGTGAAAGTTATTGTTCGCAATAAAAAGAAAAATTAATTATGAAAACATTTTTAAAACAATTTGGCTATAATATCGCCGTCCTTACCGCGATTTATTTTTTACTTAGTTTTGATTCCTTACTTGATTTGGATTTTTATAGAAATTACTTCACTTCCAGAACTATTCTTATAATTATTGCTATTTCTCTTTTAAGTGTGGTTTTAAAAACTCAAAAAAGAAGAAAACTGAAGCAAATAAACAATTAAGATTTCATTTCTTTAATTCTTAAATAAAAAAAGGAAATCTCCTAAGAAATTTCCTTTTATAAATTAATTTTTCTTTTTAGAATTATCTCGAATAATTAGGAGCTTCTTTTGTTATGGTAACATCATGTGGATGTCCTTCACTAATTCCTGAAGAAGTAATTCTAACAAATCTTCCTGTTTTTTGTAAAGTCGGAATATCTTTGGCTCCGCAATACCCCATTCCTGCTCTCAATCCGCCGATGAATTGATGCATACTTTCCATCAAATCTCCTTTATAAGCTAATCTTCCCACAATACCTTCGGGAACAAGTTTTTTAATTTCATCTTCCATATCTTGGAAATATCTGTCTTTTGAACCTTGTTGCATAGCTTCAACAGATCCCATTCCGCGATAAGTTTTATATTTTCTTCCTTCGTAAATAATTGTTTCTCCCGGAGATTCCTTGGTTCCTGCCAATAAAGAGCCCAACATCACAGTTGCTGCTCCTGCTGCCAAAGCTTTGGGAATATCTCCTGTATAACGAATTCCACCATCTGCAATTACCGGAACATCTGTTCCTTCCAATGCTTTGCAAACTTCTAAAACAGCTGAAAACTGAGGGTATCCTACTCCTGCAACCACGCGTGTAGTACAAATTGACCCCGGACCAATTCCTACTTTTACAGCATCTGCTCCTGCTTCTGCCAAATATTTTGCTGCCTCCGGAGTAGCCACATTTCCTACAACTACATCAACTTCCGGAAATTTATTTTTGATTTTTTTCAACACCTCAACTACTCCTTTGGTGTGTCCGTGTGCCGTGTCAATTATCAAAGCATCCACATGAGCATTTACTAATGCTTCTGCTCTTTTTTCTGCATCTGCAGTTACACCAATTGCTGCTGCAACTCTCAATCGACCATAATTATCTTTATTGGCCATTGGTTTTTGCGTCAATTTGGTGATGTCTCTAAAAGTAATTAAGCCTGTTAATCTGTTCGTTTCATCAACAACCGGTAGTTTTTCTATTTTATGTTTTTGAAGAATCACCTCTGCTTCTTCTAAAGAAGTTCCTTTAGAAACGGTTACCAAATTCTCTGAAGTCATCACTTCCGAAATTGGACGTTGATGATTTTTCTCAAAACGTAAATCTCTATTTGTTACAATTCCGATTAATTTATCTTCTTTATCTACAATAGGAATTCCACCGATTTTATGTTCTTTCATCAAATCTTTGGCATCTTTCACTTTTGCAGAAACAGGAAGTGTAACCGGATCTATAATCATTCCGCTTTCTGCACGTTTTACTTTTCTGACTTGTAGAGCTTGCTCTTCAATAGACATATTTTTGTGTAAAACACCAATTCCTCCTTCTCTGGCCATCGCAATCGCCATTTCATATTCCGTCACGGTGTCCATTGCTGCAGAAACAATAGGAACATTTATAGAAATATTTTTAGTGAATTTTGATTTTAGACTTACTTCACGAGGAAGGATTTCTGAATAGGCAGGAACGAGTAATACATCGTCATAAGTTAAGCCTTCCCCTATTATTTTATTGTTTTCTGAACACATCGCAATTAAATTTAATTGCACGCAAAGTTAAAACTTTTCCGACAGAAATCTATAAAATAATTTCTTTAATTTCAAAATATTTTTTTATAATTCTATCCTCTTCTAAAATTTCTACCTCCTCCCCCTTGAGATCTGCTTCCTTTTCCGCCAAATTTGCTGAATTTATAAGTGAAGCTAAACATAGCATAGCGTTTTAAAACTAACTGTTGAGTATCTTGAATATAATCTTCTCCGGTTACTCTTCTGGTTGAAACATTTTGATTTAATAAATCAAAAACAGTTACTTTAAAAGTTCCATCTCCATCCCAGATTTCATAACCTAAACTCATATTCCACAAAATAAAATCATTGTCAAATCCGGGAGCGGTTTGGCCGATATGTCTGTATGTAATATCATTTCCGAAAATTAAGTTTTTTGGCCAATAAGAAGTGATTTCAATTCCGACATCATGATCAGTATAATTCTGGTTTCTACGATTATCTAAACTATATTTTGTTTGATTATATCGTAAAGAATAAGTTGGTGTTACATTTAAAATATCAGGAATATCATATTCTAAACTAAAAGTTGGTCCGGCAGAAAAGTTATCTGCTTTGTATTTTTCTTCATTTGAGAAACCAATATCCTTACTCATTCCTAAACTTAAACCTACTTGAGGTTTAAGTGTGCTTTTATCTTTAAAACTAAATTCTTTATAGAAATTTCCTCTTAAATCTAAATTATATCGTCCATCCACATTGGTATAAGTTGTGGTCCTCACAAAATCTTCATCTGTAATCGTGCTGGAAACCACCTCATCAGAATTGTATTGTCCGCCTAAATAAATAAACATTCCAGTGCGAGTCTTAAAATTATAGTTGTTATAGTTTGCAGAAAATCTATTGGTCAAACTGGGTTTTAAATCCGGATTTCCCACAATAATATTCAACGGATTTGTGGTGTTAGAAACAGGTTGTAATTGCGTTACAGAAGGAATTGATCTTCTATTATTGTAAAAGAAACTCAAGGTTTTCATCTCATCTATTCGATAGCGCAAAAATACTCTTGCAAATAAGTTATTAAAAGTATTGTCAAATTGAGAAGAAGTGAATTTCTCTGTATTTTTTAGATTTGTAATTTCATACCCTCCTCTAACACTGGTCATCAGTTTTTCAGAGTTAAAAGTTATTCCTGCATAAGGTCTATGCTGAATATTTTTAGTTTCAAAATTACTGCTCAAATCTTCATTGAGTTGATCATATTCCATTTCACCATCCAGAGTTTCATAAAGCAATCTTTCATTATCTTCTTTTCCATGAGAAAAAGTATATCCTGCATCCAGTTTAAAATCTTCATTTAAAGGAATTCTCACACTTGCTGTAGCGCTATATTCCTCTTTTTTACGATCTTGTTTTATGTATTGATCTTGGACTTCATTATCGATCAACACTTGATTTTCATCATAGATATTTCTTGATGTATAATTATGTCTTTCTTGATTATTTGTAGAATTCTTATTGTTTAAATCAAATTGAAAGAAACCGCCTTTGCTTCCAAATCTTCTGATAATTCCTAAACGATTTGAAAAATCTACTCCATCGGAATTGTTATAATTTTTTGTGTCGGAATCATTGAGTAAGTTTCCGTCTGCATCTGTAGAAGTGGTAATAGATTTATTTTCTGAATATCCATCATTAACCGTAATATTTGGACGAAGAAAAATCCGTGTTAAAGTATCCGGTTCATATTGTAAATAAAAATTCCCCCTGTGGTTGTTGTTTACATTTTTTCCGCTTGATTCTGAAAAATTAAAATACTGATTATCAGGCAAAAGATTTTCTCTTTCTACTTTACTTTCTGTTTCTGTGCTGGCACGATTGTAAAAATAATTAGCAGAAAACTCCAAGTCTTCTCCCCAATTATCTACAAAATCAAAACCTCCTGAAGTAGATTTTGTAATTCCGCCTCCTCCTTGTCCACCTACTATAGAAAAAGCATTTCGCCCCATAGCATCATAAATTTCATCAAAAGAAAACCCTATGGAATTAATGTTGTTTGCACTTCCTAAAACACTTAATCTCAACTCGTTTTTAAAGTAATTGGCAATTCCATTTAAAGAATACCTGTGATCTGTTCCGCCTCCTGCTGTCAATCTACTGAAAAGTCCTTTGTTGTTTTCTTCGCTGATGGTTACATTAATTGTTTTTTCATCAGATTCGCTTTCTTTTCCGGTGAATTCATCTGATTTTGATTTGGTATCTACCACTTGAATTTTTTCTAATAAATCTTTAGGTAAATTTTTGGTGGCAATCAAAGGATCATCTCCAAAAAAATCTTTTCCATTTACTTTAATATTAGTAACTTCTTTTCCGTTTACTTTTATTTTTCCATCATTATCCACCGTAACTCCGGGTAGTTTTTTAAGTAAATCTTCAAGGTTTGCATTGTCTTTTGTTTTAAAAGAATTTACATTAAATTCTAAAGTATCTTTTTTTAATTTCACCGGTGGAGCTGCTCCGCGAATAACAATTTCATCTAAAACATTTCCCATCGGAGCAAGAACAACTTCTCCCAATTCTATTTTAGATTTTTCTTTTAAATTATATCGCTGATGAAAAGGTTCAAATCCGGTATAAGAAACATAAAAATCTATTTCTTCGTCGATTGTTTTTCCTTTTAATTCAAAAACACCATCGTCTTCGGTAATGGTATAATCTATTACCGTGCTGTCTTGCACAGATTCTATATAAACTGTTGCTAAAGATAAACTGGTTTTTGAAGTGTCTTTTACCACCCCGGAAATTTCATATTCTTGCGCTTGAGTTATAAAAGAAAATAATAAAACAAGGGAACATAAAGCAGGGCGGAAAAATTTAGACATATTCTTTTGTATTTTTTAATCTCTTCCATTCAAGAATTATACTACAATCAATTTTGCGTGTTTTCTAAAAAAAATATAAGTTTATTAAAAATTACTTTTTTCTCATATAAATTGAAATAGGCACTCCTGTTAACTCAAAGTTTTCTCTCAATTTATTTTCCAAAAATCTTTTGTAAGGTTCTTTAATATACTGCGGAAGATTACAGAAAAAAGCAAATTGCGGTTGCGGAGTTGGCAATTGGGTGATGAATTTTATTTTTACGTATTTCCCTTTGTATTGCGGAGGTGGATTATTTTGAATAATAGGCAGCATCACATCATTCAATTTTCTTGTTTTAATTTTTGTAGATCGATTTTGATATACCTGCAAACCGATTTCCATCGCTTTATAAATTCGTTGTTTTTCTTTTACAGAAACAAATAATATCGGCACATCTGTGTAAGGAGCAATTTCTCTGTTGATTTTAGCTTTCATTTCTTTTATGGTGTTGGTTTCTTTTTCTACCAAATCCCATTTGTTGATTAAAATCACCACTCCTTTACGATTGCGTTCAATTAACCAGAAAATATTTTGTACTTGTTTGTCAAATCCTCTGGTGGCATCTACTACTAAAAAACACACATCTGAATGCTCAATAGCTCGCACACTTCTCATTACAGAGTAAAATTCTATATCTTCTTTTACTTTAGATTTTCTACGAATTCCGGCAGTATCCACCAAATTAAATTCAAATCCAAAACGCTTATAAGTTGTGTCTATTGCATCTCTTGTAGTGCCGGCAATATCAGTAACAATATACCTTTCTTCGCCAATTAAAGTATTGATAAAAGATGATTTCCCTGCATTTGGTCTGCCAACTACAGCAAATCTGGGTAGTTTTTTTTCGGGTTTATCTTCTTTTTTAGGTAAATTTTCTACTACTGCATCAAGTAAATCTCCGGTTCCACTTCCACTACTACTGGCAATGGGGTAATATTCTCCTAATCCCAATCCGTAAAACTCTACTGCTTCTTCAAATAATTGGTTGTTATCTACTTTATTTACAGCTAAGAGAATAGGTTTTTTCTCTCTTCTTAAAATTCTTGCTACATCTTCATCCATCGGAGTGATTCCGGAGTGTGCATCAACCACAAAAATAATTACATCTGCTTCATCTATAGCTAATTTTACTTGTTTGTCTATTTCTCCTTCAAAAATATCATCACTTCCTACCACATATCCTCCGGTATCTATTACAGAAAACTCTCGTCCATTCCAATCTGTTTTTCCGTAATTTCTATCTCGAGTAACTCCGCTGACAGAATCTACAATGGCTTCTCTTCGTTCTACTAATCTGTTGAAAAAAGTTGATTTCCCAACATTTGGACGTCCTACTATAGCTACAATATTTCCCATAATATTTTATTTTTTAAGCAGTTTTACTTATAAAATATTCTTTTAATTTTCTCTATTCATTAATTTCTTTCCAAACTCTCTGAAAATTGCTTTATTTTTTTCAGGAATTTCCATTTCTTCTAAGACTTTAAAAGCTTGTAAACTGATTTCTTTAATCTTCGCTTGAGTAATTTCTGCAATTCCGGAATTTTTAAATATAGTAGTCACCGTTTCTACTTTTTGTGTGGTATCTTCAGGATTTAAAGAATATAGATATGCCAATTGTTTTGCTTCATCAGCAGAAGCTTTTTTTAAGGCTGTTAAATATAAAAATGTCTTTTTATTTTCAATAATATCTCCGCCAATCTCTTTTCCAAAAGTTTCATAATCTCCGAAAATATCTAAATAATCATCTTGTAATTGAAAAGCTAATCCTAACAAACAACCATACTCATAGATTTGTTTTCTGCATTTTTGATCTGCTCCTGCCACTATAGCTCCCATTTCCATAGCTGCGCCCACTAAAACTGCAGTTTTATATTCTATCATTTTTAGATATTCTTCCAAACTGACTTCTTCTTGTTCTTCAAAATCTACATCATATTGTTGTCCTTCACAAACCATAATTGCAGTGCTGGAAAACAATTTTGCTAATTCTCTGAAAGTTTCTCCTTCATAGTTTTCAAACAATTGATAAGCCCTGATCAACATAGCGTCTCCGGATAGAATCCCGGTGTTGATGTCCCATTTTTCATGCACAGTAGTTTTTCCTCTTCTCACAGCTGCATCATCCATAATATCATCATGAACCAAAGAAAAGTTATGAAAAACTTCTATCGCCAAAGCTGCATCTAAAGCTTTTTCATAAGAACAACCAAAAAGCTCTGCTGTCATCAAAACAGAAATCGGTCTTAAACGTTTTCCGCCTAAATTTAAAATATAAACAATAGGATCATAAAGCGTTTTAGGTTCCTGAGCAAGCACTTGTGTATTTAGATAATCGATAAATTTTTCTCGATAAAAATTAATGGGTTTCATAGCTTTAAAATTTCGGTTAAAAATACAGTATTTATTAGGACTTCAATAATATGGTTTTATATTTATTTACTAACTGAAAATATTTTCTATTTTCTTGATGATTTTTTAATCTTTATTTATTCGTTTTTCCATATATAAAACATCTTCCAACGGATTATTATAATAAGAAATCGGAA
>JAJYSY010000058.1 GCA_021793375.1 Bacteroidota bacterium | reverse complement strand
TTCAAAATCTTAGCAGATTTTAAACGAAAATCACTCGAAATGACATATTAGTTTTGCTGTCAGTTCGAGTAAAATTATTTGTAGCGATAGCGGAGAATAATTTTGTATCGAGAACGGATTTCAATAAAGTATTTTTTTATAATTCATTTCTCGATACAATTTTCCTTCAAAATCTTAGCAGATTTTAAACGAAAATCACTCGAAAAGACTAATTATTAATAGGATTAAAAATAAGCTTTTAACTGCACACTTCCGGTGTGAATTATTCTTGCGTTTTCGCTTTTTCTGCCGTAATAAGCTAAGTTTAAATCCAAATAATCTGTGATTTTTTTCTGAAATAACAATTCCCAAGTAAAGTTTTTATCGGGCTGTAAACCTTGTAACATTTCATAAGCCACAGGAGAAAAAGCATCTCCGGAAAAATTATTGTAAATATAACTCACCTCTCCGTTGATGGCATATTTTTCTGAATTTGAAAGATTAAAAGAAGTTCCTAATTTTTGCTGATGAAGTTGTTCTTCAGATCCAATTCTGTTTTGTCGTTGATAAAATTGATAAAACACATCAAATCTTAAATTCTGGCTGTGTAAATAAGATATTTTTGGATTGATTTTTAATCCTCTGATGCGGTAATCTCTGTTTTCAAAACTTTCTGAAGTATTGGTAGAAAGATTGATGTCATTGTTGTATTTAAAAACCCAGCTTTGTCCTAATTTATGATTGAAATCCAATTGATGACTTTCTAAATCACTTTCTTGTAATCCGGTGGAATACAGGTTTTTATTTCTTGAATTGATATAAGAATAAGAAGTGGTGTAATGCTGTTTTCCTCTGTTGAAAAACAAAGTATTTCTAAAATTAAGATTTACGGCCAATTCTTCTCCTTTTGCACTAAAAGGATTTAAGTTGAAATTATTTCCATCACGACCAACTTTTCTATCTATTAAATAAGAAGTTTGATTATGAAAATGCGTCAACCAATGATCTGTTCCTTTTGTTTGGGCTAATTGTTGAAAATTTAAACTTAAAATCTGACTGAGTTTTGTTTGTCGGGTTTTTACAAAAACTTGATTGGGTAAAAGCACTCGAATATATTTTGCTTCATCAGGATAAGTGGCAATTTCAAATTCATCTAAATCTTGAATTCCATCTCCGTTATAGTCAATCCACATATATTCTCCTTGTCCGGCTTCAACTTCAACAAAAGTGTATTCTTGTTGTGGCAAAGTTCCGCTGTTGGTTTCAAAAGTAGTATTCCAATTGACAACTCTGTTGAATAAAAATTGGGTGTAACGCAAACGCGTGTTTAAAGAACGTTCTATTTTATTTTCACCCTCTTCCAATTCATCTTTTTCTCGATTTACATTTCTATAATTTAAAAAAACAGAAAGTTTTGAATCCGCAGTATTTAATACTTGTGATTTGATGTAATAATTATCTGAAGTAGCTGCTTTTTGTAATCTATTATCTCTCAAACTATCGGTAACGCGATGTCTATATCCAATTTCTGCATAAACAGCTGTGCTGTCTCCAACTCCTGTAAAAATTTCATAGCTGTGATATTTTTGACTTAAAGGGGTTAATTCACCAATGCTTTTATCTTTTTGTTGATTGTCTTCCATATCAAAACGGATTCCGGTCCAAAAAGGTTTATAATTATAAACAGCTTCTGTGTGAATTCTTAAAAATTCAGAAGAAAATTGATCGCCTTTATTTTCTAAATAACTTGCATTTACTGCGGTATTTAGATTTCCGAATTTCAATTGAGAATTTAAAACTTGTCGATTTCCATTAAAATTACTGTAATCTAATTTTTGAAAAGTATATCTGGCAATTCCTTTTTTGGGTTGAATATATTCTACTCCGCCATCGATTAGAGAATGGTTTCCAAAGGTTTCTTCAATATTCCAATCTCTTTCAAATTCTACATTATAAAGCGGTTCTACACTTTCAAAATTTTTATTGATAAAATCAACTTTGGCAAAAGCATTTATTTTTGTGGTATCTGCCAAAGTAAATAAATTTTGTTTTACACTTAAATGTCCGGCGTAGCCTTCATCGTCTCCTTTATCTTTTTTTGAAAATAAATTCTTATCATAAGAACTTCCGGCCAATTCAAATTGAATATTTGTTTTGTCAGAAGGATTATATTTTCCGTTGATGACCAACATTTGCAATTGATTTGGAGCATACAATCTGGTAATGGGTTCATATTCTCCTTGTGGAATTCCATCAACTGGAGGAACATATTCATAAATTCTGGAAATAGTGGTGTAATCTGCTACTACATAATCTCCTTTGTTTTTTCCTACTTTGCTGAATTTTACTTTAAATAAATCTTCTTCTTCATTTGTTGAATACACAAAAATTTCTTTTCCGTCGATGATTTCTTTTTTATAAAGCACTTGATTTTCAGAAAAATTAGTGGGAATTGCACTGGGTGAAAACATTTGATCTTCATCATCTCCGGCATCGGCTAAAACTTGTTTTTGTTCATCGCTTAAATCTTGTTGAAGAGGTTGATTTCTCAAATCATTTTCATTATAAATAAATCCGCCGATTTCAAAATTATCTGAATAATGTTTTGCGCCGGCGGTGGCAATCACACGAGAGAAATTTCTGTCAGAATATTGAAATTCCACCGTAATCCTCATTTCTGAAGTAATGGGATAAGTGGAATTAAACATGATTTCTCCGGCGTTATAATCTATGGTATAATCTGCATCTTCTCCACGTCTTAAACGGATTCCGTTTACATAAACACTTTCACTTCCGGAAACCACCAAAGCAAATAATTCTCCATTTGGACCACTGAGTTTGTAAGGACCTTGATTTCCTTCTTGTCCGTCAAATTTATTTCTGGTAAAAATTCCTTTTACCAAAGCTCCGGCGGCAAAAACTTCTGTTCGATTTTTATCTTTGTTTAAAGTAGCATTTACTGCTAACCCTTGGGCTTTTTTATGAAATTTTCCGAAGTAAGAATCCGTTTGTTCCAAATCTATATCTCCTCCTCTTACATTCCAGTTTTCTCCATAAAGTTCTACAAAAATCTGATCAAATTCGTTGAGGTTTTGAGAATATCCGGATTGTTGAATAGGAATATCAGAATCTTGAATAGAAGCTCTGATTCCTACTTTTTCTGAAATTTTTCCGGTGATTTGTAAATCTAATTTAGAGTCTAATACAGAATTTTGATTGGTTCCGGCGGTGATTCCTCTGGAAATGCTTCCGGTGGTTTCCAATCCATCAAAAGGAGTAAAATCTTTTTGATTTTCATTTTCTCCTAATTGATATAATCCTTTTTTGTCATGTAATTGACTGACAATTCTGTCTTTATCAAATTGCTTATAAGTTTTGGTTAAAAAATCAGGATATAATCTATAATGAACCTGAAGAGAATCCATCGTGTTTAAAATACTGTCTTTGGGAAATAAAATAGATTTTGCAAAATCTACTTTATAGTATTTCTCTGCTATTTTTTGTTGGTTGTTTAAATTTAAAACTTCAAACTCTATTGGATTGATACTCAAACTATCAATTTGAATACTGTCTTTTGTTTTGAAGTTTTTTTTAATCAATATACTGTCTGCCTCTTGTGCAAAAATTACAAGTGGAAAACAAAAGCAAACGATTAAAAATAAAACTCTAAGCATCAGTTGATAAAACTGATGTATGTTATAAATATTTTATGAATTTTGAATAAATTATAAGAAATATTTTATCAGTTTTGATCTGAAGCAAACCATTCTGCATAACTGGTGTCGGTTTCTTGTAATTTTATAGAAAATAATTCTACATTTTCAGGTAATCTTTTTTGGATGATTTCTGCAAAATGAATGACTAACATTTCACTGGTGGGTTGAAAATCAGCTAAAATAACGTGATGTCCTTTTTCTTTTAGTTCTTCGCCCAATTCTTTATGCGGAGAATTTTTATTGAGCACAATAGCGTGATCAAATTTATCTACAATTTCTGTTTTGACAATCTTTTTTAGATCTCCAAAATCCATGACCATTCCATGTTTTACGTGAGAATCATCTTGAATAGGTTCGCCGATGATGGTAACAAATAATTTGTATCCATGTCCGTGAACATTTCTACATTTTCCATCATAACCATAAAGTGCATGACCGGTTTCAAAAGTATAACGTTTGGTCAATCTGATTTTTGCCATTTTTTATTTTAGATTTATTGAAAAGCAAATTTAAGCATTCCCACAAGGAAAGCATAAAATAGAAAGTATTATCTTTTTAATTTACTGCTTTACATCAACCTATTTTTTGTAAAGATTAAAAATCAAAAATCACACAAACAATCCGTGGATTTCTGCATCGATTTTATTGATGATTTCTCCTAAATCTTCCGGATTATCTACAAAATTCACATTATCAACATTGATGACCAAAAGTTTTCCTTTGTCATAGTTTTTAATCCATTTTTCATATCTATTGTTGAGTTTTGTGAGGTAATCAATAGAGATAGAATTTTCGTATTCTCTTCCTCTTTTTTGGATTTGTGCAACAAGATTAGGAACAGAACTTTTTAAGTAAATCAATAAATCCGGAGCTTCTGTAACGGTTTCCATCAATTCAAAAAGAGATTTATAGTTTTCAAAATCTCTGGTAGTCATCAATCCCATAGCATGCAGGTTTGGTGCAAAAATGTGAGAATCTTCATAAATGGTTCGATCTTGAATAATCTTTCTTCCGCTTTCTCGGATTTCTAAGATTTGACGAAAACGACTGCTTAAAAAATAAACTTGAAGATTAAAAGACCAACGTTCCATTTTATTGTAAAAATCTTCTAAATACGGATTATCAATCACATCTTCATATTGGGCTTCCCATTTATAATGTTTTGCCAATAATCTTGTTAAGGTTGTTTTGCCGGCACCTATATTTCCTGCAATAGCTACATGCATAATTGTTAATTTGGAATGTTAAATTTATAATGATAGAGAAATTCTCCGTCGTAAATATAAATATTTTCGTTAGCTGTGTAAAAATCTGCTATTTTAATTTCAGGAATATCGATGTTTTTAAAGGCTTTGTTTTTATAATCTAAAAGAATTAACCCCTCCGGATTTAAAGCCAAAAGGTATTTGTTGTAAAAACCGATTTTAGAAATATTTTCTATGGTATAATCTTCTACAAAATTTCCATAAGCATTATAGCGTTTGAGTTTTGAAGGAGTGAGCAACCAACAATAATTAAAATTGCTCTGTTGATCTATAATGGGTTGATGAGTAGGTTGGGTGTGAGCGATAACTTTTTTCTTTTTATAATCAAAGATTTCTAATTCTTGGGTGTCGGTATTGAAAATCCAAAGATTATTTTTATTGGCTTTTGTGATAAATTCCGGTGTTTTGAAACTGGATAATTCATTAAAATGAACTCGATTGATTTCATTTAATCTGTCATCTAATAAAACTGCAGTGTTTAAATCTCTATAAAAAACTACGATTTTCAGCGGATTTAAAATATCTACAGAAGTGATTTCTCCTAATTGTAAAGCACTGAATTGATAGGTTTTTTGAGTAGTTTTTTTATAAAGAATATTATTGTTGATGCTGTATAAATTATCGAATTTATCTACGCCGATAAAACGATCTTGATCAAGCGGAATTTGACTGATTAATTCTGTTTCTACCTCTTGAGAAAATCCTAAAAAAGAAAATCCTAAAAAAAGAAAAATGAATTTTAGTTTCATAAGCACAAGGTTTTTTGTTTTGGCTTTAAAAAAAACAAGTAGAAATTTACATAAAATAAGCTAAACCAATTCCTAATAGGATAGAAATTATTTTCGACCAATTGAATTGATGATCTTTTGAGGATTCAAAAAGAATGGTGGTAGAAACGTGTAGTAAAATTCCGACGACAACAGCATTGATGTAAACTTCAGTTTGTGGAGAAGAAACAACATACTGGTTTAAAATACTGCCTAAAGGCGTCATAACAGCAAAAAGTAAAATAAAAGTATAAATCTTGGATTTACTTAAATTAGAACTCAATAAAAATGTTGAAATCACTATGGCAACCGGGAGCTTATGCAAAACTACACCAATCATTAAATGTGGATTATTGGCAATGGGAAAACCTTCCATAAAAGAATGAATACACAACCCGACAAACAACAAGAAAGGAAATTTTTTCAGGTTTTTATCTATATGAGAATGTCCATGTTCAGCTCCTTTAGACATAAATTCCAACAAAACTTGAAGCAAAACTCCACTCATAATTAAAATTCCTATGATTTGTTCATAATCATGATAAACATGAGGAAGAAATTCAAACACTAAAATGGCTAAGAGTAAAGCTCCGCTAAAAGAAAGTAAATGCTGGGTAAAATGCGTTTCTTTTTTCAGAAAAGAGGCGATTAAAAATCCAAAAATAACCGATAAAAAAGGCAGAATTATACTCATTGCTTAGTTTGAAAACTATACTGCAAATTTGATAAAAATTAAAATAGAGCTTAACTTTTTTGTGCTTTAATTTTTAATTAAAATACATAAAATGTCTGTTCGAGTATTTTTCTTTGAAATGAAATGGAAAAGAAAAATGTATCGAGAACAATGTTTTTATAAAATATTGCTGAGAAAAATTATTCTTTTAAAAGTTTGTCTAATAGATTTCTTACTTTTTTGCTGTCCCATTTTGCAGATCCTTTTTTCTTGATGTGGATATCTCCGTTTTTTCCGATGACATAAGTTGTGGGAAGTGCTTTGGCTTCTATAGGATCTGGAGGATTTATTTGATTGATTTGTATGGGTAAATCATAATCATTTTTGGCTAAAAAAGTGTGAATTCTATCCGGATTTTCATCGGTTACAAAATAGAATTTCACTTGATCGCCGTAATCATCATAAATGTTTTGCATATAAGGCATTTCTGCAATACAAGGCGGACACCAAGTAGCCCAGAAATTTAAGAAAACTACTTCTCCTTCAGCTTTTGCAAAAGAAATGTTTTTTCCTTCCAAGGTTTTCATCTGCCAATTATAATTTTTTATTTGTTCATCAGTTCCGGCAGTGGAAGGACCAAAAGCAAAGGTGCGTTGCACAAATACCATAATCGGCATTCGAGTTTGTGGAATCAGCATTAATAACACAAAAATGCCTATTACCACATCTCCCCATCTTCTTTTAAACCAAGATTTTTTATTTTTTTCTTTCATATTTCTTTATGAAAAACAAGAATTTCGAAAATACCAAAAGTTTGAAATGCAATTGTTTATCTTATCAAAGAATTAACTAAAATCATCTTTAATTCAAGAAGAATTTAAATTATTGAAATCTTAAAGAGGATTTAAAATAAACAAGAATTTATTGATGAAATATTTGTAAATTCGCCAAGCAAAAGAAAATTAACATTTCCTTATTGTTTAGATGATGGACAACACACAGACTAAAAAAGCAAAATCTTCAAAAGATACTAAATTAAAATCGGTAAGAATGCGTAAACCGGATTGGCTAAAAGTAAAATTACCTACCGGAGAAAAGTATAAAGCTGTAAGAAACACTGTTACAGAAAATAAATTACACACGATTTGTCAGAGTGGAAGTTGCCCAAATATGGGGGAATGTTGGACAGCAGGAACGGCAAGTTTTATGATTTTAGGAAATACTTGTACCAGATCTTGCGGATTTTGCGCAGTAAACACCGGTCGTCCTGATCCTGTTGATTTAGGAGAACCTAAAAGAGTGGCAGAAGCAATTTATAAAATGGGTGTAAAACACGCAGTGATTACTTCTGTAGATAGAGATGAATTAAAAGATTGTGGTTCTACAGCTTGGGCAAATACTGTTAGAGCTATCAGACATAAATGTCCGGATACTACTTTAGAAACTTTAATTCCTGACTTTAAAGGAGTGGAAGAAAACATTCAACGTATTGTAGATGTTGCTCCTGATGTGGTTTCTCATAATCAAGAAACGGTGGAAAGACTTTGTAGAAAAGTTCGTCCGCAAGCAAAATATCACAGAACATTGGGGGTAATTCAATATTTAAAGAAAAATGGAATGCGTACCAAAAGTGGAATTATGCTTGGTTTGGGAGAAAAACAAGAAGAAGTTATCCAAACCATGAGAGATTTGAAAGCACACGGTTGTGATGTGGTAACTATTGGACAATATCTACAGCCCACACCAAATCATTTGCCGGTAGAGCGATTTGTAACTCCAGAAGAGTTTGCTTTTTACAGAAATGAAGGATATAAAATGGGATTTGATTATGTGGAAAGCGGCCCATTAGTGCGTTCTTCTTACAGAAGTGAAAAACAAGCTATTCCTGGTTATGGAATTAACCAATGGAGAAGAGAACAAGAGTTAAAACAAAAAGTAAATAGCAAATTAAATTAATATTTCTGTTGAAGAGTTTAAAAGACTTTTTTCAGCAGTAATAATTTCAGCTTTAAAGAGTTCAGCAAATTTCTGCGTAAATATTTGTTGAACTTTTTTTTCATCCAGTTTTCTCTTCAATTCTTTTTGCATAGAAGTCACTCCTTTATTAGCAATTCCACAGGGAATAATATTATTAAAATAACTTAAATCTGTATTGATATTTAAGGCTAATCCGTGAATGGTAATCCATCTGCTGCAACGCACGCCCAAAGCGCATATTTTTCTTGCTTTAAAAGGGTCTTCAGCATCCAACCAAACTCCGGTAGATTTTGGTAAACGCTCCCCTTTAATGCCAAATTCTGCTAAAGTTAAGATTACGGCTTCTTCTAAAAAACGCATATATTGTTTTAAATCCGTAAAAAACTGTTCTAAATCCAAAACAGGATAAACCACCAATTGCCCGGGGCCGTGATATGTGATATCTCCCCCACGATTGGTTTTGTAAAATTCAATTCCTCTTTCTTTTAAAGTTTCTTCTTGAAGAAGTAAATGAGCGAATTTTCCGTGTTTTCCTAAAGTATAAACATGCGGATGACGACAAATCAAAAGATAATTCTTAATCTCTTTAGAGAAGCTTTTTTCTCTTGAAGATTTGATTTTTATATCTACTCCCGTTTTTAATAAATGTTCTTGTAAATCCCATGCTTCTTGATAAGCAATAGTTTTTAAGTCTTCTAAAATTACCTTTTTCACATGTTTGGAATTGAAATTAAAAAAAATCTATTTATGACTTATAAATAGTTAAAGTCGCTTTGCGAATGTAAGAAAAATCACTAAAAACGTTCAATATAATTATTTCGTTTTTTGGCTTCTTTTTTTACTTTTCTAATCAATTCCGGACCGGAAATCATGTCTCCTGTTGTGGGATCAGGAATTTGATCCATATTTCTTACAGTTTCTGTGAAAGGTCCTAAAGGATTTTCTCTGAAATTTTGAAAAGCTTTGACAAATTTCTTTTTTTCTACTGTTTTAAAATCTTTTTCTTCTATATCGATTTCTACTTTTTCTTGTAAAGCTTTAAAAGATGAAACAGAGAATTTAAAATCATTATCAGCATCTGAAAGTTCTAAAATTAATCCGGGTAAACCACTAAAAACATAAGGACCGTCTTGGATGGGAACTTCAAGCGTAAACCATGCTTCATAATTTCTTCCGCCAAAAGAGGTCAAAGCTTTTTGAGCTGTATATTCTCCAATTTCTTTAGATTCTTCTGTGATTTCCCATTCTACAGGAAATTTTTCTTCTTCATAAATATATCCTTCTCTCAATATTCTGACTTTTACCATAGCTTTTTGAGCTTCAAAATTTTTGTAAACTCTCGCCAAAAATTCCGGTCTGGGCAAATCTTCAAAATCTCCGCTCCTGCTTCTCATTTGTTCGGGAGACATTCCTTGAAATTTGCTGAATAAACTATCCATTTTTAATTGAACTTCACTTACATAATAACTCACCGCATTTCCGGTGTATAAATGATGCATTTCTGTGGTTCTTTCTTCACGGTCTGTGCTGTCTATTGCAAAATTTACCTCGTATTTAACAAGGTAATCAGCATTTCCCTTTATTTGTGCTTGTAAAGAAAAGCTGATAAAAAATAAGATGAATATTAAAAAAAATGAAGTTGATTTTTTCATGATATTAGTTGTTTTTGGAAGGATAAAGATAAATCTTTATTCTAATTCTATCGGATTATTTCGCGTTTCAAGTTCAGCTTTATATCTTCTTTTTAATTCTTCTTTGGTTATTTCATTTCCGGATTTATCAGAAATTTCAACAAATTCTTCTCCGGCAGAAATCATAGAACTTCCTGTAACACCGGGAGTTTTACCCATCATATAAGAATAATCAGAATTTAGTAAAGCATTTTTCATTATTTTTTGTTGTATTTTATCAATTTTATCTTTGTCAGAAATTTTTGTTTTGGGCAATTTCCAAGTTTTAGATTCTTCTAATTTATCAATGGATTTCATCTGAAAATGATAATGCTTTTCAATATCATAGATTTCCACGATTAATCCCGGTAAACCATGAAAAATATAAGGTCCGTCAGGAATAGGAATTTCTAAAGTAAACCAAGATTCATAAGTTCTTCCGGCAAAATTAGTTTTTGCTTTTTGCACTTGATAACCCATAAATTCTTTTGTTTCCTCGGTGATTTCCCAATCTATTTTCTGTGGTTCTATATAAATATAATCTTTACCGCCTATTTCTTGTAAAACTTTGATTTCATTGTTTTGAAAATCTTTGAAAACCGCTTTGTTTAAATCTGCAAATTGACCAGTGTTTACCCCCAGTTTTATATCTATATCTTTACTCCCTAACTTTTTTTTCAGTTTTTCTAATTTCTCTTCTGCTTCAGCACGGAGTTCATTGACAAAAACACCATATTCTGAACCGGAAAATAAATACATTTTTTCAGTTTTTTGATTTTCTAAATCTGTAGAATCTTGACTAAAAGTTAACTCATATTCAATTTCATAATCGGTAGTATATTTTTCTTGAGCAAATATTGCCAAGCTGAAAAACAATAGTAATAAAGTGATTTTTTCTTTCATGATTTTTCTTTTTAATATAGAACACAGGTTTTCTTCAATTTCAAACTTAATTTCTCTCAATTAAATTATTTTTCTTTGCTTTATTTTCCTTAATTCTTCTTTTTGCAGCTTGATTATCCGCTTTTTCTTCTTGACTCATTCCATCATGAGAAACGACTTTCATTTGAATGCCGGGTAGGTTTGTTGTGTCGTGTTTAGAATTTTCTTTTGCTTTTTTCTGTAATTTTAAAAATTCATTCTTTGTAATTTCTTTTGCTTTAGGAAATTCAAAAACTCTTTTTTCATCTAATTTATCAATGCTTTTTAAGCTGAAATGATAATGTTTTTCCGAATCATATAATTCGATAATAAGTCCCGGTAAACCAGAAAATAAATAAGGCCCGTCTGAAATGGGAATTTCTAAAGTAAACCAAGCTTCATAAGATCTTCCGGCAAAATCGACTTTTGCTTTTTGAGCTTGATAACCTAAAATTTCTTTGGTTTCTTCTAAAACAGTCCACTTTAGAGGAAGCTTATCTTCTTGAAAAACATATTTTTTGGTGTCTATTTTTTCTGTAGTAAGAACTTCTCCGGATTGAAGATCTTTGTAAAATACTTTACCAAAATTAGAACTTGCTTCTTTAGGGATATTGACTTTATTTTGGGTTTTTATTTGATGCAATAAATCCGCTTTTATCTCTTCTTCAAAAGCTTCAGGATAACTCATAAAAACACTTTTTTTAGAATCGGTATATAAGTAAACTATTTCAGTGGATTTGTTTTCTAAATTCGTGGAATCTATGCTATAGTTTACTTCATATTGGATTTCATAATCGGTAGTATATTCTTCTTGAGCAAATATTGTCAAGCTGAAAAACAATAGTAATAAAGTGATTTTTTCTTTCATGATTTTTCTTTTTAATATAGAACACTGATTTTTTTCAATTTCATTTTAACTTATTAACTACAACGGAAACCTAACTTTCACTAAAAATTGTCTTGGTCTTAATTGATAATAAGATTCTGCTATGGTGTAATCTCCAACCGATAAATTTCTATAAACATCTTTATCAAAAACATTGACCACAGAAAATTCAAAGTCGATTTTTCTTTTTTCAGAAAGTGTAAATCTGTATAAAATATCTCCAAAGAAATCATCCCAAGAATCTTCTTCCAATTTTGATTGTACCCATTCCCCTGAAAAACTTAGCGTATGATGATCGG
>JAJYSY010000011.1 GCA_021793375.1 Bacteroidota bacterium | reverse complement strand
TCAGCGTAAAAATTTGGATAACTTATTAGAAAAAACACATCAAATTTCTATAGATGCTGAAAAACCTTTGATTATTATTTATCATCCCGGTGCTGATGAATGCAATCAAGGCGGAATAGCAACTGCTGCATCAAAGAAAAAATGGTTTGATGAAATGGAAGAGAAAATTCAGAAATTTGTGAAAGTAAAACCAATTTATCTTTATAAAACTACAGATGGATTGCAAGACAGAGATTTAGTTGTTGATTGGCTTAAAGACCCTAATCATGAAGTTGAAAATTTATTTTTTAAACATCATTATCCTTGTTCAAGTTATGTGATTATTGATAAAAATGGAAATTACAGAAGTTATTTTGGAGAATTTTCTAAAGAAGAAATAATAAAAGATGTAAAGAAAATTGCAAAAAAGTAAGGGTAATTATTTTTCAGTTGAGAAAAAATCAAAGAGAGCAATCCTCTTTATCATGATAATCATCCGGTTCAATATGGATAAGTACATATTGAATTTGTGGTAGTTTTTCATATAAAGTGTCTTGTAAATCATGTGCTAAATCATGACCTTCTCTAACTGTAATTTCAGGATTTACCACGGCGTGTAAATCTACATGATATTGCATTCCTGTTTTGCGAATCAAGCATTTTTCCGTATAAATAATTCCTGGAACAGTTTTAGAAACCGATCTGATTTTTTCGGTAAGTTCATCATATCTATGTTCATCCATCATCTCTCCTAAAGCCGGACGAAAAATACGATAAGCATTATATAAAATCACTACTGCAGTGAGCAAAGCTGCCCATTCATCTGCTTCTTTATGTCCGGTAAGGAGTGCAACAGCAATTCCCACAAAAGCAACTAAAGAGGTTATTGCATCTGTTCTGTGGTGTAAAGCATCTGCTTTTAAGGTTAAACTATCGGTTTCTTTTCCTTTTTTCATCACAAAACGATAGGATAATTCTTTGAATAAAATTATTCCTCCTAAAACATATAAAGTAAAAGAATGCGGTAATTCTTCATCGGCCACCCCCATGTTTTGAATACTGCTATAGATAATCCAAGCAGCAGAAATCACCATAAAAGCAACAATCATAAAGGTGATTAACGGTTCGATTCTTCCGTGTCCATAAGGGTGATTTTCATCTGGTGGGCGACTGGAATATTTCATTCCAAACAAAACCAAAGCAGAAGAAAACACATCTGCAGTTGATTCAACAGCATCGGCAATAAGCGCATGAGAATTTCCTAAAATTCCGGCTAATCCTTTTAAAACAGCCATAAAAGCATTTCCTAAAATACTAAAATAGGAAGCTTTTATAGCTTTTTTTCGCTTTATTTCCTGATGAGTATTCAACTGTTTTTAACTTTAAAAAGTGCTCTGCAATATAAAGAAAAGACTTCATTATACTTTTCAAAAAACTGCTAAAAGAATTTTTATTGCCAGCCTCCGCCTAAAGCTCGATAAAGTTGAATTCTTGCGGTCAGTAAATTAGCTTTTGTGGTAATAAGACTTAATTCACTCTGCATAGCCTCTCCTTGTGCGGTGATTACTTCAAGATAATCTGCAAATCCGGATTGGAAAAGCATTCTTGAGTTTTTTAAAGCTTTTTCTGCCACTAATTGATTGACAATAGCAATTTGCAACTGGTCTTCTAATCTTTTTATGGAAATCAGGATGTTTTCTACATCCACTACAGCTTCATAAACATTTCTTTGAAAATCGATTTCTGCTATTTCTCTTTCTATTTTAGCAACTTCATGTTCTGTCTTCAGTTTTCTTCCTTGAAAAATAGGCGCGGTTATTCCTCCTGTAATTCCCCCTAATAAGGAACCGGGAATATTAAACCAATTTTCTGCCAATAAAGATTCCACTCCCCCTTCTAATGCTATGCTCACATTAGGCAAACGCTGAGCTTGTGTAACTCCTACTCTTGCATTTGCAGCGGTTAACTGATATTGAGAAGCCAGAACATCGGGTCTGTTTTGTACTAAATATAAAGGAATTTCTTTCACCTCTTCATAAGTAACTCCTTCCATAGATAAGGTAATCCCTCTTTTGATTTCTCCGGGTAATTCTCCGGTGAGTAAACGCAAATTATTTTCTTGTATTGCTCTTCTTTCTTTAAGTTGAGAAATTAATGATGAAGCTTCTAATACCTGAGATTGAGATTGTTGAACTGCCAAGGCTGTAACCTCTCCGGAATTATACAGCAATTGAATCATAGAAAGTGTACTATCTCTAAATTTATGGTTTTTTTTGGCTACATCTAATTGCTCATCAAGCATTAAAAGAGAGTAATAATCTTCTGCAATCGTAGAAACCAACTGTGTTTGAATTGTTCTTTTGGCTACTTTTGATTGTTCATATAAAGCCAAAGCTCCTTTCTTTTGATTTCTGAGTTTTCCCCAGATATCAATTTCCCAATTTAATGCTGCTGTAGTATAAAAAGTTGATCTGTTGACAAACCCATTTTCCGGAGGTTCTTTTCCGGTGTGATTATACCATTTTCCTTCCGGAGTTTGTCGAGAATATTTAGATCTCCACTCTTTTTCTATTCCTAATAGATTCACATTTAATTCCGGATAAAAAGCAGCTTTAGATTGCTTAAAATAAGCATCGTTGATTTCTATCTCTTTGTTTATGGTTCTTACATCAAAGTTGTTTTCAAAAGCTTGATCAATAAGCTGAACCAAAACTGTATCTTTAAACAACATTTCTCTTGAAATCAGAACGGTGTCTAAGTTTTTTGATACCGAATCGGGCAATTGAAATTTCTCCGGCAAGTCCATGTCTGCTGTGGTGTAGTTTTTCTGTGTACTACAAGCCGATAAAAGCAGCACAAAAACAATGAAGATGATATATTTTATATTCAATAATTTGAGCATAACTTATTCTTGTTTTTTTGAACCAAATTTGAACTTTTCATCAATTATTTTAAAAATGACAAAAAGAACGGGAATTATAAAAACTCCTAAAATTACTCCGGACAACATTCCGCCTGCTGCCCCAAAACTAATAGAATGATTTCCTTGTGCTGAAGGCCCTGAAGACCACATCAATGGAACCATACCTGCAATAAAAGCCAAAGAAGTCATCAAGATAGGTCGCAACCTGAGTCGAGCTCCTTCTACTGCTGCTTTAACAATACTACTGCCTTTTGCTCTTTGCTGTTGAGAAAACTCTACTACAAGAATTGCGTTTTTCGCCAATAATCCAATCAACATTAATAATCCTACTTGAACATATATATTATTTTGTAATCCTACTAAATTTACTACTGCATATACTCCTATCAATCCCACAGGAACGGATAATAATATGGAAAGCGGCATAATATAACTTTCGTATTGTGCTGCCAGTAAGAAATAAACAAACAACAAACTCAACACAATAATGAACACGGTTTGTCCTTCAGATTTTTTCTCTTCCAAACTCAAAGCTGTCCATTCTGTTTGGTAGTTTCCGGGTAAATCTACTTCAGAAACTTCTTCAATAGCTTTCATTACATCTCCGGTACTATATCCGGATTCCGGAATTGCGCTCACCTCAACACTGTTATACATATTATATCTTGTGGCCACTTCCGGACCATAACTCTGTTTAAGTTTTAATAAAGTATTCACCGGAACCATATCTCCATTTTTGCTTCGCACAAAAACAGAATTTAAAGAAGATGATGTTGCTGTAGCAGAAGGTTCTCCTTGTACATAAACAAAGTTTAAACGGTTAAATAAATTAAATTCACTTGTTTTTACACGAGAATAATACTGCCTGACGTTATCCAACATTTCTTGGATATCTATGCCAAGAATTTTTGCTTTTTCTTTATCTACTGTTAATTCCAACTGTGGAAAATCCGATTCAAAAGTAGTTGTTGCCTGCAAAATTTCCGGTCTTTCGTTGAGTTTTTCTAAAAAGTCTTTTGAAACTTCTCCTAAAGATTGAAAATCATTTCCAAAGCGATCTTCTATTACGAAACGCACTCCGTTTTGATCTCCAAATCCTTCTACGGTTGGTCGGCTGTAAACGGAAATTTCTGCTTCGTTAATATCTGCTAAATCTGCTCGTAATGTATCTATAAAAGCATTGATATCTCTTATTCCTTTTCTCTTATCATGAGGATACATATTGATATACCCCATGGCATAAGAAGAACTTGTAGAGTTGTCAATAGCGTTATATCCTGCTGAACTCGACATACTAAAAATTTCTTCTCGATCTTGGAATTTAGAAATTGCTTTTTGCAACACACTGTTTGTTCTTGCCAAAGAAGATCCCGGAGGTAATTTTAAAGAGAAAATAATAAATCCGTTATCTTCATCCGGAATAAAAGAAGAAGGCGTGAATTTCATGGCCATAAATCCTAAAACTGTAACAAGAATTAATCCTGTAAATGCCAGTTTTCTTCTTTTAAGCAATACAATTACTGAATGAATATAACGCTTACTCATTCTATCAAATGCAGCATTGAAAGCTATAAAGAAATAACTTAATGCTGATTTTATTTTTCTGCGTTTTGGTTTTTTTCCATTTGCTTCTGCTATGGCTTCTTCCTCTTCTTCTTCTTTTGTTTTTTGTCTTTTTAATAAAAGTGCACATAAAGCCGGAGATAAAGTCAACGCATTAACTGCAGAAATTAAAATAGCAATCGCCAAAGTATAAGCAAATTGTTTATAAAAAACTCCGGCCGGACCGTCCATAAATCCAACAGGAACAAAAACTGCCGCCATTACCATTGTAATAGAAAGAATAGCCGGGGTGATTTCTTCCATTGTTTCTACAGAAGCTTCATAAGGCGAAATATCTTTATGCTCCAATTTTTCATGTATGGCCTCTACCACCACAATTGCATCATCTACTACAACTCCTATAGCTAAAACTAAGGCAAACATGGTTAAAACGTTAATAGAAAAACCCAGCAAATAAATAAAGAATAGAGTTCCCACCAAAGCCACCGGAATAGCAATTGCCGGAATAAGTGTTGCTTTAAGATCTTGCAAGAAAATAAATACGATGATAAATACAAATATAAAAGCTTCTAAAAGGGTGTGAAGAACCTGATTTATAGAGTTATCCACCTGATCTTTTACACTATAAGAAATACTGTATTTAATTCCTTCCGGAAAACCTTTTTCCAGATCTTCTAATTTCGCTCGAATTGCTTTATCTATTTCCCTTGCATTCGCCCCACTGTTTTGAGTAATGTTCATCGTTAAGCCCGGTTTTCCATCTACTCTATTTTCTGCTCTTAAGTTTGTGGCAGAAAGCTCTACCCGCGCTACATCTTTTAATCTTAAAACAGAACCTTCTTCTGTGGTTTTTACAATAATATCTTCAAATTCTTCTTGCGAAGTAAATCTTCCTCCATATTTAATGGTGGTTTGAAAAGCTTCTGCTGTATTTTGCCCAAATTCTCCGGGAGCAATTTCAAAGTTTTGATCTCTTACTGCTGCTCTGATATCATTGGGAACTAAATTATAAGCTCTCAATTTATTCGGATCGAGCCAAATACGCATTGCGTAATTTCGCGCTCCAATACGGCTTATTTTTGCCACACCATCTACTCGTTGTAATTCCCTGATAATGTTAATATTGGTGTAAGATTGTAAAAAAGTTTCATCAAAAGCAGGATCATCACTATAAATATTGAGCGTCATAATAGATCCACGCTGCTGGGGTTCTACTGTAATTCCGTTTTCCACTACTTCTGAAGGCAAATCTGTATTTGCTTTTGAAACCCTGTTTTGCACATTTACTGCAGCTTGATCCGGATCTGTTCCTTGTTTAAAGAAAACGTTTATCGATGCACTTCCTGTAGAAGATTTTGAGCGCATATAACTCATATCTTCTACCCCGTTGATTTCTGATTCTAAAGGCAGTAAAACACTGTTTGCTACTGTTTCTGCATCAGCACCGGGATAAGAAGCCGAAACGTTTACACTGGGAGGAGCAATTTCAGGAAAACGTGTAACGGGTAATTCCATCATTCCGATTACTCCCAACATCAAAATCAATAAGGAGACAACTGTTGATAATACAGGACGATCTATAAATTTTTTTAGCATGCTATTTTTTCTGTTTTATTTGATTAAATCAAACTTTTTATAAAAATTTATTCTGTTTGACTTGAATCAATAAGAATTTTATCTATCGTACTTCCAGGAGCCACTAATGTATCAGGGCGATAAGTCAAAGGTTTTATTTTTGTACTGTCCGATACTTTATCCAATCCTTCTACTAAAATTCTATCTCCTCTGTTCAGTCCGCTTTTTACGATATATTGATTATTCGGCGCTTCTGTTTCTATTTCAATCAATTGTCTGTGTACACGATTATCAGAAGATAGTTTCTGAACAAATGTTTTGGCTTGCAATTCAAAAGTAGCTTTTCGAGGAATTAATATTCTTCCGGCTTTTTCATCATGCCTCACTACAGTCACCGTGTTTCCTGATCTTAGGATATTATCTTCGTTTGGAAAACTCGCCCTTAAAGTAACTGATCCGGTGTTTTTATTAACTTGTCCGGAATTGGCATCAATAAATCCATGCTGGTCATATTCTGTTCCATCAGGTAAAATCAAAGACACTTTTTGTCCTATATCTCTTTGTCTGCTTTTAGAAACGGTGTCTTTTACACTGGGGTCAGTTTCTCTTAATTGTGAAAACTCAGATTCATTTACAGAGAAATATACATAAATTTCATCTACATCTGTGAGCACTGTTATGGGTTCATTATCTCCCGGTGCTACTAAGTTTCCAATTCTTTTTCTGATTCTTCCAATATATCCACTAACCGGAGCTTTTATAGTAGCATATCCCAATTTAATACGCGCATTGGCAACTTCTGCTTTTGCTTGTTCTAAATTTGCTTCTGCTACTTTATAATTAGATTTTTCTTTTTCTAATCTTACCGGAGCCATAACTTCATTTTCTACCAAAGGTCGTAAACGATCAACTTCTGTTTGAGCATTGTTTAAATTAGCTACTTCTACATTTTGATTAGCTATCGCTTGATTTAATTCTTCTTGATAAGGTTGTGGATCAATTTGAAAAAGTTTATCTCCTTTTTCTACGTGATCTCCTTCATCAACAAATGCTTTTTGTAACTCCCCTTCTACTTGCGGACGAATTTCTACGTTGAATTTACCTTCTACAGCTCCCAAAAAAGCAGTGTTTAACACTACTGTTCCTGAATCTACTTCATATACCGGCAAAGCAACTTCATTTTCTTTCTCTTCGGGTTTATCTTCAAAAAAAGAGCAACTTGCTGTAGCAAAAAAAAGAAATAACAATGCAAATCCGCATGTTATTTTTATCAAATTAGATAAATATATCTTCATTATTTATGTTATTTTTGTTTTGGGCTTTCCAATTCTTCATTATAAAGTGTTTTATACGCATAATAAATGCCAAAACTTTCTTTCAAAAGATTTTAAAGAAAAAAATAACTTCTAAAAACTGAAATTAGC
The DNA here is from genome assembly GCA_021793375.1 of Bacteroidota bacterium. Lineage (GTDB taxonomy): Bacteria > Bacteroidota > Bacteroidia > Flavobacteriales > Flavobacteriaceae > JAJYSO01. The sequence goes on along the minus strand of JAJYSY010000011.1, from coordinate 47,785 downwards.
CAAAATGATATTAATAGAAAAACATTAAATAAAATTAATATGACAAACTATATATTGTTTTATTATTAAATATTTATTTTTTAGCAAATAAAACTAATTAAACAACAACCTTCAAAAATAAAAGAGATATTTATTTTTTCTAAAGTCAACAAAAAAAACTGTTTTTATGTATTCAAATAAGAAAGTTCACAATTAACTTAACTTAAAAAAAACGAGGATAATTTACCCATTGTTGTAGAAAATAGTTTTTTGAAATTGCTTATCTTCAAAAAAATATTCTTTCTAATGATTTCTGCACATAAAAAAACACTTTATCAACACGTTGAATTTTTAACTTCCATCAAGCCTTATCGAAATTATAAAAATGTAAAAAGTCTTCAAAAAGCTGCAAATTATATTGAAGAAAACTTTAAAAAATTTGGTTTTAATCCTTATCGACAAACTTGGATAGCAAAAGAAAATGAATACGAAAATGTTTTGGCTTCTTTTCAACCTGAGAAAAGTAAGCGTTTTATTTTAGGTGCACATTACGACGTTTATAAAGAACAAGAAGGAGCAGATGATAACGCCAGCAGTGTAGCGGGTTTATTAGAGATCGCAAGAATGGTCAATCAACATCAACCCAAACTGGATTATGGCATTGATTTTATTGCATATTGTTTAGAAGAACCTCCTTTTTTTAAAACCAAAAAAATGGGCAGTTATATTCACGCCAAAAGTGCTTTTGAACAAAAACAAAATATCATCGGAATGATTTCCATGGAAATGATCGGTTATTATAGAACAGAAAAAAATAATCCCAACAATGAAAAAAACTATTTAATTGTTTCCGGAATTAAAAAATATGATGATTTTAATAAACACCTTTCTCAGCTTTTGAAAAAACCGGGAATTATAGATTCTCGACGTTTATCTTATGCTGATGATTATAGAAACAATGGCCCTTCAGATCATCGAAATTATTGGGAATTTAATTACCCCGGCGTAATGATTATCGGCACCGGAGGAAAAGGAAATCCGCATTATCATAAAAAATCAGACCAAATACACACCCTTAATTTTGATATTATGACTGCTGCAGTAAACAGTATTGCTTATGCTGTGATGAATTTTGAATAATTTAATATTTCAAAAGTTTTTTATTTCCCACAAGAATTTATCTTTGCATATTAACTTTACAAAAGAAAGTAGTTTCCTAAAGGAAAGTAAATATGATAAAAGAAAGTTTTGAATTAGAAGCAGTTCAATATGCTTTACATAAAATCAACGGAAAATGGAAAATTCCTATTTTGATGAGTTTATATTTTCATCAAAAATTACGTTTTGGAGAATTACAAAAATCCGTAAAGGGAATTGGCAGTAAAATGCTTTCTAAAGAATTAAAAGAATTAGAAAAAAATGGATTGATTATCAGAGAGGTAAGCAGCTCCTCACCCATTAAAATTACTTATCAATTAAGTATTTACGGGAAAACTTTAAACGAAGTTTTTAAAACCTTATCCAATTGGGGAAATATGCATAAAATTGAAAGCAAAAAAAACGCTTACAGTTTAAACCACAATCATATTATAGACATTTAAGAATTGTATAATGGAAAAGAAATTTATCAAAAAACTATATCAACAGCATTTAGAAGCCAAACCTTTCTTAGATAAAAAACGCATAGAATCTTTTATAGATGAAGTGTTTCATTTTTTATTTCAATTAGAAGACAAAAAATATCTCTCTATAAATGCTATTCAAGATCGGTTGAAAGAAATTAAAGACGAATTTTGTTTAGTTCTTTTAGAAATTATGGACGACAAAGATAAAACTCTTGCTATTGTAGAAGATTTTACAAAAGCTTTGCCTGAGATTTATCAATCTTTATTAGATGATGCCAATGCTATTTTAGAAAATGATCCTGCTGCAACAAGCTTAAAAGAAGTAAAAATTGCTTATCCCGGATTTTATGCTATTGCTGTTTACAGATTTGCTCATCAGCTTTTACAACAAAATGTGCAATTATTACCAAGATTATGGACAGAATACGCCCACAGTAAAACAGGAATTGATATTCATCCCGGCGCAAAAATCGGAAAACGTTTTTTTATTGATCACGGAACCGGAATTGTAATTGGAGAATCTTGTATTATCGGCGATGATGTAAAAATTTATCAAGGAGTAACTTTAGGAGCTTTATCAGTTTCTAAATCTGAAGCCAACAAACAAAGACATCCGATTATTGAAGATCGAGTGGTCATTTATTCCAATGCTACAATTTTAGGGGGAAAAACCAAAATCGGACACGACAGTGTTATTGGAGGAAACGTTTGGCTGACGCACAGTATTCAACCCAATTCTATGGTTTTTCATAAATCTCAAATCAAAATAAAAGATAATAACAATAAATTTTAAAATCAATTATCATGAAAATAAATTCAATTATAGAACATATAGGAAATACACCTATCGTAAAAATAAATAACTTATTTGATTCTTCTGTTGAAGTTTGGATGAAATTAGAACGCGCTAATCCCGGTGGAAGTCTAAAAGACAGAATTGCTGCTGCCATGATTGAAGCTGCAGAAAAAGAAGGAATCATCAATAAGGAAACCACCATTATTGAACCCACTTCAGGAAATACAGGAGTTGGTTTAGCTATGGTTTGCGCTGTAAAAGGATATAATTTAAAATTGGTGATGCCAGAATCCATGAGTATGGAGCGCAGAAAATTAATCACCGCTTATGGAGCCGAAGTTATTTTAACTCCAAAAGAATTGGGAACAGTTGGCGCAGTAGAAAAAGCTCAAGAATTAGCAAAAAACATGACCAACGCCTGGGTTCCACAACAGTTTAATAATATGGCAAATCCAAAAATTCATCGCGATACCACTGCTCAAGAAGTTTTAAAAGACTTCCCGCAAGGTGTTGATTATTTAATCACCGGAGTTGGAACCGGAGGACACATCACCGGAGTTGGACAAGTATTAAAAGAGAAATTTCCAAACACAAAAGTATTTGCTGTAGAACCCAAAGATTCTCCTGTTTTAAGTGGCGGAGAACCCGGACCTCATCCTTTGCAAGGAATTGGCGCAGGATTTATTCCTAAAGTTCTAAAAGAAGAAATCTTAGATGGTGTACTTAAAGTAGAGCAAGAAAAAGCTTTTTTCTATACCAAAGAATTGGCAAAAAAAGAAGGAATTTTAGGAGGAATTTCAACCGGTTCTTCTTTAGCTGCTATAGCAGATTTCATCAAAGATATTCCTAAAGGAAGCAAAATCTTGACTTTTAATTATGACACCGGAGAAAGATATTGGTCTGTGGATAATCTATTTTAAACAGCATAATATTTCTTATCAGAAAAACCTTAGCTTTTAAAAATCGCTAAGGTTTTTTTATTCCTTTCCTTGAAATTACACTTAACTTTTATTAACAATTTTGTTTCAAAATGAAGTCAACTTTATAATTTTTGTATCTTTACGAGTTCATAATTTAAATTCAAGAAAATGACTTATTCTATAATAATTTTTATACTCATCGTGTTGTTTTTCTCTTCAGTTTTTACTGTAAAACAACAAACAGCTGCTATGATAGAGCGTTTTGGAAAATTTCAAAGCATTCGCTCTTCCGGCATTCATTTTAAAATTCCAATTTTTGACAAAATTGCAGGAAAAGTAAATCTTAAAGTTCAACAATTAGATGTCTTAATCGAAACAAAAACCAAGGATAATGTTTTTGTGAAACTTCGTGTTTCTGTTCAATACAAAGTAATTGACGACAGAATTTATGATGCTTTCTACAAATTACAAAGTCATAAAGATCAAATCACTTCTTATGTTTTTGATGTAGTGAGAGCTGAGGTTCCCAAAATGATTGTCGATGATGTTTTTGAAAAGAAAAACAGTATTGCTGTTGCTGTAAAAACAGAATTAAACGATGCTATGGTAGAATATGGATATGATATCATCAAAACTTTAGTTACAGATATTGATCCGGATCCTGAAGTAAAAAGAGCAATGAACCAAATCAACACTGCAGAGCGTGAAGAAGTTGCTGCTAAACACCAAGGAGAAGCACAACGTATTAGAATTGTTGCCAAAGCAAGAGCTGAAGCAGAAAGCAAACGTTTGCAAGGACAAGGTATTGCTGATCAGCGTAGAGAAATTGCTCGTGGTTTATTTGATAGTGTTGATGTTTTAAACAATGTGGGTATCAACTCCCAAGAAGCTTCTGCTTTAATTGTGGTAACGCAACATTATGACACCCTTGAAGCTATTGGAGCAGACACTAACAGTAATCTTATTTTATTGCCGAATTCTCCGGAAGCCGGAAGCAATATGCTTAATGATATGATTGCTTCTTTTGTGGCCAGCGATCAAATTGGCGAAAAAATGAAAGAAAGAGACAAAAAGAAAAAACAAGAAAGAAAAAATCTTCCTTCTTCCGACGATAGAAAAAGAAGAACAGACCAATAAATTTCTCCTCTCTCGATTTTTAGATTAGTTGAAAAAGCAAAAAGTTAACCAACTAAACTAAAACCACAACTACAAATGTTTTTTCAACTATAATTGAGAGAGGTTTCTTCCTATTTTTTGGTAATTTTTGCCAGATAATCAAAATGATCTCCCCTTCCTAATACTTCTAAATTCAGTCCATTTTCATCGCAATAATCCCCAAAAATAGTTTCATCAATATACAACCAATCAAAAGGTTTTCCCTCCACCCCTTTATAACTCATCCAAAATCTCACTTCTCCATAATATCTTTCTACCGGAATTGCATAAGATCCGTCCTCTTGATTTTCGTACATATAAATCAAATCTGTAGAATCTATTAAAATTTGTCCGTCTTCTTTTAAAAGTGTTTTTAAATGCTGAAGATATTTTGGCATTTCTTTTAAATTCCTAAAAATTCCTGTTCCATTCATCAAAATCAAAATCGTATCGAATTTTTCTTCTTTTAAAGCCAATAAACCTATGTTTTCTGCTTTTTTCAATCCGCGAAGTTTACAAACTTCTATCGCTCCTTTAGAAACATCAATCCCTTTTACTTCCAAATCTTTTTCTTGCAGATATAACGCATGACTTCCCGCTCCACAACCTACATCTAAAACTTTTCCTTTTGCTGTTTTTAAAGCCAGTTGTTCCACAAATTCCATTTCTTCAAAATTTCTAAACATATAAGGCAAAGACATTTCATCATCTTCCGTGATGTTTGTCCAAGTAATTAAATCTTCTGTATATCTGCCGTGATAATAATCCAAAAGGGCTTCGCCCATAATATCTCTCATCAAAAAATAATTTATAAACTCTAAAAATAATGTTTTTAAAGCTTCTCTTCAAACAAGAATCTATAATTGTTCTTCCATGCTTTTTGCGTAGATTTGGAGAAAATATATAAAAATGAGAAAATTCAGTTTATTATTTCTTTTTGCGTTGTTGAGCACGTTTTTTATGCAAGCTCAAGAAGCCGGTGGAATGTGGATTCCCACAGAATTAAATGAACCGGAAATGAAAAAAATGGGAATGGAAATTTCTGCTAAAGATATTTTTGATCCTAATGCAGCAAGCATTAAAGATGCCATTGCCCATTTTGGAGGTGGATGTACTTCTGAAGTAATTTCACCAAATGGTTTATTGTTGACCAATCATCATTGTGGATATGGACAAATCCAATCGCATTCCAGTGTGGAAAACGATTATTTAAAAGATGGTTTTTGGGCAAAAAATTATGATGAAGAATTGCCCAACAAAGGATTAACCGCAACTTTTATTGTGGATATCCAAGAGATAACAGACAAAGCTTTACAAGGAATTTCTGATGATTTAGACGAAGAAAAACGTCAAGAATTCATCAAAGCTAATATAGAACTCATCGAGAAAAACATTGTAAAAGAAGCTTATCAAGATGTTTTCACCAGAGCTTTTTATAAAGGAAATAAATATTATTTATTTATCACCGAAACCTATAAAGATGTCAGATTAGTTGGTGCGCCTCCTTCTTCTATCGGAAAGTTTGGAGCAGACACAGACAATTGGTCTTGGCCAAGACACGTAGGAGATTTTGCTTTGTTCAGAATTTATGCAGATAAAGACAATAAACCTGCAGAATATGCTGAAGATAATATTCCTTACACGCCAAAACACTTTTTACCCATTTCTATTAAAGGCGTAGCTCAAGATGACTTTACTTTTGTATTTGGTTTTCCGGGAACAACAGATGAATATTTACCGGCTTCTGCTTTAGATCAAATCTTAAAAGTCACCAATCCGGCAAGAATCGGAATCAGAGATGTAGCTTTAAAAATCTTGGATTCTAAAATGAGAAAAGATGATGAAACTCGAATTAAATACGCTTCAAAATATGCCGGAATTTCTAACTACCACAAAAAATGGAGCGGAGAAAGCTTAGGATTAAAAAAATCTAATGCTGTAGAAAAACGAAAACAATACGAAGAAGAATTTTTATCCAGAATTGCAAAAGATGAAAATCTAAAAGAAAAATATGGAAAAATTCTTACTGAATTTGATGAATTATATAAAGCAAATGAAGAATTTCAATTAGCTGAAATCTATTTTGATGAAGCAATTTATAGAAACTCAGAAACTTTTAGAGTTGCACTGCTCTTAAACAATCTTATAGATGTTTATGATGATAATAAAGATAAATCTGAAGTAGAAAATTACAAAAATCGTTTGGTAAATTATCTAAAAGGACTTTATAAAAATTATGACGCTGATTTAGATGAAGAAGTTTCTTTGGCTTTAATCGATTTATATAAATCTGATGTTCCAAAAGAATTTTTACCGAATGAAGAAATAAAAATCTCTGCTGAAAGCTTTAAAAATTCTTTTATCACCGGGAAAAAAGAATCCGATAAAATCGGCTCTATTGAAAAAGTAGAAAAAGCATTTGAAAACACTGATTTTTTAATTGAAACTTTAAAATCAGATCCGATTATCCAAGAAATAGGAAAAATTCGCGATGCTTATGAAGAAAAAGTTTCTCCGAAATATTTAGAAATCCAGAATCAACTTTCTCAATTGCAAAGAACATATATGAAAGCGCAGTTAGAAGTTTTTCCGGAGAAAAAATTCTTCCCTGACGCAAATTCTACTTTACGTGTAACTTATGGAAAAGTTGATGGATATCAACCTGAAGACAGAGAAGAAAGATATGAGCCCATCACCTATTTAGACGAAACTTTAGATAAATACATCCCGGGAGATTATGAATTTGATATGCCGGAGAAATTATTAAAGTTAGAAAAGAAAAAGAAATATGGTAAATATGGAGTTGGCAAAAGAAAAAATGCAAAATTACCGGTAAACTTTATCGCTACAAATCACACCACAGGTGGAAACTCAGGAAGTCCGGCTTTAGATAAAGATGGAAATTTAGTCGGTTTAAACTTTGACAGAGTTTGGGAAGGAACAATGAGTGATTTAAATTATGATCCTGAAATTTGTAGAAACATTATGGTGGATGCCAGATATATTTTATTTGTAATTGATAAATATGCAGACGCAAGTTATTTATTAGATGAAATGGAAATCATCGAGTAAATAGTTTATATTTTAATAAAAATAAAATCACTTGAGTTTTAAAAATTCAAGTGATTTTTTTATTTGAGTTATTCCCAAATATTTTCTTAATCCAACTTGTTATTGATTTAGTTTCTTCGAGCTTTGCAGTCTTAATTTTTGAAAATGAAGAAAGGATTATTAGCTTTAGCTTTAGGCGGATTGGCAATTGGAATGACAGAATTTACTATGATGGGAATTCTTCCTGATCTTGCAAATGATTTAGGAGTAGAAATTCCTAAAGCTGCTCATCTAATTGCGCTTTATGCTTTGGGAGTTGTGGTGGGCGCACCAACCTTAGTTTTGATTTCAGGAAAATATCCCCCAAAAAGAGTGTTGATGGTTTTAATGTTGATTTTTGTGATTTTTAATGGCTTATTTGCTTTTGCTCCTTCTTTTTCTTTATTGAGCTTAACCCGTTTTGCTTCCGGATTACCTCATGGTGCATTTTTTGGCGTAGGATCTGTTGTTGCTACAAGATTAGCCAAACAAGGAAGAGAAGCACAAGCAGTTTCTATGATGTTTGCAGGATTAACTTTAGCTAATTTAATCGGCGTACCCATAGGAACTTATATTGGTCAACATTTTTCATGGAGAATCACTTATATACTTATCGCTTTTTTGGGTTTAATCACTTTTGCAAGTTTATTCTTTTGGATGCCGGATTTACAGCAAAACACCAACGGAAAATTAATTAAACAACTCAATTATTTTAAGAAAAAAACAGCTTGGCTTTTAGTTGTCTTAATTTCTGTAGGAACCGGAGGACTTTTCGCTTGGATTTCTTACATCGCTCCTTTGGTTACCAATGTTTCCGGAGTACCTTCTCATAATGTTCCCATCATTATGTTTTTAGTCGGTTTGGGTATGGTTATCGGAAATTTAATCGGAGGAAGATTAGCAGATATTATGAATCCTAACAAAGCCACGATTTTTAGTTTTTCGGCTATGGCAGTTTGCTTGTTAGTGGTACATTTCACTGCTTCTTCAGAAAGCATGGCTTATGTTATGGCTTTTGTTACCGGAGTGATTTCTTTCACCTGTGGAACTCCTATTCAAATGATGCTGATTAGAGATGCAAAAGGAGCAGAAACCTTTGCGGCTTCTGCCGGGCAAGCTTGCTTTAATATCGGAAATACTTTAGGAGCTTATTTAGGTGGAATTCCTATCACTTTAGGATTTACTTATGACACTCCGGTTTTAGTAGGAGTTGGAATGGCTTTTATAGGTGCTTCTTTAGCTTATACTTTCTTAAAAATGAAAAAATCTACACTTCAACTAAACAATTAATTCTTTTTTACTTTAAAGTGAAATTTTCATAAAAAGACAAAATCTATCACTTATTTTCCTTAAATTTAAGCTGATTGTCAAACTGAAGAAATTTCTTTTTATGAATAAGCTAACCAAAAATATACTTATAGGAGTTGCCGCCGGATTAGCCGCTTCTTGGATAAAATCTAAAGCAGAACCTCAACTACAAGAAATTGGAGAAAAAATTTTTCCTCCAAGAGCTGATCAATTAAGCTTAGAGGGAGCAGATATTAAAAGACAACCTGAAAATATGCCTTCTGCTGTTTTGGCCAATTCTGTTTATGAAGAAGTCACCGGAAAACCTTTGAGCAGAAAAGCAAAAATAAAAGCCATGAAATGCATGTATTATACTGCCGGAGCAGGAATTGGCGTAATGTATGTCAGCGCAGCCAATCCGATTAAAATCTTAAGAAAAGACAACGGAGCTGCAGCCGGAGCTTTTATTTGGGGGTTAACGCAAGGTGTTATTCTCCCGAATTCAAGTTGGCAAAACAAAGTAAGAAAAATGCCAAAATCTTGGTGGGTTTGGCAATTGGGATCTCATTTAGTTTATGGTGTTGCCTTAGAACAAAGTCGAAAAATTTTAAGTGGTATTTTTAATATCAACAAAAAAAAGAAGAAAAATCAATGAATTCTGTAATAAGCAGATTTCAAATAAGCGCCTTCTTTAAACTTTATAGGGTGATCTATATCATGTTGTGTAAAATCCTCTAAAGTGAAACGCACTCCTGCTTTTCTAAATTCATCTTTATGTATAGTAGAAAAAACATCAGCTTTTACTCTGGAAGAACAAGAAGCTAATAATAATAACCCTCCCTTTTTGGTGAGTTTTGCACCCAATAAAGCTAATTCAGCATATTTCTTTTGAGCGATTTCAATTTCACTTTTTCGCTTGGCAAAAGACGGCGGGTCTATAATTACAATATCAAATTGTTTTTGTTGTTTTATCAATTCTTTTAAAATCACAAAAGCATCGCCGGACAAGGTTTTATGTTCTCCTGAAATGTCATTTAATTTGGCGTTTTCTTTGGCAAACTCCAAAGCTTGTTTGCTGAAATCTACACTGGTTACTTCCTTTGCTCCTCCTGCTAAGGCATGAACAGAAAATCCACCGGAATAAGAAAAAACATCTAAAACTGTTTTATTTTTTGCATTATATCTCACCCTTCTGCGATTATCTCTATGATCTAAGAAAAATCCGGTTTTATGTCCTAAAATTACATCGGTTTTAAAATTCACTCCATATTCTTTAAAATGAATTTCGGGGGTTTCTAATTTTCCATATAAAACTTCCCCTTCTTTTAAAGGGAAATCAGTATTTTGTAAAAGTCTGCTTAATCTTAAAACTACACTTTCAACTCCGGTTATTTCAGTTATAGATTTTACGATTTCTTTTAAGTAAGGCAACCAAATTTCAGCATATAATTTTACAACTGCTGTGGAATTATAAACATCAGCTATCAATCCCGGAAAACCATCGTTTTCTCCAAAAACCAATCGATAAGCATTCGTATTTTTTGCTAAAAGTGGTTTTCTAATTTCAAACGCTTGTTGAAGTTTTTGATGGAAAAATTCCGCATTTATTTTTTGAGGTCCGCCGTGATGAATAACTTTTATTCGAATCGGAGATTTCGGATCATAAAGACCTATGGCAAAAACTTTGTTGGTATTTCTGTCAAATAGAATACAAATGTCTCCGGCTTTTCCCTTTTTATTAGTTTTTATAATTCCTTTGGAAAAAACCCAAGGATGAGATTGTTTTACTGCTTTTTCTGCTGCAGTTTTGAGTTTTACAGCAAGTGTTTTTGGTTGATCCATATTTTTATAACTGTCTGCAAAATTACAATTAATCTTTAGCCTTGCCTATTATTAACGATAATCTAACCTATAAAAAAGATTTTACACCACAGGATGTCTTTTAAACTCTTTTTCTCTGTCAAATAAATAACGATAAGTTGCTAATTCTCTGGTAACTTCTGCATCTAATGAACGAGCAATATTGACCATTTTTGGATTGAAATCTCCTATCCACTGCATTTCATATTTTTTATATCCGGTGGTGGGCACAAAAGTTTTTGTGGCTTCTACAATCATATAATAATCCAAACCGGATTTTTGCCATTTGGGAATTACTCCAAAAACAATTCCTGTAAATCGCGGACAAGTAGTAGTTTTTTTTAACCATAAAAATTTCAATTTATGAAAAAGTCCAAATTTCCCATTGAGCTTTTTAAAGTAGAAGTTCAAATCCGGAAGATTTATCCAACAAGCCACAGGCTCCTCTTTTTCATAAACCATCCAAGCAATATTTTCATCCAACACCGGTTTCATAGTTTCAAAAAGCTTGATGGCAATTCTTTCATCCATGGTTTTTCCTTTTCCGTGTTGTGCCCAAGCTTTGTTGTAGATATACGCAAAATCTTTAGCGTATTTTTTTAAGTTTTTCTTTTTTACATTATCAGCACTTATATCCGGATTTTTAGAAATTTCTTGATGTCTTTCATGAAATTTATCTCTAAACTTCATTTTTACATCCATTCCAAAACAAAGCTGATTAAAATAAACTTGAAAACCATATTCTTCAAAGAAATTTACATAATAAGGCGGATTGTAATTCATTCTGTAAAGCGGCTCATGATAACCTTTGGTCAACAATCCCCACCATTGATCTCTTTCACCAAAATTTATCGGACCATCCATTGCTTCCATTCCTTCTTTTTCTAACCAGTTTTTACAATGATCTAAAAGAAAAAATGCTGCTTTTTTATCTTCAATAATTTCAAAAAAACCAATTCCACCGGTGGGCTGTTCTTGTTTGTATTTTTTATTGACAAAAGTAGCTACTCTTCCAATGCATTCATTTTTATCATTATACAACAACCATCTTTTGCATTTTCCTTGTCTAAAAGCACGATTTGTTTTGGGGTCAAAAACCGCTTCAATATCTTTATCCAAAGGTTGAATCCAATTAGGATAATTCTTATAGATTTTTTTGGGTAATGCTAAAAATTCTCGTTTTTCTTTAGAAGAAACAACTTCTTTAATCTTCATGTAATCCTTGGCTTTACAAAATGGTTTTCACCAGTTTATGATTTTTCGGATACAAATGTAGAGTTTTTAAAGAAAGTTTTAAAATTAAATAAAAAAATGCCCAAAGCTTTATTTTTATTTTGTGGTTTTGCGATTCATGAAGTCAGGGTTTTTGATAGATGTTAGCGTAAGACATCAATTGCTTAAAAACCTTATCAAATTTGATTAATGGGTAGGGTTAATCAAAAAACACATGTAAATAAATAATAAAACTCAGGGCAGTTAATTTTTATGCTTTTTTATAATTTCCAATTTCTTATTTCTTGCCAAATAGCTTCTCTGCTTCTATTTGTTCTTTTAGCAATTCGATCAGTCATCAAGTCAAATTCTCCTTGTCTGTATGACAAATCTTCTTCTTTAAGTTCAGGATATTCTTTTCTATAAATCATAGAGATTTTATCCCATTTTTGTTCTAATTTATCGAGATCAAATTTATCTTCTTCAGGAAAGCTATCGGATATCATAAGTTTTCTTTTTGCATGAAAATCAAATATAGAGCGGCAAATAAAAACTAATGAACTCAAAAAACTTCTTTTGTACTCTTATTCATTAAGAAGCATGTTTTTCTTGATAATTAGAAGGAGAACAATTATATTTTTCTTTAAAAATTCTTGAAAAATAACTTCTACTGGTCAGTCCAATACTATAAACAATTTCAGAAATATTATAATTAGATTTTCTGATGAGTTGTTCTGCTTTTTGCAATCTCATTTCTCTGATAAAAATAGCGATTGTCATACCATGCATTTCTTTAAATCCTTCTTGTAAGCGAGGAATACTAACTCCTGTTTTTTTAGAAATCCCGGAAACAGTGTAAGGCTTTTCAGGATTTTCTCTGATTTCTTTAGAAATTTTTTTCAGTTCAGACATTTCCCAATTTCGCAAACAAGAAGTTTTTATTTCAGATTGTTTTTGTTCTCTCAAATATTGTTTGATAATCAAACTTACCAATATATAAATATGTCCTATAATTTCCATTTCAGAAAGGGATTCTTTTTTGGTTTCTTTGAGTTTTTGGATTCTATCCATCACTTTAAGATTTAAGCTTGCTGTGTAAGACAATGCAGAAATTTTAATAAAATCTTGCAAATTGGTGGATTCACAATTTGTGATTATTTCTTTTAAAATTGTATTATCAACTTTTAGAAAAATAATTTCATATTTTTTATTTTTCTTTAATCTAAATTTTAACTTTTGCGTTTTTCCATAAGAAATAAAAGAATTGTATTTCAAAAGTGGTTTAAAGAGTTTAGCATTTTCAGAAAATCGGAGAGAATCTCCTAAATTAAATCCGAAAATATAATCTGTTGGCTTTACTTTAATTGTTTTTATCGCTTTTTCTTTTCTACAGAAATTTTCGAATTTCAATAAATCAACAGCTTGGTTTATTTTTTTTAGTCTTAATTCTTCTTCTATTGATTTGGAAGAGGATTTGTTTTTACTCTTAATTCCTTTTGTAGGAAAAATTTGATTTGAGTTTTGATAGTAAGTTTTAGTTTTCATTTTGGGTTAGTTTTTATAGTTAATATTCAAAGTCATGATTTATTGAAGCGTGAATTCAAGTTATAAAATAATAGTTATGATGAAAATAATTTTATAATTCACTGATAATAAATCAATTGTTTTCACCAAAATTAGAAATAATCTATCCTCTTCTTGTTATACAATTTCATTTTAATTTTATATAATAGTTTAAAAAAAGGAGAAAAAAGGAACTTTTTTCAATGTAAACGAAAGATCATATACTCTTTATCAAAGTTCAGCATATAACTTTTAATAATAATTTTTGTATAATCTAAGAGCACTTTTTCTTTGTCAGATTTTTCTGATGGAGAAACAAAAAAGATATTTCCTCCATTTACATAAAACGCTCTGATTATTTTTCTGTCTTCTTTTTCACTAAAAGCAGAAATGACAATATCAGGATTTTTTTGTCTTATTTTTCGGATATATTTTGTGGTTCTTTTTGAAGTATTATCCAAATTGATCAACACAGCAGCATAAGCCAAATTATTTTTTCTCAAGTATCGAAGTAATCTATTAAAACACGAATAGTTTTTAATTTCTGAAGATTTATATAATTTGTTTAAAGTTTCTCCTATTTCTGAAACGCAGTTCTGATTTCCTTTAAACATTGCAATGCATAAATCTTTTTGTTTCATTTCGGGAGTTTTAATTCAAAAACATATTATTTAATTTTTTTCGAGAATGTATAATTTTCACATATTCTTGAAAATTCATTCCCACGCATTGTTTAAATTGTTTTGATAAATGAGCCACACTGGAGTAATTCATATCATAAGCAATTTCTGTTAAAGACAAATTTTCTTTAATTGCCAATTTTTTCACTTTTTCTATACGTTGTAAAACAGTATATTTTTCTATAGTACTCAGCGTTTTTTGCTTAAAAATTTCTGCTAAATAAGAATAGGAGAACTTGATTTCTTCTGATAAAACATCAGAAATATTTTTGGTGGAATTTTCTCTTATGGTTTTTTTTATATAATATTTAATCTGTTGTATAATTTGCTCTTCCGGATCTTTTAAAATTTCTATGTGATATTTTTCTAAAAAAAGAATGAGTTTGTCTAAAGTTTGTTGTTCTACTTTATCCACTTTTATTTTATAAGCATTTATGGTTTGATATTTTATTCCTAAGAGCTCTAATAAATCTTGTAAAAGTATTTCAATAGTGATATCCGAATCATATTTTAAATAAAGATCCATAGTTTTGAGTTTTTCTATTATACCTTTTTAAATAAAATTGATTTAAAAGTAACTTTAGCTTCACAATTTAACTAAATTACTTCAATCTCTTCATATAATTTTACTTTTTTTTAGATTTAAATATTTATAAAGCACTTCTTCTACTTTATTGTGTTAATAAAGAAAATTATATTCCTCCTTATTTTTATAATGATTCCTCTTAAAAAATAACATAGCTGCCTTTTTGAGGCAGCTATGTCTATAAAAGAATTTTCTTGATTTACTCCTGTTTTCACCTTCAGTTATAGAAAATTCTTTTTTCAATTATTATTTTCTTGTTGAGGTTCATGTCCATGCCTTTCTTGATTTCCTTGTTGTCTTCTTTGTTGATTTTCTTTATTCTGACTTTTCAAACGCGCTTCATCTTGAGTTCTTTTTCTTTCTTGCTCACGTCTTTGTTGTTCTTCTTGTTCTTGTTTTTGTCGTTCTTGCTCTTCTCGAGTTTTTTTATTGTCTTTCTTTTCCATAATAATAGCTAAGTTGATTTCAAACAAATCTCCATAAACAAAACCTTCTTTTTTAGCTTTATAAATTTATAGAAGCGCTGTATTCATTCTTTTTATAAGACAATTCTATGTTTTTTAAAAGTTATTTCTAAGCGAGATTTCCCTATAATTTTGGACAACTAATCAAAAAACTTGAAAAAATGTTAGAAAAGAAAAAAACGATCAACCCCATAAAACCAATTGTTAATGATGCTCGTTTGTCAAAAAACAATCCATTTTCTTATGATATAGTGGTTTTTTCTCATCTGAGATGGGATTTTGTTTATCAAAGACCTCAGCATTTAATTAGCAGAATAGCTGAGCATTATAAAATTCTTTTTATTGAAGAACCCATTCCTTCAGAGAAAGGCGATGAAAGCGGTTTAGATTTAAAAATAATCTCTCCTAATTTAAGTGTTTTAAAACCTAAAGTTTCTTCGATTTTACAAATTCCAAAACTATTGAAGAGATTAGGTATTGAAAACATAGAAACAGCTTGGTTTTACTCTCCTTCTTTCATGGAAATTCTTCATTGCATTCCGGCTCAACATGTTGTTTATGATTGTATGGACGAACTTTCTTTGTTTAAAGGTGCTCCACTCATTATAAAAGAACAAGAAGAGGAATTAATCAAAATTGCCGATTTAATTATGACCGGCGGAATTTCTCTTTATGAAGAAAAATCAAAATACTCTCCGTATGTATATTGTTTTCCGAGTTCTGTAGATTATCAACATTTCAGCAAAAGCAAAAAAGATTTAGTTATTCCTGAAGATATCAACTCTATTGAAAATCCAATTGTTGGTTATGTAGGTGTGATTGATGAAAGAATTGATATGGATTTACTGCAAAAAACAGCTCAACTTTTACCGGATTTTAACTTTGTGATGATTGGTCCGCGTGTAAAAATTGAGAAAAAGGATTTAGCTCAAGCCAAAAATATTCATTATTTGGGAATGAAATCCTATGATGTTTTACCTAATTATTTAAAAGCTTTTGACATCGCAATGATGCCTTTTTCTTTAAATGATGCTACGCGTTTTATCAGTCCCACAAAAACTTTGGAATATATGGCAGCTGGTTTGCCTATAATTTCTACACCTATAAAAGATGTGGTTAGACAATATGAAAACCACGTAAAAATCATCAGTTCTCCTCAAGATTTTAAGAAAGAAATCGAAAGATTTTTCTCTTTTAAAAAAGATGATTTCAATCATCATTACAAAGAAATTTTAGAGAAAACTTCTTGGGACAACACCGCTTCTGAAATGTTGAAACTTCTTAAAATAATGAAATCATGAGCAAAGATATTTTAATAATAGGAGCTGGAATTTCAGGTTCTGTTTTAGCAGAAAGGTATGCTGCACAAGGAAAGAAGGTTTTAATGTTGGAAAAACGAAATCACATTGGCGGGAATTGCTATGATTATATTGACGAAAATGGAATTTTAATTTCAAAGTATGGTGCTCATCTTTTTCATACAAATGATGAAGAAGTTTGGGAATATGTAAATCGTTTTTCTAATTGGTATAAATGGGAACATAAAGTATTGGCCAGAGTTGGCAACCAATTGGTTCCCATTCCTGTGAATATCAACACCGTCAACAGAATTTTCAATCTTAATTTAACCACTAAAAAAGAAATGAAAATGTGGCTGGATTTAAATAGAATTCCCTTTAAAAATCCTAAAAATGGAAAAGAAACAGTGTTAAATAAAATAGGGGAAAAATTATATGAAAAAATGTTTAAGTATTATACCAAAAAACAATGGGATAAATATCCTGAAGAGCTCAATGCTGCTGTTTTAGATAGAATTCCGGTGAGGTTAAATAAAGATGACAGATATTTTACAGA
This sequence comes from Bacteroidota bacterium, assembly GCA_021793375.1. Lineage (GTDB taxonomy): Bacteria > Bacteroidota > Bacteroidia > Flavobacteriales > Flavobacteriaceae > JAJYSO01. Next base: position 30,714 of record JAJYSY010000011.1, on the reverse strand, counting down.
CAAATATCAAGCTTTACCCGAAAACGGATATACCAAGATTTTTGAAAAAATGCTTTCTCACAAAAACATTGAAATACATTTAAATACTGATTATTTTGATGTTAGAAATACTCTTCCAAAATTCGAAAAAGTATTTTACACCGGTCCTATAGACCAATTTTTTGATTTTAAATACAGTATAAAAGATAAATTAGAATACAGATCTATTCATTTTGAATTTGAAACTTTAAATAAAAAATATTTCCAAAATAACTCTGTCATCAATTACCCTGGTCCTGAAGTGAATTTTACCAGAATTATTGAATATAAACATTTTGGAAATCAAATTTCAGACAAAACAACTATTGTCAGAGAATATTCTACAGCTGATGGAGAACCTTATTACCCTGTTTTAAATGAAAAGAATTTAAGACTTTATAAACTATATCAACAAGAAGCAAAAAAACATCCTGATATACATTTTGTTGGAAGATTGGCAAATTATAAATATTTCAATATGGATGAAGCTTTCAAAAATGCTTTAAATCTATTTTATGCTTTACAAACCCAAACCCTTAAAACTCTTTAATTATGAATTCTATAAAAAGTTTTTTTATCGCCGGATTTGAATGTGCAGACCATATCAATAAATTTGGAATCCGTGTTAATCTTCAGAAAATAACACAACATGACAAAAGAGTTTTTCAAGATTACAGACGAATTAAAGATTTAGGAATTTCTGTTGCTCGCGAAGGAATTTGCTGGAGCGAAGTAGAGAAAAAACCATTTGTATTTGATTTTTCTCGTTTAAAACCTTTTTATGACGCCGCAAAATATCATGATATTCAAATAATTTGGGATTTATGTCATTTTGGATATCCCGATGATTTATCTCCTACCCATCCTCAGTTTAGTTTAAGATTTGAAGCTTTAGCAAAACAGTTTTGTCTTTTTCACATGAAAAATTCCAAACAACCGCTTTGGGTGGTTCCTATTAATGAAATTAGTTTTTTGTCTTGGCTTTCAGGAGAAGCAAAAGGAACGGTTCCCTTTACCGTGAAAAATGGTTGGGAAATAAAATATCATTTATGTAAAGCTAAAATAAATGCAATAAAAATCATTAAAGACATCCTTCCGAATTCAACTGTTTTAGCAGTAGAACCTTTAATAAAAATTCATGCTTCAGAAAATAATCTCAACAATCAATTTATTGAAGAAAAAAATAATTATCAATATCAGGCTTTAGATATTTTATTAGGAAAAACCTGTCCCGAACTGGGTGGAAATGAAAATCTGGTAGATATTTTAGGAGTGAATTATTATTACAATTGCCAATGGAATGATAAAGATAAAATTTTACCCTGGCCGGATTTTTCAAAAAAACGCAAACCTTTTTCTGAAATGTTGTCAGAAGTTTATCAAAAATATAAACTCCCGATGATGCTAACTGAAACCGGACATTTCGGAAAATTGCGTTCTCAGTGGATTAAAGAGATTTCACACCAATGTAATTTAGCCATAAAAGAAGGTGTTGATCTTAATGGAATTTGTATTTATCCCATTATAGACCGCCCAGATTGGGATAATCTTTCTGTTTATAGTCAAGCCGGAGCTTGGGATTTAAACTGTAGAATGCAAAGAATTCCTTGTTCTTCTTATATAGAAACTATAAAAAATCTTCAGTTCTTATTTGAAAAATCAACTTTATCTTATCTAAATCCTGCATAAAATCATTTTCAAATAACTGAAAAAACGAAAAATTAATAATATAAAATCCTTGTTTAATCTTATAAATTTTTCCGTGTTAAAAGGAAAATAAAATAGAAATAAAAAATAATTTTTCTGTTTAAATTGAACAAATCAACAAAAACTTAAAAAATGAAAACACTAACAGATTTATTTGAAAATCAATTACATAAACTTTATGATGGAGAAAAGCAAATGATAGCTTCTCTGCCCAAAGTAATAGAAAAAACTACAAATAAAGATTTAAAAAATACTTTAGAAAATCATCTCACTGAAACGAAAAATCAAAAAACTCGATTAGAAGAAATCAGCAAATCTTTAAATTTTAACCCCACAGGAAAAACCTGTAAAGGCATGAAAAGTTTAATAGAAGAAATGGAAGATTTTTTGGAAGAAGCAGAAAACGAAGAAATAAAAAATGCCGGAATCATCGCAAATGCTCAAAAAATCGAACATTATGAAATTTCAGGATATGGAACAGCAATTGAATTTGCCAAAGAATTAGGGCATCAAGATATTGCCAAAAAACTTCAAACTTCTTTAAAAGAAGAAAACCAAGCTGATCATTCTTTAACACATATCGCAGAAAAAAGAATCAATAAAAAAGCGACTTAAGTTCATCTTTTTGTCCAAATCAGCTTATGAAAATATTTAAAAACTTTCTTGATAAATATTATATCAAACTTTATAAAACCGAAGAAGATTTCATCAAACTATTAGAAAAGAAAAGCAAAAAAATTATCACTCATATTTTAATGCATTTACCTTAAAACATTTTCAATTTTTAAAACAAATCTTATGAAAAAACCTGATAAATTTCCGGAACAATCTCAATCACAACCTGGTGATCAGCATAAAATGCATCCCACTCCTGAAATTATTAGAAAAAACTATAAAGGAAGTGAAAAGCTTAAAAACAAAATTGCATTAATTACCGGTGGAGATAGTGGAATTGGAAGAAGTATAGCCATTCATTTTGCAAAAGAAGGAGCTGATATTGCCATAGTTTATTTAAAAGAAGATGAAGATGCTTTTAAAACCCAACAAATTGTGGAAGCTGAAAATCAAAAATGTCTTTTGTTAGAAGGAGATCTTAAAGAAGAACTGTTTTGCAAAAAAGTAATTGAAAGATGCATAAAAGAATATGGAAAATTAAATGTTTTAGTCAATAACGCAGCAATGCAATTCCCTAAAAACAAATTGAAAGACATCAGTAAAAAACAACTTCAAAAAACTTTTGAAACTAATATTTTCCCTTATTTTTATATCACAAAAGCTGCTTTAAAACACTTAAAAGAAGGAGATTCCATTATCAACACCTCTTCTGTTACCGCTTATAGAGGAAGTGATCACTTGTTAGATTATTCCAGTACAAAAGGAGCTATTGTAAGTTTCACAAGGTCTTTATCTCAGAATTTAGCCAAGAAAAAAATCAGAGTTAATGGGGTGGCTCCCGGCCCGATTTGGACACCTTTAATTCCTGCAAGTTTTGATGATGTAAAAGATTTTGGTAAAAAAACACCTTTGGGAAGAGCCGGACAACCCAGTGAAGTCGCTCCGGCTTATGTTTTTTTAGCCTCAGAAGACAGCAGTTACATCACCGGACAGTTTATTCATATTAACGGAGGAGAAATTATTAACACCTAAATATTTTAATATATGAGAATCTTAAAAATAATTATAATTATTGTCGGAATCGGTTTAATTGTAGTAGGCTTGATTCAAGCTTTTGTTCCGGAAACTGTTTTTAAATTAGGTCCTTTAGAAGTAGAAGACCAAGAAGGATTAAGTACAGAAACTTTAATTCTCATCGGGATTGGAATTGCCGCCTTAATAGGTGGTGGATTAATAAAAAACAAATAATCTGTTTTTTTTATTGATTTTTTATATATTCCTAAATTCAGTAAATTAAAATTATGAAAGCAGTTATTTTAAAAGATATTGGCGGAGCAGAACAGCTTTCTGTTGAAAATATCTCTATTCCTCAAATAAATGAAGATGAAATTCTTGTTAAAACTAAAGCTGTAAGCATTAATCCTATTGAAATAAAAACCAGAAACGGAAATAGGTTTAGCAAACTTTTACTACAAGAAAAACCCAGTATTTTAGGTTGGGATGCCAGTGGAATTATTGAAAAAACAGGTAAAAACATTATTGATTTTAAAACCGGAGATCGTGTTTTTGGCATTATAGGATTTCCAAAATTCGGAAAAACTTATGCAGAATATTTCGTTGCCAAAAAAGATGATTTAGTTTTAGTTCCCGACAACATTTCTGATGAAGAAGCAGCTGCAAGTACAATTGCTGCTATTACAGCTTATCAAGCTTTAAGAGATTTCGGAAAATTAAATCCTGCTACAAAAGTTTTAATTCACGCTGCTTCCGGAGGGGTGGGACATTTCGGTGTGCAATTTGCCAAATATTTTGGAGCTGAAATCTGGGCTACTGCTTCTGAAGGAAAACGAGATTTTGTACAAAAATTGGGAGCAGATCATTTTATTGACTATAAAACTCAGAATTTTGAAGAAATTGTCAAAAATATGGATGTTGTTTTTGATTTAATCGGAGGAGATTATATCGACAAATCCTTAGATACACTAAAAAAAGGAGGAGTTTTAATCAGTATTCCCACAGCCACCAATGCTGAAGTGGAAGAAAAAGCTGAAAAAGCCGGTTGCATCGGGGTCAGATTTTCTTTAAAAAACACTCAAGAAGATATGAAAGCCATTGCTGATTTATTAGAGAAAAAAGAAATAATCCCACATATTTCAAAAACTTTTTCTATTGATGAAATTCAAAAAGCTCATCAAGAATTAGAAAAAGGTCACACCAAAGGAAAAATAATTATCAAGATGAATTAATTACTTTTCCGAAACTGTTTTCATAAAAAAACCTTGAAAAATATTTATCAACAAACTGAAAAAAGTAATTGTCCAAGCTAATAATGCAAAATAAATAAACACTTTTGGAATATTTACCAAAAAATCTATTTGCGAAGCTTTAGCTAATTTATAAGTAGAAACTGTGTACATTCCCAAAGGGAAAACCATTCCCCAATATTGAGGTTGATAGGAAACAGGTTTTGCTTTTGATAGAATTCGCCAAGCTCCTAAAATAACCACCAAAGGAATCCACCAAGTTCCTATTGCCCAAAAAAGCAAAACAAATCCATTGATAAAATGTTGAATAGATGCTAAAAACTCCCAATGATTTGCTTGCAATAAAAGGTCTGATCCTGCTAAGGTTAAAATTGCCACCGCTCCCATATTAATCCAATAAGCCGGGGCAAATTGTTCTGCACGCAAAGGAAAAAATGCCAATCGATAAAAGATCAGGGTAATGATAATTATATACATCATACACCCGATTAAAAACAATAAAAGCGAAATAAAAAGCAGGATTTCATCTGCAATAGTTAAATGTTCTACCAAAGCTGTTCCTAAAATAGAAAGCGATGCTGTTGAAACCACAATCAACAACCAAATAGCGTTCATTCCTTTGCCTAAAGTGAGTTTGTTTTTATTGATAGCGATGATTGTAAAAAGTGTATAAATCAAAATCAACCACAACAAAAAACTTACATAATACAGTATTTCTGCTATTTTATAATTCTCTTCAAAAAAGATGAATTGTTGTCCAAGAATTGCTGTTGCGGCCACCAAAGTTAAAAATCCAAAACTCCGTGAACTATCTTTAAAATCACTTTTCAAATCCGAGAAATAAGCTATACTTCTAACTCCCAAAAAAATCCACAACACAACATAAGCCAAGATATTAAAGTAAAACAATGGTTTACTATAAACAGTGAATCCAAAAATATCTGCGGCTATAGAAACAATTCCCGTGGCCATCACCAAAGCAAAATAACTTGGCAATAACTGCTGAATATTAGCTTTGATATAAGAAGTTGTTTGAGTAATAATATTCAAGAAAATTATGCTTTTGTTTTATATTTTTCAAATATATCAAAATTAAGATTTCTTCTGTTTAATTAAGTTTTCAATAAATAATCCTAAGAGAATATCATCAAAATAGAACAAATTATTTATCTTTGTTTTCAAAGATTACTCAATTATTAATGAGCTATCCCCTAATCTTTTTGAAACGAAAATTCCCGTTTCTATTTAAATAAAGTTTATATTTATACAGAATTCAATTAATTTTTAAATTAAAGTAATATGAGTGGACTTATTGTAGGTATAATAGTGATAGCTATTATTGTCATTTGGGTAGTAGCTATTTACAATGGTTTAGTTCGTTTAAAAACCAACAGAGAAAATGCTTTTGCCGATATTGATGTGCAGCTAAAACAACGTCATGATTTGATTCCCCAATTGGTCAGTGCCGTAAAAGGATATATGGATCACGAATCTCAAGTATTGATGGAAGTTACCAAAGCTCGTAAAGCAGCTGAAAATGCTTCTTCTGTAAATGACAAAATCCGTGCGGAAAAACAATTGGATGTAGCTTTAAAAGGATTAAATGTTCAAGTTGAAGCTTACCCGGATTTAAAAGCCAATGAAAACTTTATGCACTTGCAAAGTGAAGTTTCTGATGTGGAAAATAAATTGGCTGCAGTGAGAAGATATTTTAACTCAGCTACCAAAGAATTGAATATTGCTGTTCAAAAATTTCCAAATGTAATCTTTGCCGGAATGTTCGGATTTAAACAGGAACCTATGTTTGATGTTGGTGAAGCACAAAGAGTAGAGATGGACAAAGCTCCGGATATCAGTTTTTAAAAATCTATTTTAATATATGAAGTACGTTGGTCTTCAACAACAAATCACAAGCAACAATAGGAAATCAGTTGTTTTGCTACTGCTGTTTCCTATTCTTGTATTGGTGATGGTTTATGCTTTTATATTTTTCACAAATTATTCAAGTGAAATTCCTGACTCACTTAATTATATCAATCAAGAGTTTATTTCAACCATTCCTTTTGTGTTGATTGCAGTTGGGATTTGGTTTGTGATTGCTTATTTTACCAATACTACAATCATCAATAAAACTGCAGGTTCGCATACTTTATCAAGAAAAGAAAATATGCGAGTGTATAACCTGACTGAAAACTTGTGTATGAGTGTAGGAATGAAAATGCCTAAACTCAGAATTATAGAATCTCAAGCTTTAAATGCTTTTGCCAGCGGAATTAATGAAAATTCTTATACGGTTACACTCACTCGCGGAATTATAAATGCTTTGGAAGATGATGAATTAGAAGGCGTGATTGCTCACGAGTTAACACACATCCGAAATCACGATGTAAAACTCTTAATCGTTTCTATCATCTTTGTCGGGATTTTTGCTTTTGTGATGCGTATGGCTTTACGCGGATTTATCCCTACTCGATCTTCAAGAAACAGAAAAAACAATGAAGGCGGTGGTGGCGGAGGATATATCCTTATTATTATTTTAGCGGTAGTTGCTTATTTTTTATCTTTTCTGTTTAAAATGGCTCTCAGCCGAAGAAGAGAATATATGGCCGATGCCGGAGCAGTAGAACTCACCCGAAATCCTTTGGCTTTAGCAAGGGCTTTGGAAAAAATATCCGGGAATAGTCATATTAAAGAAGTAAAAAGCGATGATATTCAGGAAATGTACATCGATTATACCCCGCCAAAAAGTAAAGCTTTCAACATTTCAGGAAGTTTATTTGCCTCCCACCCGCCAATTGAAAAAAGAATTGCTTATTTGAAGCAGTTGTATGAGGGAATGTAAAAAAATCTTCTCCTTAAAAAAGAGAAGATTTTTTATAAATGATTTTTCTATTCCACCTTCTCAAATCTCGCTGTATGCGTATAATTAGAAGGATATGCTCCTACTTGCAACAACATCGGACGAAGCACAAATTCAAAATCTAATGCTTCAACTTTTCCGTTTTTTCCTAAATGAAATTGCATAAACTCTTCACGCATTGCCGGATTTTTCCATTTTGCCAAAAAAGTATCAAAATGCCAATGTTCTAAAATTGCTTCCAAGTTTTTATCTTCCCAAAATTTTAATTTTAACTGCTTCCCTTCTTGTTTGACTTCCACTTTTCCATAAGCTTCAGAGTGGTAAACTCCAAGATAATCTTCATTTTTTAAACTGGACTTAGTTTTCTTTACGCGTTCAGCATGGATTTTTTCTCTCGCTTCTTTTGCTTTTTCATATTGATTTTGATAACTTTTTAAATATACTTCATTCCAATCCTTATCAGCATTTTCCAAATAAATATCCATCACTTGATAAGCCACCGCATTTCCTAAGCTGTTGAAAGTATTTCCGACGACTACAACTCCTAATTCTAATTCCGGCAGCAAATACATTGCAGTATTAAAACCATCTGTAGCCCCACCATGCGTCCAAACTCGCTTTCCTTTATAATCTAAAATATTCCAGCCAAATCCATAGCTTCCTTGTGAGCTTAAAGCATCTCCGGAAGGTCTAATCATTTGTGGTTTATGGATTTCATTCATCTGTTTTTCACTGATAATTTTTTTATTTTGATAAGTTCCTGAAGTTCCCAACTGCATCAACATCCATTTATTTAAATCATTAATTGAGGCATTTACCCCTCCCTCCTGCAGGTCCGGCGTTATCCCAATTTCTTCGTGGAATCTCCATCACTTCCCCTTCAATTTCTTGATGCGGATAAGCTTTGTTTTCTTGTTTTTCCAATTCCGCAAGTGTGGTTGTTGCGCTGTTCATCCCGATTGGTGTAAAAAGTTCTTCTTGCAAAAACTCATCCCAAGTTCTGCCATCTACATACGCTATAATTTGCCCGGCTAAAGAATACATCACATTATTGTAAACAAATTCTGAGCGAAAAGGTTTTTCTAATTCCATATAACGCATTTGATGCAACACTTCATCTCTTGAGCTTTCTGTCATAAATTGCAATCTATTCCCTAAAATTCTTCCCAATCCTGTGCGATGTGTCAAAGCATCTCTAATGGTAAGTTCTTTTGTGGCTGTAGCATCTTTCAGCTGAAACCAAGGAATATGTTTTGTAATTTTATCATCCCAATCAATTTTTCCCTGATCTACTAAAATTGCTAAAGCGGCTGCAGTTATATTTTTGCTGACAGAAGCAATACTAAAAATTGTATTTTCATCTACTTGATCAGTTCTATTTAATTGTTTTTCTCCAAAACCTTTGGCAAAAACCACTTCTCCATCTTTAACAATTCCGACTGCCATTCCGGGAATTTTCCAGTCTTTTCTACTTTCTTCCACCCATTCTTCAAAATCTTCAGGCAGATTGATTTGTGCAGAAATCGCTGTTGAGAATAAAACAGCCAAAAAAATAATGGTCACTCGTTTTATCGAGTATAAATTGATTTGTTTCATTGAATAAACTTTTTTGCTAAAGATACATCTTTATTTTATTCAAGTTGTTTTTAAATTCTGCTGAGAGTTTTCATTTGTATTAAATATTTCTCAAATATGCTTTTCAATACAAGAATTATCTTTTCTTTGCAATCCCTAAAAAATAAGCTGTTTAGGTAACTGTGGTTCGAAATTCTCCCACTATAAAAAACTAAGAAACCTTATATGCTATCAACTCAAAAAACAAAACTCGCCGGATTACTGGCTTGTTTTCACATTTTAATTATTGCTTCCAGCAATTACTTGGTGCAATTTCCCATTACGGTTTTCGGATTTAAAGCCACTTGGGGAGCTTTTACTTTTCCTTTTATTTTTTTGGCCACCGATTTGACAGTTCGTCTTTTTGGTGCAAAATTGGGAAGGAAAATTGTTTTTTATGCCATGATTCCGGCTTTGCTGGTTTCTTATTGGGTAACCATTGGGTTCAGACATGGAAATTGGTTAGGTTTTTCTACACTTTTTACTTTTGATCTGTTTGTAGTCAGAATTGCTTTGGCAAGTTTTTCTGCTTATGTGGTCGGGCAGTTGATGGATGTTTTTGTTTTCAATAAACTACGACAACACAAACAATGGTGGCATGCACCTTTAGCTTCTGCGATTATTGGAAATCTTGTGGATACCTTTACCTTCTTTTACATTGCTTTTTATAAAACTTCAGATGTTTATTTAGCTGAAAATTTAGTAGAAATCGCCACGGTAGATTATATCTTTAAAATGCTGGTCAATGCAATATTTTTCTTGCCGCTTTATAAAATATTATTAGATAAGTTAACTGCTAAATTAAATGCGAAATAAAATCTTCATTTTCCTTTTTGATTATTTTTATATTTTAGTTTAAATAATAATTATATCTTTGTTTTTCTAATTTATCAAATTAGTGAAAGCATTTCTAAACATATTATTGTTGGTTTTGATGATGACTTATTCTGTGGAATCAGTCTATGCCACTACTATGGAGCATTCTCAAATGGAACACTCCGAAATGAAATGCTGTGAAAAACCAAAAGCAGATCACTCCTGCTGTGATGAAGATCAGGAAAACTCCGAAAATCATTGTTCAGATTCAAGCTGTGATTGTGTTATAATTAGTAATGCTCCTATTTTTACTTTTCAAAAACAAGGAAAATTAATCTTAATTTCTTCTTTTGAAGAAGCGGAATTTTCTACAATAACTTCTGCTTTTCAAACTCCTATTTTTCCTATTTGGACGCCTCCTGATATTGCATAATTTCTAATTCATGCCTTGCTTACTCTCCGGTAAGAAGTGCATTTTTTTATTTCCTAAATTACTTTTTTCAATTGTATTTGCATGTAATCTTTTAAGATTTATCTGCATTTCAACATTGTATTTTTTTAGAAATTATGTTGCAACAACTTATTGGGTTTTTCACCCATAACCGATTGGTTACTTTTATGTTAACCGCGTTAATCTTGTTTTTCGGATTAACTTATGCACCCTTTTCGTGGACAGAAAAAATATTGAATTCCAATCCTATTCCGGTGGATGCAATTCCGGATATTGGAGAAAATCAACAAATTATTTCTACACCTTGGGAAGGAAAATCTGCCAATGATATAGAAAATCAAATTACTTATCCGCTGACCACTGCTTTACAAGGAATTGCGGGCGTAAAAACCATCAGAAGTTCCTCGATGTTTGGACTTTCCAGTATTCATGTGATTTTTGAAGATGATGTAGATTTTTATTGGAGTAGAACAAGAATTTTAGAGAAATTGAGTTCTCTGCCTTCCAATCTTCTGCCGGAAGATGTGCAGCCTACTTTAGGTCCTGATGCCACAGGATTAGGACAAGTATATTGGTACACTTTAGAAGGTCGAGATCCGGACGGAAATCCAACCGGAGGATGGAATTTACATGAACTCAGAAGCATTCAAGATTATTATGTAAAATTCGGATTAGCCGGAACCACAGGAGTTTCTGAAGTTTCTTCTGTAGGTGGATTTGTTCAAGAATATCAAGTAGATATCGACCCGGATAAATTAAAAGAATGGAATATCAGTCCACAAAAAATTGTGGAAGTCCTGCAAAAAACCAATAAAGAAACCGGCGCACAAACCCTTGAAATTAATCAAGCAGAATATATTATCCGCGGATTGGGATATATTAAATCCATAAAAGATATTGAAGAAACCGTAGTTTTTGCCAAGGATAATAAAGCGGTAAAAATCAAAGATATTGCAAAAGTGGATTTGGGTCCTTCTCCGCGTCGTGGAATTTTAGACAAAGAAGGAGCCGAAGTTGTAGGTGGAGTTGTTGTGGCGCGTTATGGAGAAAATCCGATGCAGATTTTAAAACACATCAAAGAACAAGTAAAAGTTGTTTCTGAAGGATTACCCCAAAAAACTTTGGCAGATGGAACAGTTTCCAAATTAGAAATTGTTCCTTTTTACGACAGATCTCAGCTTATTGAAGAAACAGTTGACACCTTGAACGAAGCTTTAATTCTTGAAATATTAATCACCTGCTTGGTGGTTCTTTTCTTGATCAGAAATTTCAAAGCTTCTATGCTAATTTCAAGCATGTTGCCTTTAGCAGTTTTATTGGTTTTTATCGGTATGAAATTCGGAGGAGTTGATGCTAATATTGTTGCTTTATCCGGAATTGCTATCGCCATTGGAAGTATGGTAGATATCGGAATTGTTTTAGTGGAAAATTCCGTGGAATTCATCGAAAAAAATAAACTTTTGAAAAAGCCAAAACCCATCACCACAGTTGTTTTAGAAGCCACAAAAGAAGTCAGTGGAGCTGTGATCACCACTATTGCAACAACAATTGTAAGTTTTTTACCCATTTTAGTAATGACAGGAGCAGAAGGAAAACTTTTTAAGCCACTTGCCATCACAAAAACCATGGCTTTAGTGGCCACTTTATTAGTCGGATTATTCTTAATTCCCGCAGCTACCAACTTGGCTTGGCAAAAAACAAAATATTGGGTTTTACCGGTGGTTTCTATAGGATTAATAAGCTTAGGAATTTACATCGGATTTTTTCATCATCCGGCGGTGGGAATTGTTGTAGTTTTATTCGGAATTATAGAGCTGATGAAATGGCAAAATTGGGGAACAATTCAACTGCAAAAAAATGCTGTTTTATACATCAGCATGTTTTGTTTGGTTTATTTATTAGCTATTTATTGGGCACCTTTAGGAAATCAAACCGGAACTTTAGGAAACTTTTTGGCTGTAGTTATTGTTTTTGGAGGAATGCTGTTGTTTTTTCAGTTTTTTGAAAAAATTTATCCAAAACTATTATTGCTTTGCTTACGTTATAAATTGATTTTCATCAGTTTACCTATAACTTTATTAATTGTAGGTTATTCTTTATTTAAAAACACCGGAAGAGAGTTTATGCCGGCTTTAGACGAAGGAAGTTTCTTGTTGATGCCTACTTCTCTCCCCCATTCCGGAGCTGATGAAAACAAAAGAGTTTTACAGTTATTGGATATGGCTGTGGCTTCACTTCCCGAAATAGAAACCGTGGTCGGAAAAGCCGGAAGAGTAGAATCTGCTTTAGATCCGGCTCCACTTTCGATGTATGAAAATATCATCACTTATAAACCTGAATTTATAACAGATAAAAAAGGGAATTTGCTGAAATTTAAAGTAGATGATGATCAAAATTTTATTTTATCCTCCGGAAAAACTTTAGAAAATAGCTTAGGAAATCATCCGGAAGCTGCTGATTTTTCTTTAAAAGATTATAAAGGAAATGTAGAAAAAAACTTAATTCCCGATTCAAAAGGAAAAGCTTTTAGAAATTGGCGAACAGAAGTTAAACATCCACAAGATATTTGGGATGAAATTGCTCGCGTCACCAAACTTCCGGGGGTAACTTCTGCTCCAAAATTACAACCCATAGAAACCAGAATGGTGATGCTGCAAACCGGAATGCGCGCTCCTATGGGAATTAGAGTAAAAGGTCCTTCTCAAGAAATTATTGAAGAATTCGGCTTAAGCTTAGAACCGATTTTAAAAGAAGTTCCAGGCGTAAAGGAGAGTGCAGTTTTTACAGAAAGAAGTGCCGGAAAACCTTATTTGACCATAGATATCGACAGGAATAAATTAGCTCCTTATGGTTTGCATATTGATGATGTGCAAGATATTATACAAATCGCTGTAGGCGGAATGCAAGCCACACAAACTATTGAAGGCAGAGAAAGGTATTCTGTTCGTGTTCGCTATCCGAGAGAGCTGAGAGATTCTCCGGAAGACATTGAAAACATTTGGATTCCTTTGGCGGAAGGCGGAAGTATTCCTTTGAGTGCAGTGGCAAAAGTTGATTACATAAAAGGTCCGGAAACCATTAATAGCGAAGATGGTTTTTTAGTCAGCCATGTAATTTTTGATAAAACTTCTGATTTTTCTGAAGTTGAAGTTGTGGAAAAAGCACAACAAACTATTGCAGATGCTATAAAAACCGGAAAAATAGATGTTCCTCCGGGAATTCAATATGAATTTGCCGGTTCTTATGAAAATCATGTGCATTCACAAAAAACCTTACAGCTGATTTTACCGCTTTCATTTTTTATTATTTTCATGCTGCTTTACTTACAATTTAAAAGTACAAAAACCACTTTAATTGTTTTCAGCAGTGTTGCCGTTGCTTTATCCGGAGGCTTGATTTTTATGTGGTTATACAGTCAGCCTTGGTTTTTAAATATCAGCTGGAACAACACCAGTTTACGAGAACTTTATTTGATGAATCCTATCAATCTCAGTGTTGCGGTTTGGGTTGGATTTATTGCTTTGTTTGGTGTCGCCACAGATGATGGAGTTTTATTGGCCACTTATTTAGATCAAAATTTCGCCAAAAAACAACCCCAAAGTATTCAGGAAATTCATCAAATGGTTTTACACGCCGGAAAAAGAAGAATTCGCGCTTGTTTGTTGACCACGGCAACCACCTTAATGGCTTTACTTCCGATTCTTACTTCAACAGGAAAAGGAAGTGATATTATGAAACCCATGGCAATTCCTCTTTTTGGCGGAATGACCATTGTAATTATTACACTTTTTATTGTTCCCACCTTGTATTGCTGGGTGAAGGAAAAACAATTCAAAAAAAGAAATCTATGAAATCAATTATAATATTTAGTCTATTTTTCTTATTGGCTATTTCATTTTCTTTTAGTCAAAATGTAGAACATTGGGTAGAATTAGGTTTAAAAAATAGTCCTACTTCAACTGCTCAACAAGCAAAAATCAATGCGACAGAAAAAGCTATGGAAAGCGTTTATGAATATCCGGAAACACAGCTTCAAATCAGTGCAATTGAATGGATGCCCAACGATCTTTCTCCTTATTTCAGACCTACCATCAGTCTTTCTCAAGATTTACCTTGGTTTGGAACGAAAAAAACAAAAAAGGAAATTGCTCAAGCCAAAATAAATTCGCAACAATCTATTGCCAAAACTATTGAAGCAGAATTGACGCAAAAGATAAAATCTCAATATATAGAACTTCAACATTTTAAAGAAAAAACAATATTATTAGAAAATCACAAAGAAAATTTGTCTGCAATTCATGATAATTTACTCATCAAATTAGAATCCGGACAAACTGCGGCTTGGGAGGTGATTTTATTAGAAAATGAAATCAATAACGCAACAGCAGAAATCAAAAAATCAGCTTATCAATTCAAACAACAGAAAAAATATTTCGAGCTTTTAATTGGAACTGAGGCAAAAAATTTGCAACTGGATTCTTTGTCTTTAAAACCTGTTGAAAACATTAACGAAATTCAAAATCACCCCAACATTGTTAATCTAAAAACAGAGCAAAATCAACTGGAAGCAGAGAAAAAACAAATCAATTTAGATTATTCTCCAAAATTGAGTGTAGGAATTCATTATGAGGCTGCCATGCCGGTAGAACCCACTTATGTGACCCATGATATGATTATGCCCACACTCGGATTGAGTTTTCCTTTATTTGCCAACAAGAAAAAATCAAAGAAAAGCTTGATCAATGCACAACAACAAGCTATTTCAGCTGATATTGAAAGTGAAAAAAATCGTTTGAATCAAGAATTGATTTCTACAAAAAACAATTTATTTGAACTGCAAACAAATTGGGAAACCAAACAGGAAAACATAAAAAACACCGAAGATGTTTTAGAGCTTTTATGGACAGAATATGAAGCCAACAACATTAATTTTCAAGACATTATTCGTGTGCAAACCCAGTTGATAGAGATGAGTTTAGAACAACTTTCTGAAGTAAAAAATCACAATCAACTACAAACTTATCTGATTTATTTATTAACTGATGAACAAAACTAATCTTTAAGAAAATGAAAAAATCAATAGTATATATCGCTTTAGTTTTAGCCGGAATTTTTGTGGGATTTGGCTTAGTAAAAATTTTCAATTCCGATGAAAAAACCACAGAAGTTTCTTCTCAAGAATCTGAAAAAGAACAAATTTGGACATGTTCTATGCACCCGGAAATCGAACAAAATGAACCGGGAACTTGCCCTATTTGTGGAATGGATTTAACTCTTAAAGATGAAGCTGCAGATGATGTAGATCCTAACTTGTTTTCTTTGAGCGAAAGAGCTTTAGCTTTAGCAGATATACAAACAGAAAAAGTAGCTGCAAAAAATGCCGGGGCAACAGAAAAAACATACACCGGAAAAATAGCAACCACAGATGCTTCTGCACAAAGTCAATCTGCTTATGTTTCAGGGAGAGTGGAAAAATTATATGTCAATACCACCGGAAAAATGGTCAATAAAGGACAAACTTTAGGGACTATTTATTCTCCTGAATTATTATCTGCTCAACAAGAATTGTTGAGTGCTTATAAGAGAAAAGATAAAAATCCGGCTTTATTTCAAGCGGTTTACAACAAATTGTTGGAATGGAAAATGTCTAAAAAACAAATTGAAGAGCTTCTTGAATCCAAAGAAGTGCAACCGCACTTTCCTATTCAAGCAATGGTTAGCGGAGAAGTGGTAGAAAAATTAATCAGTGAAGGTTCTTATGTGGAAGCCGGACAAGAATTGTTTAAAATTACAGATTTAAACACCCTTTGGGGAATTATCAATATTCCTGAAAGTGAAATTCATCGTATTTCAGAAGGAGATGAGGTGGAATTATCTACTTCTTCACAACGAAAAATATCCGGAAAAGTAGATTTAATTTACCCTTTGGTTGATTCTGCCACCAGAACTGTTCAGTTGAGAATAGAATTAAAAAATTCGGATAAAAAACTAAAACCGGGAATGCTGTTAAGTGCTAAAATAAGCGGAAAAGAAACAGAAGAAGAAGGGATTTACATTTCTAAATCAGCTGTTTTATGGACAGGAAAGCGATCTGTGATTTACGTAGTTCATCGAGATCACGGTCAAATGCACTTTGAAATGCGAGAAGTAGATTTAGGCAACAGAAGTGATGATCAATATGAAATTTTAGCAGGATTAACAGCTGAAGAAGAAGTGGTTACTTATGGGGCTTTTACTATTGATGCAGCAGCACAATTGCAAGGAAAACCTTCTATGATGGCAAAAAGTCAACGTCAAGAATTTAAAATTTCTGAAGAAGATGAAGAAATCTTACTCGAAATAATGGAATATTATTTTGAATTAAAAGATGTTTTTGTTTCTTCTGAAGTAAAAAAAATCGCAGAAGAAGCAGAAAAAAGTATTGAAAAAATAGGAGAATTATCTTTCAATTTTGAAGGAAAAACCAAAGAATTCTTTAAAATCGTAAAAGATGAATGGCATCATATTGCCCATGAAACTGAAAACCTTGAATACCAACGTTTGAGTTTTAAAAGCTTAAATGAACATTTAATTCCGATTGCAAAAGAGATTAAAACTCATCAAGAAACCTGGTATTTACAAGAATGCCCTATGGCTGATCATAATTCCGGTGGCTTTTGGATCAGCATGGAAAGTGAAATCATCAATCCTTATTTCGGAGATGAAATGCTGAATTGCGGAGGAATTGAAGAAGAGTGGAAATAAATAATAAAAAGCCTGTAAACTCAACAATTTACAGGCTTTTTAATTGAAAGTTAAATTATTTTATCAATGCTTTTTGCCAATTCAAAATCTTTTTCGGTAATGCCATTTTCATCATGTGTGGTCAAGAAAATTTCTAATGTATTATAGGTGTTTTTCCACTCCGGATGATGTTGTAGCTTTTCTGCTTCAAAAGCAATTCTCGTCATTATCGCAAAAGTTTCTTTAAAATCCTTAAACTCATATTCGGCAAATAATTTATCTTCTTTTAGATGCCAATTTTTTAAATCTTTTAATTTTTTTTGAATTTCTTTTTCTGCTAATTTCATGGGTAAAATATTTAAATTCTTATATAAATTTAAACAAAAAAGTAGTTCTTGTATATGCCCAAGAACTACTTTTCAAACATAATCTAAAAAACATTTTGGTTGTTTTTCTTATGTTTTTTAATTATCTGTCGTATTGCTGCATATTATCTTTTCGGTCTTTATGTTGACGACCTTCATTCTGAATAGTTCTTCCTTTTTTATTCATTTTATTGCGATTTTTTTTGTGATATTTTTTTTCAAATTTCTTATATTTATCACGTTGTTCCGCACTGAGCACATTATTCATTTCTTTTCTTTCTTCTTCTTTTAAGCGTTTGATTTCGTCTTTATGGTTTCGAATTTGCTGTGCTCTCTTTGATCTGATTTCTTTTATTTTATTCATATCTCCATCAGATAAAGAAAGTTCTTCTTGCATTTTTTTGTGATATTTTTGTTCTTTTTTATCTCTATCTTGTTGTGTTTGATTTTTTCCCCGTTTTTGTGCTTGAACAGAGTTTAATCCTATAAACAATATTAAAATTGTAGCGATATACTTTAGGTTTTTCATAATTATAGATTTTTTAGGTTATTAAATTGATTCCTAAAATTACGAAGACAACAGCTTATCAACACCAAAAAATATCACTTTGACATTATTTTATCGCTTTGAAACTGAATGGATTAAGCCTTAAAATGTTTACAGCTAATTCTTAAAAAACCTCAGCTGTTATTTAAACTTTCTGAAATCAACCAAGCTTCGCTCCAACAAGCCTGAAAATTAAATCCTCCTGTAATTGCATCAATATCAAGTACTTCTCCGGCAATATAAAAATCTTCTAATTCTTTAATTCGCATAGTCTTAAAATCAATTTGACGAAGTTTTACGCCTCCTGCGGTAACAAATTCTTCTTTAAAAGTACTTTTTCCTTTTACTGCCAATTCACAAGAACAAAGATTTTTTAAAATCAATTGTTTTTCTTTTTTACTCAGATTTGCAATTTTCTTTTTCTCTTCTATTTGATTGATTTCCAATATATTTTTCCAAAATCTTTGGGTAATCTCAAAAATCTTGGCTTGTGCTAAAGATTTTTTCGGAAAATCCTGTTTATATTTTAAAATTTTTTCATTTGCTTCCTCCATAGAAATTCCCAAGAAATTCACGTTTATGGCAAAATCATATTTCAATTTATGAAGTTCGCGTGCACACCAAGCAGAAAGTTTTAAAACCGCCGGACCGCTCAATCCCCAATGGGTGATTAATAAAGGACCAAATTCTTCTGCTTTTAATTTTGGAATTTTTACGACAGCATTTTCAAAAGAAGTCCCCATCAGATTTTCAAGAGTTTTATCTTTGATATTAAAAGTAAATAAAGATGGAACCAAATCTTCTATTTCAATCGATAAATCGGTTAATATTTTATAAGCTTTAGGCGAACTTCCTGTGCAAAAAACAACTATATCTGCTAAATAATCTTGATTTTTAGTTTGAACTTTCCACAGGTTTTCTTCTCTTTCAATTTTGGTTACTCCGGATTTATATTTTATTTGAACATCATTTGCCAAAGCAGAATTCAGCAAAATATCCATCACATCTTGAGAGGAATCCGTAGTGGGAAACATTCTGTTATCCGCTTCTGTTTTTAATTCCAATCCTCGTTTTTCAAACCAAGCAATGGTGTCTCCGGGTTGAAATTTTGTAAAAACACTTCTCAATTCCTTATTTCCTCTGGGATAAAAATTCACCAACTCTTTTGGATCAAAACAAGCGTGAGTGACATTGCATCTTCCTCCTCCGGAAATTTTAATTTTTTGCATCGGATTTTTAGCGCGCTCCAAAAGAATTGTTTCATATTTTTCTTTATCAATATTTGCCGCCACAAAAAAACCTGCAGCACCTCCACCAACAATAATTATTTTTTTCTTTGAACGCATAAACTTAAATCCCATTTGAATTACGCAACAATAAAGTGATTTTTCCCTAAAAAAACTAAGGTAAAACTATTATTCCTGTTTTATTTTTATGAATTTTATTATTTTACATCTTTAATATAAAGTATGATGAAATTTCCCCTCTCCTTTTTAATGTTGTTTATTGCTGCTTTCGGATTTTCTCAAGATTTACATTTTGTAGCATTTTCAAATAAATCCGAAGTGGAATATTATCTTGAAAATCCTACTGAAATGCTTTCTGAAAAAGCTTTGGACAGAAGGGAAAAATATGATATCTCTTTAGACTTTTCAGATATTCCGGTAAATTCTTCTTATATCGATGAAATAAAATCTTCAGGAATTGAAATTATCGGAATTTCAAAATGGTTGAATGGAATTTTTGCCTGGCTTTCAGCAGAGGAAATTCAAGCTTTAGAAAACTTAGAATTTATAGAAAACATTTCTTCTTTTGTAAACCATCCCAATCCAACAGTAAAACAGCGAAAAGTAAAAAAAATCAACACAGAAAAACCTCATAAAAATCTTTCTTCTACTGATTTTGTTTATACCAACACCCAAATCGAGCAAATCAATCTTCAAGCTTTATTTGATGAAGGTTTTACCGGAGAAGGAATTACTATTGCGGTGATTGACAATGGTTTTCATGGCGTAAACACCGATGTAGGTTTTGCCTATCTGCGTGAAAACAATCAAATAAAAGGAGGATATAATTTTGTAAAAAACAATGATGATTTATATTCAGAAGGAGATCATGGCACAAAGGTGCTTTCTACTATTGGCGGATATATTGAAAATGAATTTATCGGCACGGCTATAGGTGCTGATTTTTATTTGTTCATCACCGAAAACAACGCTTATGAAATGCCTGATGAAGAAGTAAATTGGATTATGGCAGCAGAAAAAGCAGATAGTTTAGGCGTGGATATTATCAATACTTCTTTGGGGTATTATGAATTTGATGATCCGCGTTATGATTATGTTTATGATGATATGGATGGACAAACAACTTATATCAGCAGAGCTGCACAAATGGCGAGTGAGAAAGGAATCTTAGCCGTGATTTCAGCCGGAAATGCTGCAAATCAAGATTGGCATTATATCAGTGCTCCAAGTGATGCTAAAGATGTTTTTAGTATTGGTGCTGTAGATTTTGAAAACAATCCGGCTTCTTTTTCTTCTTTTGGTCCTACAGCAGATAATAGAATAAAACCAGATATTTCTGCCTTGGGAGTAGAAGCTGCTGTTTTAGCCGATAACTCTATAAGTTTTGCAAACGGAACTTCTTTTTCTTCTCCTATTATTGCCGGAGCTATGGCTTGTTTATTGCAAGCTTTTCCGGAAAATTCTCTTGAAAATTTAAAGCAAAAAGTCAGAGAATCTGCTGATTTATATGAAAATCCCACCGATCAATTAGGACATGGAGTTCCTGATTTTAATTCGGTTTATCAAAATCTGCTCTCCGTAGATTATGCAGTTATTTCTCCTAAAGTTAAAATTTTTCCCAATCCTACTGCAGATTTTATTTATCTTGAAACTGAAGAAAAAATAGAGAATTTACAGCTTTTTTCTTTTGAAGGAAAAATCATTAAAAATTACAATTCGACCAATCATCTGAGCTTAGAAGGTTTTCCTTCGGGAAAATATATTTTGAAATTTCAATTCGCCAACGGAAAATCCGGACATCAACAAATCATAAAACAATAAATTTTTTATAGCTATAATCCTTTTAAAAAAAACATTAATCTTTTGAATTTTAACCTATTAAATCAGCGTTAAAGTAAAAGAATTTATTTTGAAGACATTTTATAAAATTCCTAACTTCAAAATAAAAAAAATGAAAAATCAATCTATTTGGAAATTAAAACCTACGAATCAAAAGTATCCTACTTTAAAAGATGATATACATACAGAAGTTGCCATAATTGGAGGAGGAATCACAGGAATCAGCACAGCTTTGCTTTTAGCTCAACAAGGAATTGAAACTGTAGTTTTAGAAGCTCGTGAAATTGGGAAAGGTACAACCGGAAACAGCACTGGAAATCTCTACAGCTTAATAGAAAGTGGTTTGAGCAGCATAGAAGAAAAATATGATTTGACCACCTTGCAAAGAGTGGTAGATTCTCGAAAAAAAGCTTTAAGTCTCATCAAAAATAACATTGAAAATTTTCAAATTGATTGTGATTATAATAATCGTTCCATGTTTTATTTTGATACGGATAATAATCTTAACTTAAACAAAGAAAGAAAATTAGCTTTAGAAGTGGGAATTACCACTACTTTAATCAAAGATGAAAATTTTCCTTTTCGTATTTCTCAAGGATTAGAATTTGAAAATCAAGCACAGATTAATCCTCTGGCTTATGTACAAGGATTAGCAAAAGAAGTGCATAATTTAGGAGGAAAAATTTATGAAAATTCAAATGTTACAAGTATTGTAGAAGAAAAAGATCAAGTTATTTTAACCACTCCAAAAGCAAATATAAGAGCAAAGAAAGTAATTCAGGCCACTCATACTCCAAAAGGTTTACAAATTCAATATCACACTACTTTAGGACCTTATCGAGAATATGGAATTGCAGCAAAACTAAAAAATGATAATTATCCACGAGGAATTTTCTGGGGATTTTTCAGGAATAAAAAATACTCTATCAGATCTTATAAGTTTCAAGGGGAAAACTTTTTAATTTGTGTGGGAAATATGCATAAAGTAGGACAAACTGATGATAATTTGTCGCAAATCTTAGCTTTAGAAAGTTTTGTTAAAGAATATTTTGAAATAGAAAAAATCACACATCGTTGGGGCGGGCAAAATTATAAACCGGCAGATATGTTACCTTATATTGGAAAAAAGAAAAATAATTCCAAACAATATATCGCCACAGGCTTTTCTACAGATGGTTTAGTTTATGGCAGTTTAGCTGCTTTGATTTTAAGCGATGAAATAATTGGTAGAAAAAATGTTTTTTGGAATTTATATAAAGCTTATAGACATCGTCCTTTAAAAGTGGCTAAAAACTTCACCAAAGAAAACTTAAATGTAGCTTCAAAATTAATTGGCGATTTTCTTAAAAGTGGACAAAATTTAGATCTTAAAAAGATGATGCCTGAACAAGGAAAAATTATCAATTATAAATCTGGAAAAATTGCAATTTATAAAAATAAGTCAGGTGATTTCAAGTTTTTGTCTCCTATTTGTCCACACATGGGTTGCACAGTTCGTTGGAATAATGCAGAAAAATCTTGGGACTGTCCTTGTCATGGCAGCCGATTTGATCCTCAAGGAAAAGTTATTGAAGGACCATCCTTAAAAGGTTTAAAAAGAAAATAGTTTACTAATCAATTTTTAAAAAATTTCCTTCTTGATCAAAAATCAATTCCAACTTATTGTCCAGTTCTATTTCTTGTCTTCCATCTTTTTTACGCTCCCACTCTATTATTTTATGATTGGGATAATGTTCTCTGGCATAATCTGCTATTTTTTGAGGAATAACAGAGCTTGGCAATCCGTCTTTTGAATCTATTTCTTTGATTTGAAAATTCTCATCAAATTCTAACTTGATATGATGATCTAATCTTGTTTTGTATTTTGTTTTATGAGCTTTGCTTTTCTTTTTGGTATAAATTATTTTATGATCAGAAAAATGCTCTGCTGCATAAGCTGAGATTTGTTCCGGAGTATCATCAACATTATAATAAGTTTTCTTTTTCTGTGCTTGAGCAGTCAAACTGAAAATTATCATCAGTATTCCTGCTAAAATCAGTTTTAAAAATTTCATGATAGTTATCTTTTAAATTCACTTTAAAGATAAACAAGAATAAATATAAATCTGTTTTTAAAGTGGAAAGTTTTTAGAAGTATTCTTATATTTGTTTTTATTCATTCTAAATAAAAATAAAATGCTAAGAGAAACTCTTAAAGAGCAAACCTTTCCTGCGCATCAAAAAACAGAAGGGACTGTAATCAGAAAGATAAAGAAAATCAACAATGAAGCGGATTATATAGAATTATTAAAATGTTTTTACAGTTATTTTAATGCTGTAGAGAAAGAAATTTCTCCTTTTATTACTTCAGCTATTTTACCGGATCTTGACAAGCGCCGAGATGCGAGTTATATCAAAAAAGATATTGAAGAGTTAGGCGGTTCTATATCTGATCTTCCTCCGGCAAGGGTTCCTACCATCACCAACAGTTTAGAAGCATTGAGCGCAATGTATGTGTTGGAGGGTTCTTTGATGGGAGGTCCGCACATTATTAAAATGCTAAAGAAAAGAGGAATTGAACGCGGATTTTCATTCTTTGAAGGTTATGGAGAAAACAGCAAAACAATGTTGAATTCTTTTATGGATACGTTAAATAAAGAAGGAAAAAAATCTACTGACACGGATAAAGCTGTTGAAGTTGCCAATGAAACTTTTTCCAACTTTGGAAATATTTTTGAATCTTTGTCAAAAGTAAATTAATAGAATATGTCTGAAGAAAAACCTCAAAAAAAGAATTGGCTAAAACGTTTTGGTTTAGGAGCTTTCCTCTTTTTTACTTTAAAAGGTATTGTTTGGTTGTTTGTCTTTTTCTTTGCTGCAAAATCTTGCACTATTTTTTAAAAGCAAAAAAGTCTAAATATTATCCTTCCTTATTTTAGGGAAGGATATTTTTTAATATACTTTATTAAATATAATTACGGTATTGCTGACTAACACCTCAAGATTTACTTGATAAACAAAACTTTCGGGAACATTTTTTAAGAACTCTTCCAGTTTTTCCGGACTTAAATCAATTCCGGCGTCAAACAAAACAAATCCATTATCTTCTACAGCAGCGGCTATGTTTTCCCAAAACTGTTGACTATAAAACTGATCGGGAACTTTTACATCTATAAATAAATCCACGATAATTAAATCGTATTTGGTGGTGTTTTCTGCAATGTATTTTTCTGCATCTGCTTCAATCAAACGAACTTTTTTATCTTTGAGTAGATGAAATTCTTTTTTTGCAATTTCAATCACCACAGGATCTAATTCCACTCCTACAATCGGTCCGTGATAATCATATTTATTTCGCAAAGAATCTACCACACATCCGCCGCCCATGCCTAATACCAATACATTATTGATATTGCTCATCGGAATGGAATCCAAACCATAATCCAAAACTTCTTGTAATCCTCCGTAAGAATAATTTGCGCCTTTGCTGTTTAGCAATTTCTTACCTTTCACCCAAACCACTTCCAATTCTTCGCTGATAGCTGAACTAAAATAATGAGATTGCGGGCGATAATAACTCAGCCATTTCTTAAATAATTCCCTCTGCATTTTACTTCTTAATCTTTAATATTAAATCAAGAAAATGGTTTTTTAAGGAAACATTCCTCTAATCCTGCTTTCTTCTATTCCGGGGAATATAGCAATTTAAAGCTAATAGAAAAATTTAGCTTAAAGTGCTTAAGTATTTGGTTTTTCAGACTTGTTATTTATTCTTTTAAATAATGGTATAAATTTTCTAATTTTCCGGCAGAATCTTGTAACCCACCTGCTCTGTTTCTGATGGTCCAGATTTTTTTGTGTCCTTCTATGATTTCTTTCAACTCAGTTGCCAGTTTTTCTTTTTCCTTTTTAGGAATATGAGCTGTACTTTTGTCTTTGGCTTTTAATCTTGCCAATCCTAAATGTGCACCAAATCGTGCTAATTCCGCAGCTTGTTTTATTTCTTTTTGAATAATTTTTCCATCTTTTGAAGTCGGATTAGCTTTTTCTAATAAAGCCAAACCTTTATCGATTTCTTTTTCTGCTGCCAGCAAACCTTTTTCATTGAGATGTTTGGTTTGATAATTTCCTTGCATTGTCCATTTAAATCTTCTGATCATCAAATGAAAAGCATTGGCATTTCCTTCGGGAATATCTGCTTTTAAATAAGCATTTCCTAAAGTCAGCAAAGCTTTGGCGGTATATTCTGTTTTGTCTTTAAACACATAATAATTCAATAAAAACTCAAGATTATCCAAAGTTTTTTCGGTGTAATTCCACGCATAATTTGCTCCCAACACCAAAGAAGGATAACTCACCGATTTGGGTTGAAAATGCCCATAATCTCCCCAATCAGTTACTAAATATCCTTTAGCTCCATATTTTTTAGCAGCGATTGCAGCTTCTTTTAAATTGATAAAAGCATTGTGATTTCTTCCAATTTCTGAACGCCAGCTGGAGGTTCCCGGGACTACATAAAAATCTAAATCTGCTGCTTGAAATTTCTTGAGGTTTTTATCAAAAGGATATCCGGCGTCATAACTCCACACCAAAGCAATCATCTCTTTTGGAATTTCGCTGATCAACTCCGGATGATTTAAAACAATATCTCCCCAAAACATGGTTTGTTTTCCGTTTTTTATAACTTCTTGATTTAGTTTTTCAAGAAAATCAAGATAAACCCGACCTTTTCCGATTTCTTCGCTTATTTTTTTAGACTTTCCCAAGCCAAGTTCTACGGTTTCATCTCCGCCGATATTAAAATAATTACTACTAAAGTTAGGAAGCAATTCATCGTAAAGTTCTTTCATCAACTCCAAAGATTTGGGATTGGTAGGCGCCAAAGCTGTTCTTTTTCGCGCTCCCCAAATGGTTTGACAATCGGTTTCACATTCTGCCAAATCCAGATATTCCTCATGTTTCAGCCAATTTTCCATATGTCCGAAAGAATTTTGATTCGGCACCAAATCAATACCTCTTTCCGATGTATAAACATCTAATTTTTGAATTTCTTCCGGCGTCAACGCACCGGAGTTTTCCCAAACTTTTGGATGATTGCGATAAGCAAAAGTGTGTTCTGTATAGAGTTGTAACTCATTATATCTCCACTCCGCCAGCTGATCGATTAGCTGATAAAGGCTTTTCATGGTGGGCACTTTATCGCGGCTGATATCCAACATATATCCTCTTCGTTTAAAATCTGCCCAATCTTGAATATGAATTTCCGATAAATTTTCTGTTGTAAATTCTACATAATCCAATAATTGCGATAAAGTTTGTTTGGCATAACGCAAAGCAGTGTTATTTTTTGCAGTGATTTGTAAAGCCGTGGAATCGATTTCTAAATTATAAGCATCAAAATTTTTCAATTCTGCATCAATTTCAAAATAAACACAAAAAGACTTATCTTCAATTTGTAAATCCCATCTTCCGGCAGAGTTTTCTTTTATGCTTTTTTCTATAAGCTTCTGCAATTCTTTTGCTTGCGTGACATTTATGGCATTATGACCTTGCTGCACCTCTATTTTTTGCGGAGAAAACAACAGGTGTTTTTTTATATCTTCTTGAGCAAAAGAAAAACTATTTAAAAATAAAAACGCAATAAAAAGAAAGAGGTATCTCATAGTTTTTAGTTTTGATAACAACAGCAAATTTCCAAAATTGTAAAAATATCATTATCCGCTGATTTAGAAACTTAAATATAGGTATAGTTTTCTTAAAGTTTAGCTTTATAAGGATTTAAGCGAAGATTTTATACTTGATGTAGTTATTGAAGATACCCTTAATAAGAAGGAAAGAATTTAACAGCTATGTTTATATTCTGAGGTGAAATATCAAGAGAAAATTATGAAAGAGGTTTTTATGTTTTCAAGTATTTCAATTCGTTCCTACTATAATTTTTTCCTTCACAATTTTGTTTACATTAATTATTGACAAAATAAATTGATTAAAGGTTTAACTTCAGAAAAAACATCCTTAAATCTTAGCTGTTTTTCAGCACTTCTGAAGAACCCACTTCTTTACTTTTAAGTTTTGACAAGAACTTATTACTTCCCAATACAGAAGTTTATTTTTCTTTATTCATAAGTCATTTTTTCTCCATTCATATTATCAGCAAGCTTCCACATTGCTTTCCAAGCATCCCTCCAAGGAGATCCATTCTGACCTTTTTTCTTTATTGTTTGATAATCATTTATTCCTAAAGTTTTGAAAGTACCTGAAATTTCAATATTACTATTTACAATATTTATATTTATACTATTCATTACATTATCAACACCATATCTTTGAGAAACTCCTTTTGGCTTAGTAGATAATGTTTTTAATTCTTTATCTGAATAATCGATAAAATATCCTTCTGAAGTTAAAAACTTAGCTGCTTTTTGATAAGCTTCGCTATCAGATAATTTAGTGTGTACAATAATCTTTTCTGTATTAATAGGAGCTTCTTCATCATTAATTCCTGTTGTAATTTGTGAACCTGAACAACTAATTAAGATCATAGTTATAAAAGCAAACACAAAACTATATTTTTTCATAATATTTTATTTTGAATTTTGTTTAAATCTAATATTTATTTTTATAAAATCCTCTCTACTTCCCAATACAAAAGTTTACTTTCCTTTATTCATAAGGGTTTACAAGGGGCGTGCTGTACAAAAGTAGTACAGAAATAAGAGTTAATGATAGAAAAAGAAAATAAAGAAAATTTATTTTTATTCTAATTCATTGGGCAAATTATTGTTTTCTATGCCGAATCTCTTGTTCAAAAATATAAATTTAATGAAAACCTTTAAACAAAAAATGAGTAAACTCCTTTCCGATAAAAAGATTTCTCACCTATTCGCCTTATAATTCTCTGCCTGTTCAAAGATTTCTTCATAAACTTCATCGCGTTCTACTGGTGGGTAATCAAATTCATCTAAAAGCAGGATTAAGCCTACTTTTAAAGCGGATTTAATATCTTTTCGTTTATTCCAATCGGGGAATTTAGCATTACTATCCACTAACTTTTTGACAGCTTTGGCCAACTCAATCATCTTATCATCCGGATAGGAAAAATCATATTTACTGCAGAGTTCTTTTAAGATATCATAGAAGGCTTTAACTTCAAAATCAATCCCCATTTCATCACCCGACTTAAACTCGTTATAAACCTCCCAAATTAAATCGGTGAGTTGGTCTGCCATATCCTCATAGACTTCACTTCTCAGAATATCATTCTCGGTTCGGTCGTTGTATTTATTGACCAAGCTTTCCATTTTCTTAGAAAAATCAACTCCGCGAACTTTATTGACCTTTCTCAATTGGCCAATAGCTTTGGCTAACATTTTTTGAAGGAGCTTAATCTTGGTATTTGGCAGTTTAATTTTATCGATTTTAGCCAGGTAATCTTCGTCAAACAAATCTTGCTCGTTTCCGCCTTGTTCACCAATTTTAATGATTTCCTCTACTCCATCACTTTGCAAAGCATCTTTGATCATTTCGCGAACACGCTGATTCATTTGTTCCGTATCAGGTGCATCTCCTTTAGTCAGTTTGAAAACAATAGAACGTATGGCCAAATAGAAATGGATATAATCTCGTTCTTTCTGAGTTAGTTTTTCACTACCGGAACAAATATCATAAGCAGCTTTTAAACGCTTGACAATATCCATAAAACGTTTCTCAACTTCTTGAGTTTGCTGAACAAATTCAGCAGCCATATTCAAGGTGTTTAACTGCTCTAAAGAAGAACCATCGAAATATTTAGAATTGTCAAATGTATGGAAAATCTTGTGTGCTAAATCCAGATAATTCCGAACCACAACGAGAGATTGTTCTATGTCTTCAAAGTTCCCTGAAACATCCGTATTGTACTGCGCTAAAGCCAAATTCATCTGCTTTTTGATCCCTATATAATCAACCACTAAACCTTTTTTCTTTCCTTTGAATTTTCGATTGACACGAGAAATCGTTTGAATTAGATTGTGCTGACGAATTGGCTTATCGATATAAATTGTATCTAAGAAGGGTACGTCAAATCCGGTAAGCCACATATCAACTACAATGGCAATTTTGAAGTTGGAATTTTCAATTTTAAACTGACGGTCTAATTCTTTCCGATATTCCTTGGTTCCCAAAAGATTATACATTTCTTCCGGGTCATCTTTATGACGTGTCATTACCATCTTAACCCGTTCCATTGGCTTGATTTCTCTTTTTTCCTTGGCAGAAAGTTCTGCATTTTCATCAGCAGTTTTTGGTATATTCCACTCTGGTCGTAATTCCATTAAACGCTTGAAGAAATCATAAGCTATTTCTCTTGAACTGCAAACAAACATCGCTTTTCCGGCTACCGTTGAACCTTCTTCAACCCGAGTTTCATAATGTTTGATAAAATCTTTCGCCAAAGCATCCAAACGGTCGGGATCTCCTAAAATGGAATTCATACTGGCAACTTGTTGTTTACTTTTATCTATTTGATACTCATTGGCACCATCTTCTTCTGCTACTTTATAATATTCTTCAATCTTTTCTAACTCGCTATTTTTTAGAGCGATTTTAGCTGCTCTCCCTTCATAGACAATACGAACGGTAATTTCATCTTGTACGGATTCAGTCATCGTGTATTCATCCACAATTTTTCCGAATACATCTAAGGTTTTGTCAATTGGTGTTCCGGTGAAACCTACATAAGTTGCATTTGGTAAAGAATCGTGCAGGTACTTTGCAAAACCATAAGATTTGCGAACACCAGCTTCTGTCACACGTATTTTCTGGTCTAAGTTAGTTTGACTTCGATGCGCTTCGTCCGAAATACAAACCACATTGGTTCTTTCGGTCAACAACTCGATATCTTCTGTAAACTTGTGGATTGTCGTCAAGAAAACACCTCCACTCTTTCGACCTTGTAACTGTTCACGGAGTTCGGAACGGCTTTCTACACTTTTTACTAAGTTATCCCCGATAAATTCTTTTGCATTGGCAAACTGTTCAGCCAATTGATCGTCTAAATCGGTTCGGTCGGTAATCAGGACCACCGTTGGGTTTTCAAAGTATTTGCTCTTCATCAACAATCGGGTCAAGAACAGCATAATATAACTTTTTCCACTTCCGGTTGCGCCAAAATAAGTTCCTCCTTTTCCATCGCCCTCGGGTTTTTGAGCCTTTTTAATATGCTCAAACAAAGCTCTGGCTCCGTAATATTGTGGATAACGACAAACTATTTTTTCATCTTTCTTTGATGTATCAGGAATATAAATGAAGTTTTGAATAATATCTTCTAAACGATCTTTATGCAACATTCCTTCAATCATCGTAAACATACTGCCAATTCCATCTACTTCTTTGGCCTTTCCGGCTATTCTCCGCCAGGCATAGAAAAACTCATAGGGTGCAAAAAAAGAGCCTGCCTTGTTGTTTACGCCATCACTAATAACACAAAATGCATTGTATTTAAAAAGCTCAGGAATATCGCGTCTATAACGAACGGTCAATTGCGTATAGGCGGTGTGAACCGTGGCTTCCTCTCGAATCGCACTTTTAAATTCCAAAACCACTACCGGAATCCCATTGATGTAGATAATTCCATCCGGGATACGCTTTTCTGTGCCGACAATCTCTAACTGATTGACAAATTTATAGAGA
>JAJYSY010000057.1 GCA_021793375.1 Bacteroidota bacterium | reverse complement strand
ACTCACAGAAGCTATTTTGTGAGTTTTTTTTATATAAAAACTCAAAACTATGAATGCGTATTCAAATAAAACCCTCAAAGAATTAGCTGCTGAAAATTATCAAATCACTAATGTTTATGAAAAATACCAACTTGATTTTGATAAAAATGCAGAAATGAAATTAGAAGCAATCGCAAAAGAAAAAGAAATAGATTTAAAACAGCTGATTGTAGCTATTGAAGAAGAAAAAACCAAAGAAAAAAATAAGCTGAATTTTAAATTTTGGCCTTTAGATTTTTTAGCAGAATACATCGTTAAAGAATATCATGCAAAAGCAGAAAAAGAAATCCAAGAATTAAAACCAATTTTAGAAAAATTAGAAGAAGAAAAATCAACACAATTTCCGGAAATAGAAAAAATAAATACAACTTTTAAAAAAGTTTCCGGAGAAATGGCTGCACATATGAAAAAAGAAGAACTCATGCTTTTTCCATTTATCAAAAAAATGTACAAAGCAAAAGCAGAAAATAAAAAATTAGAAATCCCTTCTTCTCGATTTAAAAATCTTATTGATCTAATGCTGGAAGACCACGACGATCAGTTGGAACAGTTTGATAAAACCACCGAATGGGGGAAACAATACCAGCTGTTAGCAGAAAAATATTGGTCAGAAGAATTAACAAAAACCATAGAAAAATTAAAAGAACTTCAAGAAGATTTGAAACAACATGTTCATCTGGAAAATGATATATTATTTCCTAAAACAATAGCATTAGCAGAAGAATGGACGATTTCATGAAAATATTGTTATTTAGAGTCATTTAGAATAAGCGTCTTTCATTATGATATTGAGCATTTAAGCAAGAAAAATTGTAAATTTGTGGAAATTAAACAATAACATTAAAATTAGAACTATGTCAAAAGATCCATTTCAGGTCAAAAAAACACTGAAAGTTCAAGACAAAGAGCTTGAATATTTCAGTTTGGCAGAGTTGGAAAAGCAGGGACACAATATTAATAAACTCCCATTTTCCATTCGAATTATGCTGGAGAACGCTCTGCGAAATTATGATGACTTTGCTATTACGAAAGAACATATAGAAACACTTATAAACTGGAAACCGGATACAACAAACGAAGATATTCCATATAAACCTGCACGAATCTTAATGCAGGATTTTACAGGTGTTCCGGCAGTTGTTGATATTGCTGCTTTAAGATCTGAGGTGGCAAGAAAAAATAAAGATCCGGAAAAAATTAATCCGTTAGTACCGGTAGATTTAGTAATCGACCACTCTGTGCAAGTAGATTATTATGCTGCAGATTATGCTTATGAGAAAAATATGCAAGAAGAGTATAACCGTAATATGGAAAGATATACTTTCTTGAAATGGGCTCAAAAAGCATTTGATAACTTTAGCGTTGTTCCTCCGGGAATGGGAATCTGTCACCAAGTAAACTTAGAATATCTTGCACAAGGAGTAATTGAAAGAGATGGACAAGTTTTCCCTGATACACTTGTAGGAACTGACTCGCACACGCCAATGGTAAACGGTATTGGTGTAGTAGGATGGGGAGTAGGAGGTATTGAAGCAGAAGCTGCTTTGTTAGGACAGCCCATTTACCTGATTATGCCACAAGTAGTAGGATTAAAACTTACCGGAGAAATGCCTTTGGGAACAACCGCTACAGATATGGTGTTGAATATTGCTGAAGCATTAAGAAAACACGGAGTAGTTGGTAAATTTGTAGAAGTTTTCGGAGATGGATTAGATAAATTATCTGTTCCGGATAGAGCTACAGTTAGTAATATGTCTCCTGAATTTGGTTGTACGATTACACTTTTCCCTTTCGATGATAAAACCTTAGAATATATGCGTTTGACAAATCGTCCGGATGAAGTTGTAGAAAGAGTAGAAGCTTATGCAAAAGCAAATAAACTTTGGAGAGAAAACACCGAAGAAATTGAATATTCTTCAGTAGTAGAGTTAGATTTATCTACCATAGAGCCTTCGGTTGCGGGACCAAAACGTCCTCAAGATAAAATCTTGATGAGAAATCTTAAAGATAAATTCAAAGATTTATTAAAAGATGAATTCGATAGAGATTATGTAGAACAAGGAGATCGTACTTATTTAGACTCTCTTTCTCGTTGGGGATATGAAGGTGGAAACAGAACGGTAAAAAATCCTGCTCAACAAGAAGAAACTACCGCAGTAATTGAAGAAGATGATAAAAACATGAGATCACTCTGGATTCATGATGGTCATGAAAAATATGAGTTGTCTGATGGTTCTATCGCAGTTGCCGCAATTACTTCTTGTACAAACACCTCCAACCCATACGTAATGATTGGAGCAGGACTTGTTGCACGTAATGCAAGAAGAAAAGGAATTAATTCAGCTCCTTGGGTAAAAACTTCATTAGCACCAGGATCTAAAGTAGTAACAGATTACTTACAATCTGCTGACTTGATGAATGACTTAGAGTCATTAGGATTCCACTTGGTAGGATATGGATGTACAACTTGTATTGGAAATACCGGACCTCTACCACAAAAAATTGAAGAAGCAATTGATAAGTATGATTTAGTTGTTACTTCAGTACTTTCCGGAAATAGAAACTTCGAAGCAAGAATTCACCCGAAAGTAAAGATGAACTTCTTGATGTCTCCAATGCTTGTTGTTGCTTATGCAATTGCAGGAAGAGTAGATATCAACCTTGCTGAAGATCCATTAGCTCACGACAAAAACAATGAGCCGATTTACTTAAAAGATATTTGGCCATCTAATGATGAGATTAATGAAATCATGAGCAAAGTACTTACACCGGGAGATTTTGATAAAAATTACGGAGAAATCTTTGCAGGAAACGAAATATGGAGAAACTTAGATGTTCCTGAAGGAAAAATCTATGAGTGGGACGAAAACTCAACTTATATTAAAGAAATTCCTTTCTTTAAAGATATTTCTGAAAAACCGGAAGAACTTAAAGATATTAAAGGAGCCAGAACTTTATTAAAGTTAGGACAAAGTATTACTACCGACCATATCTCTCCGGCAGGAAGATTTAGTAAATTCTCTGCTGCAGGACAATATTTGGTAGAAAAAGGAGTGAAACCACAAAACTTTAACTCTTACGGATCCAGACGTGGAAACGATGAGGTTATGGTAAGAGGAACTTTTGCCAACGTAAGAATCAAAAATCAATTGGTAGATAAAGAAGGAGGATATACCATCCACTTCCCAACAGATACCGAAATGACGGTTTATGATGCAGCTCAAAAATATAAAGAAGATAACACGCCGTTGGTCGTATTGGCCGGAAAAGAATACGGAAGTGGTTCTTCAAGAGACTGGGCAGCAAAAGGAACTTATTTATTAGGAATTAAAGCTGTAATCGCTGAAAGCTATGAGCGAATCCACAGAAGTAACCTAATGGATTTAGGAGTTTTACCATTGCAATATAAAGATGGAGAAAGCGCTGACTCTTTAGGATTAACAGGAAAAGAAACTTTTGATATTATCGGAATTGCAAATGACTTAAAACCGCTTAAAGAGGTAGATGTTATCGCAACTGATGATAATGGAAAAGAAACTAAATTTAAAGCTATTGTAAGATTAGATTCTCAAATTGAGATTGAATACTACAGAAATGAAGGTATTTTACAGTATGTTTTAAGAGAATTCTTAAAAGACAGCTAAATAAATAATAAGTATTAGCAAGATAAAGCGTCGGAATTTTCCGGCGCTTTTTTTATGAGAAATAATTCCAAAAAATATTCAAATCATCTTCTTAAAGCTTAGGAATTTAGGATATAATATTGTAATTTTGATTCATTCTAAATAACGATTTCTATGATTTTATAGAAATCAAATTCAATACATAACCAAAAACTTTAAAAGATGAAAAAAGATAAAGCAAATGCCGTTTGGAACGGATCCGTAAAAGAAGGAAATGGAAAAATAACTACTAAAAGTAAAGTATTAAACAACAGTGCTTATTCTTATAAAACACGTTTTCAAGAAGGAAATGGAACAAATCCGGATGAGCTAATCGCTGCATCTCACGCAGGATGTTTTGCTATGGCTTTGAGTCTGATGTTAGGAGAAAACGATTTTACTCCAGATTCTATTGATGCCACCGCAGAAGTAACGATGGATACCGATCAGCTTAAATTAACAAAATCTCATCTGACTTTAAAAGCAAAAATTCCGGGAATCGATAAAGAAAAATTCTTAGAAATTGCAGAAGCAGCAAAAGAAAACTGTCCAATCAGTAAAGCTTTAAACGTAGAAATTACGATGGATGCTTCTTTAGTGTAAACTTTAAATATAAATTGAACTTCAAGGGTTTATTGTTTTCATATAAGTGAAATAATAAATCCTTGAAAAATCAATTATGGAGATAAAAATTAAAAATTAAAAGATATGAAAGATCAAGATATGTATCCCAAAGCCAGCGGAATAATCGCCCAAAAAAAAGCAGATTTAGCTCCCAAACAAGTGGAAGCTTGGAGAAATTTCAGTAAAACTGTTTTTCAAGAAGGAGCTTTAGATCAAAAAACAAAAGAACTCATCGCCGTAGCGGTTTCACACGTTACTCAATGTCCGTATTGCATTAAGGCACACACCAAAAAAGCCATGCATAAAGGAGCTTCAAAAGAAGAAATTATGGAAGCAATTTGGGTTGCTGCAGAAATGCGCTCAGGAGCAGCTTACGCTCATGCTAATTTAGCGATGACTGAAATGGATAAAGAAGAATAAATTTCTACTTTAAAATCAAAGCAAAATGTCTGCAACTAAAAAAATATGGACCATAGGGCATTCCACCAGAAATATTGAAAATTTTATAGAAATGCTGAAATCCTTTTCTATCAAAACTTTGGTGGATGTAAGATCTTTGCCGGGTTCCAATAAATTTCCGCAATTCAATCAAGAAGAATTAAAAAAATCTCTTGCTGATGTAAATATCCAATATAAGTATATGAAACTTTTAGGTGGAAGAAGAAAAACTTCTCCGGATTCAAAAAATAAGATATGGAAAAACAAATCTTTTAGGGGATATGCAGATTATATGGAAACAACAGCATTTAAAAAAGCTTTGCAAGAACTGAAGAAAATAGCTTTAAAAGAAAACACCGCGATAATGTGTGCAGAAGCGGTATGGTGGAGATGTCATCGTTCTATGATTGCAGATGCTTTAAAAGCGGAAAGCTGGAAGGTTTTTCATATTATGGAAGTAGAAAAATCTACCTTACATCCTTATACTAAACCGGCAAAAATAAAAAATGGACATTTGTTTTATGGAAATGCAGAAGAACAGAATTAAAACTTAAAACAATAACACTATGAATCTCAAAAATAAAATAGCAGTGCTTACCGGTGTTAGCAGTGGTTTAGGAAAATCTATCACCCAAGCTTTAATCGATAAAGGAGTTATAGTTTATGGTTTAGCAAGGAATAGCGAAGCTTTAAGCTTGTTGAGAGAAAATTTAGGGCAGAATTTTCATCCGGTGAGAATGGATATTACAAATGCTGAATCGGTAAAAAACTGGGTAGAAGAAACATTTTCTTTAGAAAAAATTCCAAATATTTTGATCAATAATGCCGGAGCAGGATCTTTTCAAAAAATAGAAGAAACGGAAGAAGAGGAATGGTTAAAGATGATCAACACA
This sequence comes from Bacteroidota bacterium, assembly GCA_021793375.1. Lineage (GTDB taxonomy): Bacteria > Bacteroidota > Bacteroidia > Flavobacteriales > Flavobacteriaceae > JAJYSO01. Next base: position 7,623 of record JAJYSY010000057.1, on the reverse strand, counting down.
AACCTCAACGGAATGTTTTACATCACAAAAGCAGTTTCAGCATTGATGAAAGAAACACAAGAAAGTTCTCATATTTTAAACATAGGTTCAATCTTAGGAAAAACAGCTCGCCCGGAAGGAGCGGCTTATTGTGCGAGTAAGTTTGGAGTTAGTGGTTTTACGGAATCCTTGTTTAAAGAATTACGTTTTTTTAACATAAAAGTAACTGCTTTTCATCCGGGATCAATTGAAACAGATTTTTTTAAAAGTTCAGGAATTAAAGCCCACAAAAATATGTTATCTCCAAAAGATTTGGCCAATACGATAATTCATATTTTAGAAATGCCCGAAAATATGCTGGTTAATGAAATAACTGTTCGTCCGTTAAATCCTTCAAAACCAAAAAGTAATTTATAATGAAAAGGATAATTACCAAACGGATTTATGAAGAAAGCACAAAACAAGATGGTTATCGAATTTTAGTAGATAGAATTTGGCCAAGAGGAGTGAGTAAAGAACAAGCAAATTTAGAAGAGTGGAATAAAGATATAGCTCCCTCAACTGAATTAAGAAAATGGTTTGGTCATCAAGAAAAACGATTTGAAGAATTTAAAAAGAAATACAAAAAAGAGCTTGAGAAACAAGAAAAAGAACTAAAACGGATTAAAAAAATAGCCCAACAAAAACAAATTTGTTTATTATATGGAGCTAAAGACGAAAAACATAATCAAGCTATTGTATTAAAAGAAATTTTAGAATCATAAGTTTGTTTTAATAAATTAGAATAAACTTTTTTTAAAAACATTTATAAAGTGAGTAAAAAAGAAGGTTTAGAATCTTTTAGTAAAGAACACAGTTTAAGTTTACAGCTTTGTTGGAAAATTAGACAAGGTATAACTAAAGGAGTTAGTTTTGATAGAATTAAAAAATATGCTGATTGGTATTACAAAACTTATTTAACGCCACATTTTGATGCAGAAGAAAAATATGTTTATCCTATTTTAGGAATGAAAGATCCAATGGTAAAAAAAATGCTGTCCAGCAGAAGAAGATTGGATAAACTTTTTCTTGGAAATCAAAAACCTCCGGAAATAGCTTTGAGTTTAGGAGAAGAAAAATTGGAAAAACACATTCGCTTTGAAGAGCATAAGTTATTTAAAAGAATCCAAGAACAAGCCACTCCGGAAGAGTTGATGATGCTCAAAAAAATGTATAAAAAACAAGAGTTTAAGGAAAATGAAGAAGATGTTTTTTGGAAATGATCTTTAGCGATAAAATGTTTTAAATGTTAAAAAAACAAACAAATGTCAATGATTTGTAGGGTTATTTTATTTAAATTGTTATTTTTAAAAGTGTAATCATAAAAATATAAGTCATGAGAAGTTTGTTGTGGTTAGTTGCTGTGGTTTGTGTAATCATTTGGTTGTTGGGGATTTTAGGAATAGGAGATGGAATGGGATTAGGAAATTTGATCCACGTCTTATTAGTAATAGCAATAATAGTAGTACTTTTAAATATTATTTCCGGTCGCCGTTAAAATAGTCTTATTAAATAAATATAAGAATCTTCTTTTTGTAAAGAAATAAAGAGGAAGAACTATTTTTATGTTTGATAAAATTGAAAAGCATCATAAATTAATTCTTCGGAAACTTGGCAATCAATAATTGCTGAGCCGATTTCTTGTAGTAAAACAAAATTGATTATTCCTTTATTATTTTTCTTGTCAAATTTTAAAAGATTAATAATATTTCCGATATCTGAAGTGGTAAATTTTAGAGGTTTAAAACTATGAGAAACCACTTCTTTGATTTCATTTAAAGCTGTTTTAGATAAAGAAGAGGTTTGATAAGAAAGATAAGCTTCTAAGATTAATCCTATGGCAACAGCTTCTCCGTGCAGGAGTGTTTTTTTGTTTTCATTTTCCAAACAAAAACTTTCAATAGCATGACCGAGGGTATGTCCGAAATTCAAAATTTTTCTTATTCCGGATTCTTGTTGGTCTTTTGAAGTTATTTTTGTTTTTATTTCAATTGATTTTTTCACCAGATTTTCTAAATCTTCTAAAGTCAACTGACTTAAATCGCTGAGTTTATTCCAATAAGATTTGTCTGCAATTAATCCGTGTTTCAACATTTCTGCAAGTCCGCTTCTCATTTGATTTTGCGGAAGAGTGTTTAAGTAATTAACATCGATCAAAGTAAAAACAGCTTTTTTAAATAATCCTATTTGGTTTTTTAAATTTGCTCTGTTTATACCGGTTTTCCCTCCAATTGAAGCATCAACCATGGCTAAAAGAGTAGTGGGAATGTTAATAAAATCAATTCCTCTTAAAAAAGTAGCAGCCACAAAACCACCCATATCTGTAATAACTCCACCTCCTAAATTTAAGACGACAGAATTGCGATCGCCGTCCAAATCAGATAAAACTTTCCACAATTGTTGGCAAGTGGCAATGTCTTTATTTTCTTCTCCGCTTTCAATCTCTATAATTTCAGAATTTATACTGTTGTTAATTCTTTGTAATAAGTAAGGAATACAGTGCTTTTGCGTGTTTTCATCGCATAGAAAAAATACTTTGGAATAGCTCTTTTTTGCTAAAAATTTATTTAGATTTTTATAGGCATTTTCACCAAAAACAGTAGTATTTTTATACTTTCTAAAATCACTCATAATTTGAAGTTTTTGCCATTGATATTTTAATCTTGTTTTGGCAATATTGAAAGTACAAAAATTAAAAATATAATGCAGAAAAAGATATTTGATAACAGCGAAAAAGCTTTTAAACTGAAAAGCGATAAAGAACTCAACAAATCTATCTTTATGTTTAGGTTGATGAGTCGTCAATGGATGGTTTCCGCAGGAACTTGGTTAACAAACTTTTCTTTAAAATTTAAGCTACCGGTAAAACCAATTATCAGAAATACAATTTTTGATCAATTCTGTGGTGGAGAAACCAGTAAAGAGTGTGTACCGGTGATTCAAAAATATTATCAACACAAAGTATTTACTGTTTTTGATTATGCCAGTGAAATTCGAGAGAAATCAGATGCAGAATTAGAAAAAGATATTGAAGATCAATTAGAGTTAGCAAATTTTGCACTTGAACAAGGAGAGGCAATTCCTTTTTTGGCTATAAAACCTACTCAGTTAGGAAGCTTTAATACTTGGGCAAAAGTAAATGCTAAAGAAAAATTAACTCCGACAGAACAAAAATCTTGGGAAGGAATAAGAAATAGAGTGGACAGACTTTGCAAACACGGACATGACATCGGATTGAGAATTATGGTTGATGCAGAAGAATTTTGGATTCAAACTGCAGTAGATGATTTGATTGAAGAAATGATGGAAAAGTACAACAAAGAAAAAATTGTTGTCTATAGCACCGTGCAATGCTATCGTTGGGATCGACCGGAATATATGATGAATTTGCTGAAAAAAGCAAAAGCAAAAGGATTTAAAATAGGCATGAAACTCGTTCGTGGAGCTTATATGGAAAAAGAAAATGCACGAGCAGAAAAAATGGGGTATCCTACGCCAATTTGTAAAAGCAAAAAAGAAACAGACGATGTTTTCAATTCTGTCCTTAAGTTTTGTTTAAATAATATAGAAGATATTTCCGTTTATATTGGAACACATAATGAAGAAAGTTCTTATTTGGCAATGGAAATTATGCAACAAAAAGGAATTGCTAAAAATGACAAAAGAGTATGGTTTAGTCAACTTTATGGAATGAGTGACCATATTACTTTTAATTTAGCAGATAATGGTTATAACTCTTGTAAATATATGCCTTTCGGAAAAGTAGATGAAGTAATTCCATATTTGATAAGAAGAGCTGAAGAAAATTCTTCTGTAAAAGGACAAACAGGAAGGGAGCTTTCTTTACTTTTAGAAGAAAAAGAGCGTAGAAAAAATGCGAAATGATTAAAATATTGATGAAAAGTACGTAAAAAGCCGATATAATTTAGATAGCTTTGAAGAAAATCATTCTTTTAAAGTAAAACTTCTTTATGAAAAGAATATTTAAGCTGTTTAAAGATACGTATTCCCGTTGGATGAAAAATGAGCCCTTTGAAAGAAGTGCTTCCATAGCTTATTATACACTTTTCTCCTTTCCATCTTTGTTGGTTGTTATCATTTCTGTTGCCGGATATTTCTTTGGAAAATCAGAAGTTCAAGAAGAAATCATAGAAAGCTTATCAGAAGTTGTAGGAATGGAAACTGCTCTTTCTGTAGAAAAAATGATTGTAAACATCAGTGTGGAAGACGGCTCTTCAATAGCTTTAATTATCAGTGTGGGCGTATTGATTTTTGGTGCTACCGGAGCTTTTTTTCAATTGAAAAAAGCAATGAATAAAATCTGGAGTGTACGCGAAAAAAAATCTAATATTTTTATGATGATTTTAGATCGATTGATTTCTTTAGGAATGATACTTTCTATTGGATTTATGATGGCGGCCTCCTTAATCATAACAACAATAGTAACATCTTTTGGAAAATATATCAGTAATTATGCACCTGAATTATCAGAAATTGGATTAAAAGGATTTAATCTTTTGTTTTCTTATGCTTTTATATGGATTCTTTTTTCTTCTATATTTAAAATATTACCCGATGTTAAATTAAAATGGAGATCAGCTTTAGTGGGAGGCTCTGTCACCACCGGATTATTTCTTATTGCGGAATATGGATTGAGCTTTTATTTTAGTCAAAGTGATCCAACTTCAGTTTATGGAAGTGCTTCTTCTGTGATTTTATTGATGTTATGGATTTATTACACTTGTTTAATTCTCTTTTTTGGAGCTGAATTTACGGTGCAATACACTTTACTGAAAGGAGAAAAAGTGAGAACCAATCAATTTAGCGAACCTTCTTTTATTCAAGATGTAAAAAACTTAAAAGAACACAAGATTTATAAAGAGGAACAAAAACGTCTTCTGCAGGAAATCACAGAAGACGATATAGAATAAATATTTTTGATTTTAAGTGTATTGAATACAAACATTTTTAGGTTCTGTAAAAAACTCTAAAGCATAAAATCCGCCTTCACGTCCGATTCCGCTTTCCTTTACTCCACCAAAAGGAGTTCTTAAATCTCGATTAAGCCAAGTATTCACCCAAACAATTCCGGTTTCTAAAGCATTGCTGATTCGCATAGCTCTGTTGAGATTAGAAGTCCATAAAGTAGAAGACAAACCATATCTCACTTCATTTGCCATCGCTAAAACTTCTTCTTCAGTTTCAAAAGGCATGAGGGTTACTACCGGTCCAAAAATTTCTTCTTGATTAAGTTTACAATCGTTAGAACCAACCTCTATAATAGTGGGTTCTAAATAATATCCACTTTCATGACCTTCTACTTTTACGGGATTTCCTCCACATAAAAGTTTTCCTCCATATTTTTCCACATTTTGAATATAACTCAAAACTTTTTCAAAATGTTCTTTAGAAACCATTGCCCCCAAATCTGAATCCGGATTCTTTGGAGATCCAACTTTTAAAGCTTTGGTTTTAGTGATAAAATCTTTTTTAAACTGTTCATAAATCGATTTTTCTACAAATATTCTCGATCCGCATAAACAAATTTGCCCTTGATTGGCAAAAGAAGATTTTAAAGTAACTTTCAGCATTTTATCATAATCGCAATCTGCAAAAATAATATTGGGGTTTTTTCCGCCTAACTCCAGAGAAAGTTTTTTAAACATAGGAGCAGCAATTCTTGAAATATGCGCTCCTGTTTTTGTTCCTCCTGTAAAAGAAATGGCTTTTATTTCAGGATGTTCCACAATAGCTTGTCCGGTTGAGGTTCCCAAGCCGTGAACAATATTTAAAACACCGTCCGGCAATCCGGCTTTTTGACAAATTTCACTTAATAAAAAAGCTGTCATCGGAGTTACTTCGCTGGGTTTGGCAATCACGCAATTTCCTGTTACTAATGCCGGAGCAATTTTCCAAGAAAATAAATACAAAGGTAAATTCCAAGGAGAAATACATCCAACTACTCCCATGGGTTTTCTCAAAGTATAATTAATACTTTTACTGCCAATATTTTCATGAGCATTACTTGAAAATTGTGTAATCGCTTGCGCATAAAACCTGAAATTACTTACTGCTCTTGGGATATCTACAGCTCCTGCCAAAGCTAAAGGTTTCCCATTATCCTTAGATTCTGCGACGACCAATTTTTCCATATTCGCTTCAATTCCATCGGCGATTTTATGAAGAATTCGACTTCTTTCTTCTATTGAAGTAACAGACCAAGTTTTAAAAGCTTTTTTGGCAGCAAGAACAGCTTTTTCAACATCCTCTTTTCCACTGTTTGGAATATGAGCATAAACCTCTCCAACAGAAGGATCATAATTGTCTAACCATTGATTAGAAATCGGATTTTCTAATTTTCCGTTGATATAATTTTGAATGCGTTTCATGCTTGTTTTTTATAAGCGATAGCTTTTACTTCAATCAATAAATGCGGATGAGGTAATTGATGAACTGCAACAGTTGTGCGTGTCGGACCGGTTTCTGCATTAAAAAATTCACCATAAACTTCATTATACCCTTTAAAATCGTTCATGTTTACTAAAAACACGGTTACATCAATAACGTTGGAAATATCAGCTCCTTGAGTTTTTAAAATCCTATCAATATTTTCAAATACTGCACGTGTTTGCTCTCGAATATCTAAGTTTGTAGTTCCCAATTCATCTACTTCTACTCCGGCAAAACTGTTGTCCGGTCGGCGTGAACTGGTTCCTGAAACATATATAAAATCGCCCACTTTTTTAGCGTGTGGATATTTTCCTCTTGGTTTTACTTTGATGGTTTTTTCTTCCATAGTTTTTTTGAATAATTTGAATTCGTAAATTTAAAGATTCACAATGATAAAAACGAGAACTTAAGCTTGATAAATGAGAAATTTCATTCAGAAAATCAGAATAGTTCTTTTAAAATGAATAAATTGTATTTTTGTCAATAAACACAATCAAAAAAGAAATCAAATGCTTAAGATTTTATCGGAAGAATTTTCTCTTGTTACAGAATGGATTAACGAACTTCGAAATGTAGAAGTTCAACAAGATCGCATGCGATTTAGAAGAAATATTGAAAGAATAGGAGAAATAGCAGCAGTAGAAATCAGTAAGCATTTGGAAACCGAAGAAATTGTTATTCAAACTCCATTGGAAAAAATCACTTCAAAAAAATTGAAAACACAACCTGTAGTTACTACTATTTTAAGAGCGGGAGTGCCTTTGTTTAATGGAGTTTTAAATTATTTTGATAAAGCTGATTGCGGATTTGTTGCAGCCTATAGAAAACATGAATCCAATGAATATTTTAGTATTAAACAAGATTATTTAACCTGCCCGAATTTAAAAAACAGACCTTTGATTGTAGCAGATCCTATGTTGGCAACCGGAGCTTCTTTGATAGAGGCTATGAATGATTTGCTCACGCATGGAAAACCTTCAGAAATTCATATTGTTGCAGTTATAGCAAGTGAACAAGGTGTAAAATTTGTTCAGGAAAAATATCCGAATGCAAATTTATGGATTGGCGTAATAGATCCGGATTTAACAGAGAAAGGTTATATCTCTCCGGGATTGGGAGATGCTGGAGATTTGAGTTTTGGACAAAAATTAAGAT
>JAJYSY010000056.1 GCA_021793375.1 Bacteroidota bacterium | reverse complement strand
TGGGTAACATAATAGGTTGTACTATCTACTACCGGAGTAGTTTCAGATAAAATATTTCCTAAAGTACTGTCATCATACCACGTTAAATTAGATCCTTTTACTTTTAAATCTTCCAAAGTAAACCCGGGTTGGCTATATTGCTCTTCCTCTCCCTCAGGAGCATCCGTATAATCAGCACAATCAATCTGTGCCTCATCAATAGTTAAGGTATAATCTGTACTGGAGGAAGTCTCCGTAGAAATTACAATAAAATACGTTTGTCCATCATTCATTATTACTTCATCAATACCAAAATCACCCGAACTGCCATCTGACATCTCTCCAGCATAACAAGACTCACCAATATCAAAGCAACTCTCATAAACAAACACAGCTGCATTATCACTCGACAAACCAGACAACTCTATACTATATACTCCTCCTTGACTCGGACTATACTGATACACCACATCACTCCCATTTAAATAATCTCCGCTTGCGCAACTTTCTCCGGCTTCTCCGGCATAATTATTATCATAGTCCTTGGTCTTTCCGCTATCGGTATATGGCAAAGGCTCATTAACTGTTATATCTCCAGAATTACCTACAGTTGCAACCACTTCCTCTCGAGGGGATTCGCATATAGCTGTAGAACCAATAATATTAACTTTATAATCATGAACCTCTCCGTAAGCACTTGATTGAGTGCAAGCATCAGCCGTACCCGATGAAAAGGTATTCCTAACTCTCATCACGGTAGAACTCGACACCAACCCTGAAGGAATATTAAAAGTTCCATCAGTATCAGAAGTAGTGCTACCCGCAGAAGTGGACTCATAAACAAGTTCATCAGAACTATTAAAACTCCCATCTCCATCAAAATCAATCCAAATTCTAACATATTGAGAACTGGTTCCGTGTGTTACTTTAAAATCATAATCTTCTCCAGCTATCAAATCAATAGCTAAAGAATTATCAGCAGTATAATCAGCATAAGCATCTGTAGCACATCCCGTCCCTAAATGACTCAATACAGTACTCCCAGAACCATCCTCGATAATGAAATCATCAATATAATCACTCGCAGTACAACCTGTAGAAAAAGTCGGAGTACAATAAGATTGTAAAGATGTAGATGCCTCCCCACCAGAAACCGCCACTTCGGAAACCCAGTAAGAAGTGGTCTCCTCAAGCTCCGGAGTATAAAATTCGTTTCCTCTGGCTATCACATTACCGCCAGAAGCAGCATCGTACCAATATAAATTTGTATTAGCTACAGCTCCTGCGCCTTCAGCTTTCAATAAAACTGCCCCTTCTCCACAAACAGAAGATGGAGAAGTAGAAACTATATCTAACACAGAACAATCCTCCTCGTGAACCGTAACTGCTAAAGCAACACTCTCACAACTTCCAAAAGTTTGAGTAACGTAATAAGTCGTATTATCAACCAATAAAGAATCCGCATCTATACTATTATTGAGACTACTATCATCATACCAAGTTAAATCTGATCCATCCACACTTAAATCTGTTAACTTCTGTCCATCCACAAAATCCTGATTAGCATCTCCAGTAGGTGCAGGATAATTAGCACAGGTAAACCCATCCACTTCTAAAGTATAATCAAAGGAATCCGTTGGTTCTGCCGAAGCCACAACAATATAGTAATCTTTTCCATTCTCTACACTCATCTGAAAACCATGATCAGACTGCTTGTCATTTATCGATCCTTCGGCTATACACTCCTCCCCAATATCCGCACAATCTTCATACACAAAAACACCCGTGTTTTTCTCACTCAAATCAGTTAAATCAATCGATAATATATAATCATCATCAGCAGTATATTTATAAACCACATCATTCCCATACAAGTAATCATCATTCGAACCACAATCATCACCCGGCTCCCCTGCATAATTGTTATGATATGTTGCAGTGTTTCCCGTATGACTATAAGGCAAAGAAGTAATGTTTTCATCTCCGGCATCATCTACAGTAGCTGTTACTTTCTCACGAGAAGATTCGCACAGAATATCTGCACCCACTGAAGAATTAACAGTTGCTTGAATCTCTGACTCGCTTAAAGCTCGACTATAAATCCTAAATTCATCCAATTTTCCATCAAGACCAGAATTCGATAAATAACCTCCTATTTTTAAACCATTCCCTGTTGGAAAATTAATGCCAACGCCTGCATTTTCCGTGTTTTCTAATACTCCATCCACATAACTTTTGTAATCTCCCGTACTGGAATCATAAACAAAATGAATATAATGAGCTCCGCCAGTAACATTATCCACCTCTAAATCAGGAAGGGGCCCATTAGACATCCTTAAAACAAACCCATTATCAGGCGCAACTCCTCCCATAAAACAACGGAAAGAAGCAGCTCCAGAGTCACCAAAGACATAAGAAGTGGACGTCGTCGTACTATTAGATACATCTATCCAAAACCCTATAGTAAAAGAACCAGAGAAATCAGTATCCCAGCCTGTATCTACATAATTTGAAGAACTGGAAGCCCCAGTCCCTACCAATGCCGCTCCTACGAGACCACTACTCCCGACAACGAGATCAGAGCCTACAATAGAGGCAGGATTATCCCCGACAGGGTTAGTTGCGTGATTAGTAATACTGGAACCCTCATCAAATTTATAATATAACATTTCCGGCAAAAGCCCTCCTCCCGCTCCAGAAGACCCAACTTCTATTATTTCTGACACCCAATAATCGGTAGTAGAACTCAAATGAGGTGTTATATATTCAGCTCCCATATGCACAGGAATAGTATCATTAGCAGTGTCGTCTGACTCAAACCAAGCCATCTTATCACCACTACCACTTGGAGTAGCACTTAAAGTAACTCGACCTTCACCACAGACTGAACCCTCTTGCACAGAAGTAATCTCTAAATCATTACAACCACTTTGCCCATAGGCAAAAACATTAATGAACAAAAAGCTCAAAAACGTCAAATTTAATTTGTATTTTTTTTTCATTATAATAAGGTTTATAAGATTATTTCAATCCAATTAATTTTTGGTTTAAGTTCCCCCATTAAAAGAAAGCCAAAAAACCTAAATACTCTACTTAAGACTTACATAACAATCATTTTGCATCAAATGCACAGAATATACAGCCGCGCGTTATATTTTTTCAAAGTATTTGTCTGTCAAAAATAACTTTATCAAATCCTATCTATCTTTGATTCTAACAAAATCCTTCGACGTAATAGACCAGCAAATCAACTTTTAGCACTCAAAAAGCCCTCGCAACCATACCAAAAATATACTGCCAGTCCTTTTAAGAACAAATAGTGTATTTTAATAAAAAGACTTAATTTTTAATAAGCTGGATAGTTTTCTTTTTACCATCAACCCCAACTACCATAAAATAAGTACCGGAACTAAACTTAGAAAAATCTAACTCCACTTCTGTTTTACTGTTATGTGATACGCCCATCTCTATTTTCTTGCCATTAAAATCATAAACCTCAATAGTTTCTATCCCTTTCGGATTATTTACATATAAAACATTTTCAACAGGATTAGGAGCATAAGTTAATTTTTCAAACTCTGGCAACTCCACTCCAAGCACTTCATTTACTGTAATTGCAAACACTTCACTCTCACAGAACCCACTTCTGGTTTGTGTTACATAATATGTTGCTCCATCAACAAGCTCAGTGTCACTTGACAACTCCTCTTCTTTATCCGCATCAGCATACCAACGTAAATTCACTCCATTAACCGCCAAGGAACTTAAATCATCTCCGGCATTAAACTCCTGTTCGGCATCTGCTTCGGGCCTATCCGAAAACTCTTGAATCAACACTTTTACCGGAACAATATCACTCATACACCCTCCTTCTTCTTGGACCGCTACATAATAAGTCTCGTCACTCTGAACCAGCGTAGTATCTACCAAAACCACCCCTTCCTTATTATACCACTGTAAATTTTCCTCTTCCATTTCTATATCCCCTATAACAAATTCCTCATCACCACAAAATACATAAGGAGAATTTACTTGCGGAGCATCCGGAAAATTATCTGTTATATTAATTTTCACTTCTTTTTTATCCGATTCACAAATCACATTCCCAGCCCCAACTGTCCAATTATAAAAATAATAATAACTTGTACTATTAGTGGCACTTGTCCCATAAGTTCCATTAGTAATCTGACCATACTCTCCATCATCACCAATATCATACGGAAAAGTATTCCCTGAAGAATCTCGAACCAAAGCAATCGATGGACTTGATGTTTGTAGTAATCGGTACCCTACCCCTTCTTCAACATAAAAGTCTAATGGAATCGTTACAGGCCCTGACCCCGAGGAAACATTTTCTGTAGCTGAATCTATTAAGTTACCTGAATTATCAAATAAAGAAATCTCAACCTCTCCGTTAGTATCAGGATAGACTTCAACACTCATCAAATCAAAATCCTCATCAGCATCAAACTCTAAACCATAGTTTAAGGTACTAGCAAAACTAGAGGTTGCGGTCGGCTCCTCTTTCCCGGAACCATCTTGAGGAGCAACCCCGTCTATACGCAACTCTGTAACCCAATAAGAAGTAGAGTCACTAATATAACCTACATCCACTTCTCCTTCTTTTGATATAGGATCCTCCGCCGTCTCTGAATCATACCAATAAACATCAGTTCCCGCAGGACTCGGCTGCGCTTCTAATGTCACGTATCCTCCAGGAATACACATCTCAACAACCGGAGTTAAAATATCAGGATTTAAATCAGAACAATGAAACTCTTGAGGAGTTATAACTAAAGCATCACTCTCACAACCAATAACTGTCTGAGTAACATAATAATCCTTTTGATCAACAATTGACACTGTATCAGGTCTCATTATCTCATTCGATAAATTTGCATCTTCATACCAGCGATATCCTTCATTAAACTCCGAACCCCTAAGCTGTGTTTCTAATGCCATCAAAGAATCTCCGGCAATGAAATAAGGATCAGTCACTTCAGTGGTGGGAGCAGAGATATCATTACACCCCATCCTATTAATACTCAGTTGATAATCTAAACTGTCTGTGGGTGCTGCAGAAGACACAACAAAATAATAATCTTTCCCATTTTCCGCAATAAATTCAAAACCATGTTTATCAGTTGAGTCATCCGCAACAGAACCTTCTTCTGCACAAATATCACCTATATCAGCGCAATCATTATAAACAAAAATACCTGAATACTCTTGTTTTAAACTATCTAACTCCACTTCCATTATATAGTCATCATCTGCATTAAAATGATAAACCACATCATACCCATCTAAATAATCATCTGACGAACCACAATCCACACCTGGATTTCCTTCATAATTATTAACATAATCTCCTGTATTCGCTCTATGAATATATGGAAAAGGAGCCACCACCTCTTCATCTGCCACATCATTCACCGTAGCTATCACCTCTTTGCGCGAAGACTCACAGTCCAACTGAACGTCCTCATATTTCCAATTATAAAAATAATAAAAATACCCAGACATGAAACTGTTATCAGTAATATCAATAAAAGGAGAGGTAAATGGGTAAGACACCCCGGAAGAGTTACGATACATACTCACTGCCGTACCTTGTTTCATTCGATAGTCAGTTCCCGGATCTAAATGAATATTCAAAGGCACAGTTTGCCCTTGAGAACCATCAGTACTTGACACACTTGTCGTATAATTAACCGTTTCAAGCACACTCCCAGAACTATCTAAAATCTCAATACTTGCCTGTGACCCAGAAGTGGCCGGATACACATCTACAGAAACTAAAGTGGTTGGTTGATGCACATCAAAAATCATATAATATGACGAAGAACTCGAATTCGACCCAGATGAACTGGCATCTGAAGGGACTTCCGGCCCAACAGTCCCAGTGACCGCAGTTCCTAAAGCTTCTGAAACCCAATAAGAAGTTGTTGAACTAATTTTCGGGGTAACAAACTCCTCCCCTACATATAAAGGAATAGTATCATTAGCGGCATCATCTGACTCAAACCAAACCACCTCATCTCCATTCCCACTCGGAACAGCACTCAAAACAACCTGCCCTCCACCACAGACTGAACTATCTTGAACAGAAGCGATATCTAAATCACTACACCCACTCTGACCAAAAACTACAGGGGATGTCAAAAAACACCCAACGATTGCTATAAGTAATAAGTAATTGTTTTTCATAATTTTCACGTGTTATAAATTAAAGAGGACTTCAATTTCGATTTACAATATTTTTAATTTAAAAATAACTTTTAAAATCTTCAAAACTTTATTGCTTTAAGAAAAATTCACCTTTCTTATCATAAAGAATTCCAAATATATAAATATATATATAATGTAACAATAAATAATCCTTAATTTTTCATGCTAACTTAACACATAATATAGTCTTACCTATATCACAGCATACAAAATAAGAGTAGTAAGAAATACATGTAATAGCTCTAAAGTGTAATTATGTTTTTCTTAACAAAAAAACATAATAAAAAACATTTCATATAAAGTCAACTTTCATCGAAAATACCTACTTCTGAAAAAAGCCAACCCATCAGCATGTTCATTCCCGTCATACATTCTAAAATCAAATTCTATTTTCCATTTCACACACTGATTTAAACCATAAGGCTGTGCATAAAACAAAGCTCCTTTTTCATCTTCTGCTGCTTGTGTTAACACAATTTCCTCTCCTTCTATATCGACTCCGTTTGTTGTCCATTCCGACAAGTCTAAAGGATCTCCGGATAGTTCGGTAATAAGATTGGTTTGGGCGTTTAAAGAAATATTTACAAAAAGTAATAAAAAGAAAAATACTCTTGCTTTAACTGTTTTACACAGAAACTCTATTCTCATAATATGGGGTGGATAAAAAGATTGTTTTCACATAAAAACATGAAAATCTTTTCATTTTTAATAGAAATGGGTTAGCGAAAGTCAAATATATTAATTTTCTCTTTAAAACAAAACTATGCTTTATAAAGAATTTTTTAAGACTAAAATTTTTATTTCTACAGAAATTAAGAAAGTTGTTTTTAGCTTTTCTAAGCTATATTGAAATGTAAAATATTTAGAAACTATTTTTCTTTTGATTTTGGATTTAACAGAATTGCATACACTTGAATTCCAAAACCTATAATCACCAATGCGGGAGCTAAACGAATTCTTCTCCAATTAAATATCTCCGGATTAAAAACCTCAGGATCATCACTTCCTCCTCCGGCCATCAAGATAAAACCAAGAGCTATTACAGCTAAACCTATAAACATGATGGTATAATTCTTTTTTTCAAAAATGAATTCAGGTTTATAATTCTTTTTCCCTTCTGCATCAAAATTGCTGTTCTCATTTTTAGCCATAATACAATATCCCTTTTATAGATTGGTTTTTACAAACTTATAATTTTATAAGAATTAAGTCTCTTATTTTTAGAAATTCCTTTGTTTAATAGTAAAGTTCATCTGTTCGCAAATTCAGAAAACGCTGTGTTGCCAAGAAAGTGCTAAATAAAGTTAAGATAACACCTAAAACAAATACACCTCCGAAAATTAAACCAAGTGTCAACACATCATGCATCAATCCTAAATCCGGAAAACTATTATGAAGATAATATAAAATTAATCCCATTCCAATCATGGCTAACACTGCTCCTATCATTCCTAATTTTACACTTTGCCAAATAAAAGGTCTTCTGATAAATCCTTTTGTTGCTCCCACCATTTGCATGGTTTTTATGGTAAATCTTTTGGCATAAACAGATAACCTAATCGAACTATTGATCAGTAAAACTGCAATAAACAGAAAAATTGCGCTGACAACCAATACCCAAAAACTGATTTTACTTACATTATTATTTACAATAGAAACCAACGGTCGATCATAATCTACTTCATCCACAAAATCTTTTTTCATCAAATCTTCTGAAATTTCAGAAATTTGTTGAGAGGAAACATATTCTGCCTTAAAATGAATATCTATAGAATTTTGCAAGGGATTATATCCTAAAAACTCCACAAAATCCTCTCCTATATCTTTACTTTGTGCTTTTGCAGCTTCTTCTTTTGACACATAATTTATGCTTTTGACATATTCTGCCATTTCCAAACTTTTTTCCAATTGCTCCGCTTCCACTTCTTTTGCAGAATCTTTGAGATAGACTGTCAACGGAATCTGCTCTTTAAAATAATCTGCAGCTTTTTTAGTATTTAAAACCAATAAACCCAACAATCCCAATAAAAAAAGCACAAGGCCAATACTGATTATTACGGAAAAATAAGATCCTATCAATCTGCGTTTTTGATATCTTTCAAAAGATGAACTCATAAATCATAGTTTATTTGTGTAAAAATAAGAAAGTAAAATGAACCTTTTGTTTTGAAACGACAAAGTTTTTGCTTTCGTACAATAATAGTATTTTTGTGATCTTAAAAAATAACCGGATAAATTTATTAATTATTATGATATTTTTCTTCGGTTCACCTAAAACAGTTTTTCTGAAATGAGTTATAACTTCAACGAGATAGAAGCCAAATGGCAAAAATATTGGAAAGAAAATCAGACTTTTAAAGCTGAAAATCCTCAGGATAAAAACACTAAAAAAAATCCTTTTTATGTGTTGGATATGTTTCCTTATCCCTCAGGAGCAGGTTTACACGTCGGACATCCTTTAGGGTATATTGCCAGCGATATTATGGCAAGATATAAACGCCATAAAGGTTTTAATGTGCTTCACCCAATGGGTTATGATTCTTTTGGTTTACCAGCAGAACAATATGCAATTCAAACCGGACAACATCCTGCTATTACTACAGAAACAAATATTAACAGATATAGAGAGCAATTAGATAAAATCGGTTTTTCTTTTGATTGGAGCAGAGAAATCAGAACCAGCAATCCTAAATATTATCGCTGGACACAATGGATCTTCATGCAACTTTTCAACAGTTGGTATGATTTAAAAACAGACAAAGCTCGAGATATAAAAGAATTAATTGAAGTTTTTGAAAATCGAGGAAATGCTGAAATTCAAGCTGAAACAGATCAAGAAGAAATTTTCTCTGCAAAAGAATGGAGAAATTTTTCTGCAGAAAAACAACAAGAAATTCTGTTGAAATACCGCTTGACTTATTTAGCCGAAACAGAAGTAAATTGGTGTCCAGGATTAGGGACTGTTTTAGCCAATGACGAAATTATAAACGGTGTTTCTGAACGTGGTGGTTTTCCGATAGAACGCAAAAAAATGAAACAGTGGAGCATGCGCATCACTGCTTATGCGGAGCGTTTATTAAAAGATTTAGAAAATATTGATTGGACAGAAAGCCTAAAAGAAACCCAACGCAATTGGATAGGAAAATCTGAAGGTGCATTGGTGAAATTTTCTGTTTTAGATTCTAATGAAAATTCTACTCATCAGCAAATTGAAGTTTTTACCACTCGCCCGGATACTATTTTTGGCGTGAGTTTTATGACTTTAGCTCCGGAACATGAATTGGTTTCAAAAATTACCACTTCTGCGCAAAAAGAAAAAGTAGAATCTTATATAAAACAAACCTCTAAACGCAGCGAACGCGAAAGAATGGCAGATACTAAAAGCATTTCTGGTGTTTTTACAGGAGCTTATGCTGAACATCCTTTCACTAAAAAGCCCGTTCCGATTTGGATTGCAGATTATGTTTTGGCCGGTTATGGAACCGGAGCTGTGATGGCTGTCCCGGCGGGAGATGAAAGAGATTTTAATTTCGCTAAACATTTCAACATTGATATCCCTGCTATTTTTGAAGGAATAGATATTTCAGAAAAAGCTTATACTGAAAAAGATGAAAATGTAAAGTTTATCAATTCGGATTTCTTAAATGGATTATCTCATCAAGAAGCTTTAACGACAGTATTAGAGAAAATTCAAAAAAATAATTTTGGAGAAGCACAAATCAATTATAGATTAAGAGATGCTGTTTTCAGCCGACAAAGATATTGGGGAGAACCTTTCCCGGTTTATTATAAAAATAATCTACCATATTTAATTCCTGAAGAAAGTTTGCCTCTTGAACTTCCTGAAGTAGAG
This sequence comes from Bacteroidota bacterium, assembly GCA_021793375.1. Taxonomy (GTDB): domain Bacteria; phylum Bacteroidota; class Bacteroidia; order Flavobacteriales; family Flavobacteriaceae; genus JAJYSO01. The sequence continues at coordinate 3,225 of JAJYSY010000056.1, read as the reverse complement.
AAATATTTACCCACACAAGATGGTCAACCTCCACTCGGAAGAGCTGAAAAATGGTTTTGGGAGGAGAAAAACCAAAAAGTAGTTGCTGTTGAAAATCCTGAAAATCTTCCCCAAGGAATTTATCCGCTTGAATTAAACACTATGCCGGGCTGGGCCGGAAGCTCTTGGTATTTTTTCAGATATATGGAAACCAATCAAAGAGATGAAGTTTTCGCTTCAGAAAAAGCCATGAATTATTGGAAAAACGTAGATTTATATATCGGGGGAAGTGAACATGCCACCGGACATTTACTTTATTCTCGTTTTTGGACAAAATTCTTGTATGATCGTGGATTTTCTCCGGTAGAAGAACCTTTTAAAAAACTGATTAACCAAGGAATGATTTTAGGAGAAAGCGCTTTGATTTATCGTTCAGAAGAAAATTCAAATTTATATATTTCTGCAGGATTAGTCAAAGACAAAGCTGTCCAACCCATCCACGTGGATATCAGCATGGTTAACACTGCTAACGAATTAGATTTGGAAGCTTTTAAAAATTGGCGTCCGGAATTTAAAAATGCTGAATTTATCACTGAAAAAGATGGTAAATTTATTGTAGGCAGAGAAGTAGAAAAAATGTCTAAATCAAAGTTTAACGTGGTAAATCCCGACGATATTTGTGAGGAGTACGGAGCGGATTCTCTGCGCTTATATGAAATGTTTTTAGGTCCGCTGGAACAAGAAAAACCTTGGAGCACTGCCGGATTAAGCGGTGTACAAAGCTTTTTGAAAAAACTTTGGAGATTATATCATAAAGCAGATTTATCAGCAAACACAGAAGAGTTTGATGTTTCTGAAGAAAAAGCCTCAAAAGAATCATTAAAAACACTTCACCAAACTATTGAGAAAGTAACGGAAGACATAGAAAACTTCCACCTCAACACTGTTGTTTCCAATTTGATGATTTGTGTTAATGAATTGACTAAACAAAAATGCAATTCAAGAGAGGTTTTAGAGCCTTTAACTATTTTAATCGCTCCTTATGCACCGCATATTGCAGAAGAGTTATGGGAAAAATTAGGACATAAAGAAAGTGTTTCTAAAGCAGATTATCCTTTGTTTGATGAGAAATTTGTCAAGGAATCTACAAAAACATATCCTATTGCTTTTAACGGTAAAAAACGTTTTACTTTAGATCTTTCTTTAGACTTATCAAAAGAGGAAATTGAAGAAATCGTAATGAATCACGAACGTACAAAAGAACAATTGCAAGGCAGAAAGCCTAAAAAAGTAATTGTGGTTCCCAACAGAATTGTCAATATCGTCGGATAATTTAAAGCTAAAAAATGTCAAAAAAGATAGGTTTATATTTCGGAACTTTTAATCCCATTCATATTGGTCATCTTATTGTGGCCAATCACTTTGCGGAATTTTCCGATCTCGATGAAGTTTGGTTTGTGGTTACTCCAAAAAGTCCGGATAAAGTAAAAAAAACTTTACTTCCTGATCATCAAAGATATGATTTGGTTTATTTGGCCACAGAAAGTTATGATAAACTCAAACCCAGTCGAATTGAATTTGGTTTGCCTCAACCCAATTATACAGTAAACACTTTGGCGCATTTAGAAGAAAAGCATCCGGATAAAGAGTTTGTTTTAATTATGGGAGAAGACAACCTCAATACTTTACATCGTTGGAAAAACTATGAGGTTTTATTGGAAAACCATGAAATTTTTGTTTACCCAAGAGTTGTTGCTAATACAAAAATCAAGAAAGGGAAATTATCAAATCATCCCAAAATAACTCGCGTTGATGCGCCAATTATTGAAATCTCTTCGAGTTTTATTAGAAAAGCCATCAAAGAAAATAAAAATGTCATTCCTCTTTTACCCCCTAAAGTATGGGAGTATATCGATGATATGTTGTTGTATAAATAAACTTAATCTTTTTTATAACTTGACAATTCTACAGTTAAGACAACTCTTCCTTTAATCAGCATAGTGCTGCCCATACGGGCAGAAGTTGATCCACTTTTTTAACCACAGGCTTATCGCCTATGGTTAATTATATATCGCCCTACAGGCGAAGAATAACCTTCTTTAATTACTACTAAAAAAATTCTTTTATTGTATTTTCTATTAATAAAACCTATACTATAACAATTTGCCCGAAGGACAACATAAGATTAACCATAGGATTTATCCTATGGGAACTACTCCCTCTACATAATCGCCTGGAAGACGACACTACTAATAAACAAACCCATTTCTAAAAAGAAATGGGTTTGCTGTTTATCAATGATTTATTGAGGAACGAATTACATCATTCCTGGCATTCCTCCACCCATTGGTGGCATTGCCGGTGCTCCATCATTTTCTTCCGGAATATCAACTAACGCACATTCTGTAGTTAGAATCATTCCTGCCACAGAAGCGGCATTTTCTAAAGCTACACGAGTAACTTTTTTCGGGTCGATAATTCCTGCATCCATCATATCCACAAATTTTTCCGCTTTAGCGTCAAATCCGTAATTGTCTTTTTGTTCTCTTACTTTACTGATTACAACAGAACCTTCTCCTCCTGCATTTTCTACAATAGTTCGCATTGGAGCTTCTACCGCTCTTTCAACGATATTCATTCCTGTTTTCTCGTCATCAGTTTCCGGCTTAAGCTTAGCTAATACTTCTTTAGCTCTGATTAGTGCAACTCCTCCTCCGGCAACAATTCCTTCTTCAACTGCTGCTCTTGTAGAGTTCATTGCATCTTCTACTCTGTCTTTTTTCTCTTTCATTTCTACTTCAGAAGCTGCTCCTACATAAAGCACAGCAACTCCTCCTGCCAATTTGGCTAAACGCTCTTGAAGTTTTTCTTTGTCATAATCAGAAGTAGTACTCTCGATTTGAGCTTTGATTTGATTTACGCGATTTTTAATCACATCATCTTCTCCTGCTCCGTTTACAATTGTAGTATTATCTTTATCAAGAGAAACTTTTTCTGCAGCTCCCAATTGCTCTAAAGTAGTGTTTTCAAGAGAATATCCTCTTTCTTCAGAAATTACTGTTCCTCCGGTAAGGATTGCAATATCTTCTAACATTGCTTTTCTTCTGTCTCCAAATCCTGGTGCTTTAACAGCAGCAATTTTTAAAGATCCTCTTAATTTGTTTACAACTAAAGTTGCCAAAGCTTCTCCATCTACATCTTCTGCGATGATTAATAATGGTTTTCCGTTTTGTGCAACAGGTTCAA
>JAJYSY010000101.1 GCA_021793375.1 Bacteroidota bacterium | reverse complement strand
GTGTTGGGCAAGCTCATTTATTATAATAAAATTTATAGAATAGAAATTACCCGTCCTGCAAATAATGGAAAAATGTATTACAATTATTATTCTCTCCAATTAGAACGTTTAAAACATGAATACACCGTTCATATATGTAATTCAAATTTTTATAGATACTATCGCTCTGGACGTTCAGATCAGGATTCTATTTATTTCCGTCGTGGACATATAAATTTTTATGAAGGGCATAACAGTATGGTATTCGAAATTGATACTAATTTTTCTACTTTCTTCGACTTTAAAATTGCTAAAATCATTTCTAATGAATTATTATATTCCTATTTGCTTTCTAAAATAAGCCCTGACGAAAATCCGGATCTAATTCTTCAAAAATCAGAAGGTTCCAAAGATATATTTTGGACGGATAGCAAGAACGCCCTGATTGAACTGGTTTATGCATTATATGCTGCTGAAGTAATTTCCTATGGTAAAATCGGTATCCGAAAGATCGGCTTGATTTTTCAGGTGCTTTTCAGGGTTTCTTTAGGCGATCTCCATCACGCTTTTCATCGAATGAAAACCCGTGCCGGATCCCGAACGGCTTTTTTGGATCAATTAAAGGTTTCCCTTGAAAAATATATGGACAAAGACCTTTAAAAAAGTTTATTCTTCAGTTTTAAGAGCAGTACATTTGGTTGTGCTGCTTTTTCTTTTGCCAATACCCGCCCATTGGCTAATTCTCCCTTTCCTTTAAATTACATCATTACGTCATTATTAATCTACTGAAAAACAGTGCTCTGATCTTCTGCTTAAATAACTGTTAAACCATCAAAACCAATTGGCGATACTTGGCTGACTACGCTTGCCATTCCCTTCATCTTTGTACCTGAACATTAAAGTCTTGTACAATGAAATTAATAACCATAGAAGCAGAAGCTTGGAAACGGTTATATGACCGGGTCAATAAAGTAGCTGATTACCTACAAAACCTTGAAGCCCCAAAGTATGACGAGTTGTGGTTGAACAATCACGAGGTATGTCAATACTTACATCTCAGTGAAAAAACCTTGTGGAGGATGCGCAAACGAGGGGAAATCACCTATTCGAAAATCTATGGCCAGTATTTCTATACCCTTGGAGCCATAAAAGAGCTTCTTGATGCCAATGTCGTCCAAAGTAAGGATGAATATATCAATGACCTTATAGAGAAAGGTAAAAGCTATATCGAAAAAGGAAGAAAATTCAAATCCAAAAAATCTTAAATCAAAACGCTATGAATATCGACAGAATGGAATTTTTATCGTGGATGAAGCGTATTATGGATCGGTTTGACCTGCTTGGTCAAGATATTTCCGAATCCAAAAATAACCTTAGCAGTATTGACGGGGAAGAATTATTGGATAACCAAGATGTCTTACAGATGCTAAAAATCAGTAATCGATCCTTACAACGTTACCGCTCCTCCGGTAAGTTGCCCTACTATACCATTAGTGGAAAGCTGTATTATAAGCTTTCGGATGTCCACCAATTTATTCGGGACAGTTTTGCTGCTTCTGCATCAAAAACCAAGGCCAAAAAATGACAATGAAGGTCAAGGGATGCCTTCACAATTAGTTAAGTGCACATAGCTTATACTTTAGTTTTTGAATTTTAAATATTTCTGATTATGGAAAAAGAAACACCAATTAAAGAAGATGTCCAGGAGCAATTATCTGAGATTTTACTGGTATTGGATAAGGATAAGAAAAAAATCCAAGCCGTAAAGAATATCAAAGAGAATGGAGAATTGGAGACTGTTGATCCTACCAAGAAAAATCAAAGTCAATTTATGCGTGTGGATAAACACGGTGATTTTGTTTCCAACTTCCTCTCCAATTTCATCCGACAACTGAAAGACCCTACCCGGTTTTCATTTTTTAGAGTACCGGATAAAAATGCTACCGAACTGGCTGATAAAATGCAAAAACACGTAGATAAGCCGACACCTGAAGGAGAAGAACTAATGAAAGAACACGAGGTCAAACCGACAACAAAAAAAGAAGAACAACAACAAAACCAAAATGAAATGGAAACCAAACAAACCACAAAAACCGATGAATACCGCTATCAACCCGAACAAATTGATTGGGAAACAATGAACAATCTGGGATTGGGTAAAGCGCGTTTAGAAAAAATGAATTTATTAGAGCCTTTATTAAAAGGATACAAAACAAATCAGCTGGTGCCGGTAAGTGTTAACTTAGGGACGGCCATCATTCGTACAGACGCTCGCTTATCGCTTCAACCCAATAAAGAAGGGAAAATAGTGGCTGCCATTCACGGCATAAGAAAAAATCCTAACCTAAATTTTGAGTTTTTCGGGCATCAATTCACAGATGAAGATAAACAGAACTTACTTGAAACCGGGAATATGGGACGTGTAGTTGATTTGACCAATCCCAAAACAGGCGAAACCATTCCCTCACTTGTCAGTATAGATCGGATGACCAATGAATTAATTGCCTTTCGAGCACAATACGTGAAAATTCCGGAAGAGATAAAAGGGATTAAGCTGGACGATACCCAAAAGCAAACGTTAATGGAAGGGAAGCCCCTCTATTTAGAAGGAATGATTTCCAAAAAAGGGAAGATCGG
>JAJYSY010000010.1 GCA_021793375.1 Bacteroidota bacterium | reverse complement strand
AAAAATGTGCTTAAAAGGGCACATTTTTATCATTTTTTGCAAAACGAGGAATTTTAATCTCTCAAACCTTTAAAAAAGAACAAACACGAAAAAACCGCCTCATCGGATAATGAGACGGCTTCTTTTTGTTTTTAGGCTTTTAAGAAGCTTTATCTACTTTTAGTTTTTTATCACTATTCGCTATTTCCCAAAGAGAATAAAAAACCAATTTTGCTCTTTCTGTCATTAAATCATATTCTATCTTATCTGCTGTATCACTGATTTTATGATAATCTTCATGCAATCCGCTAAAGAAAAAAGCAACCGGAATATTGTGTTTTGCAAAATTATAATGATCGCTCCTGTAATATAATCTCTGCGGATCATCTTCGTCATTATATTTATAATCGAGCTTAAGCTGTGTATGTGCTCTGTTTTGCTGATTGATCACACTGTCTAATTCTGAGCTCAAACGATCACTCCCGATTAAATAAATATAATGCTGATCTGTTTGATGAAAATCATCAATTCTACCTATCATATCTATATTTAAATTAGTCACAGTTTTGGCTAATGGAAAAATAGGGTTTTCAGTATAATAACGCGATCCCAACAAACCTTTTTCCTCTCCGGTGAAGTGCATAAAAACAATTGTTCTTCTCGGTCCATGTCCATTTTCTGAAGCTTCTTTAAAAGCTTTTGCCATTTGCATCACTGCCACAGTTCCTGATCCGTCATCATCTGCACCATTATAGATTTCTCCATTATCATCAATTCCAAGATGGTCATAATGCGCTGAAACCGTTATAATTTCTTCCGGAAATTCATGACCTTCTATCATAGCGATAACATTTTCTGTATCCTTAAATTTATAATCAAAATAAGCAGAAGGTATTTCCTGATAATATTTTCCGTTGTTTCCCGGAGAAATATGATGTTTTTCATAAAAATCCTTTAAATAAGCAGCGGCTTTTTTTTGTCCTAATTCTCCGGTTTCCCTTCCTTCAAAAGAATCTGCTGCAATGGTAAAAAGCTTTTCTTTCAAACTGTTTTTTTCAATTATTTCTGCATACTTCTCTACAGTAAAACTATCGTAAGTTTTGTCTTTTGGAGTTTTACATTGCAAAAAGCAAAAAACCACTAATAACAACAAGCTAATTTTTTTCATAAAAAGTACTTTTAAAGATATTTACTTAATTTTATCCTTGTAAATTTTGATAACTTTAGATTTTGAGGAAATAAAATAATTTCAAAATCTATATTTTCAAAGTTAAGAATAGTATATTGCTTTTATTAATCTTCTAATTAAAAACTTTATTAACCATATATTTTGCATTACTGCATAGTATTTAAATCATTTATATAAAAATTTCACACATGCTTTACCAATCAAAAATAGCGGGCTTAGGAAGTTATGTTCCGGACAATGTTGTTACCAACGATGATTTGGCAAAACTAATGGACACCAGTGATGAGTGGATTCAAGAACGCACAGGAATTAAAGAACGACGCCATATTAAAGAAGAAGGAGAAAATCCTGTTGCAGAAATGGGCGTAAAAGCTGCTAAAATAGCTATAGAAAGAGCAGGTATTGATAAAGATGAAATAGATCTTATCATTTTTGCCACATTAAGTCCTGATTATTATTTTCCCGGATCCGGAGTTCTTGTTCAGGATATTTTAGCTATTGAAAATTGCCCGGCTTTAGATATCAGAAATCAATGTAGTGGTTTTATTTATGGTTTGTCTGTTGCAGATCAATTTATTAAAACAGGAATGTATAAAAACATTTTATTGATCGGGAGCGAAAATCATAGTGGAGGTTTGGATTTTACCACTCGTGGTAGAGGCGTGAGTGTACTTTTTGGTGATGGCGCCGGAGCAGCAGTCATCAGCAGAAGTGATTATGTTGGACAAGGAATTCTTTCTACTCACCTCTATTCCGAAGGAAAACATGCTTTAGAATTGGCTTTAAAAGGTCCGAGTACCAATCATTGGGTTCCGGAAATTATCAAAGAAAATCCGCAGGAAGATATTCCTTATTTTCCTTATATGAATGGACAATATGTTTTTAAACATGCGGTACAGCGTTTTTCTGAAGTGATTAAAGAAGGTTTGGACACCAACGGATTAGAAGTTTCTGATATTGATTTATTGGTTCCTCATCAAGCTAATTTACGTATTTCACAATTCGTGCAACGCAAGTTTAAACTTTCAGACGATCAGGTATATAATAATATTCAAAAATATGGAAATACCACTGCTGCATCTATTCCAATTGCTTTGACAGAAGCTTGGGAGAACGATAAAATCAAACCAGGAGATAATGTTATTTTAGCTGCTTTTGGAAGTGGTTTTACTTGGGCAAGTGCTGTTATTAATTGGTGATTTTCTCTTATTAAAAAAACAAATCCCGAAGAAGATAAAATTTCTTTTTTCGGGATTTTTTTATTTCTATTTCCGTAAAATTAATCTCCAAAAAAACCACTCATAATGGTTTGAATTCCTCTATACATAAAGAATGCGGCTGCAATAGCCAACACAAATCCAAGTGCTAATAAAGGAATATAATATCCTGCTTCACGATTTCCGAAACCAAAATAAATTAAAGTAGGCCCCGAAAAAGCAAGTGGTAAAGAAAAGGCTAAAAATTTTATGCCTTTCATTAATTTTTTTCTATCTGTTCTATGTTCTGACATTGTTTTTAGTTTTTTAAATTTTTAAGTGCTGCTCTAACGCTTCCATGTTTTCGCAAAATAAGTTCTGCTTCTTGTGCTGACAATGAAGTTTCTTCCATAATTAGACGTGTTCCTCTTTCCACAAGTTTAGCATTGCTCAATTGCATATCTATCATTTTATTTCCTTTTACTCTTCCGAGCTTTATCATTGTTGAAGTTGAAATCATATTTAACACCATCTTTTGTGCTGTTCCGGCTTTCATTCGAGAACTTCCGGTTACGAATTCCGGCCCTACCACCACTTCTATCGGAAAATCTGAAAATTCAGCTAAAGGACTTTTCGGATTACAAGTAATTCCTCCTGTTGAAATTCCGTTTTCTTGACATTTTTTTAATCCTCCCACTACATAAGGAGTTGTTCCTGAAGCAGCAATTCCTATCACCATATCATCAGTGGTGATATGATATTCCTCTAAATCTCTCCAAGCTTGGTTTTCATCATCTTCCGCATTTTCTACTGCGTTTCTGATGGCTTGGTCTCCTCCGGCAATTAAAGCGATGACCAGCTCCGGAGAAACCCCAAAAGTGGGCGGACATTCACTGGCATCCAAGATTCCTAATCTTCCACTTGTTCCTGCTCCTAAATAAAATAATCTCCCTTTTGAAGATAATTTCTGTACGATTTTATCTACTAACTTCTCTATAGCAGGAATTGCTTTTTCAACAGCATAAGCTACCGTTTTATCTTCTGTATTGATATCTTTTAAAAGCTGGCGTGTAGATTTTTCTTCTAAATGATCATATAAAGAAGTGGATTCTGTTATTTTTTTAAAATCGTTCATTTAAAGCTTTATGATATACTTTCAAAGATACACTAAAAAGAAGAAAGGCAAATAACAAACCTAAAACGTTATAGTTTTAAATAAAACAGTTGAAAATTAAAATAATATAATTTTTAAAAACTTTAAGCTTTTCACTTGTATTGCATATTATTAATTTTCTTTATATATTTAAATCAAAAATTCTTTTATAAGATAAATTTATTTATTAGATAGTTTAAATAATAAGCTTATATAAAAGCAGAAATTATGATTAGTAAATCTTTGACGGTATTGGTTAGCATTTTTGTTATAACAGGATATTCCTATGGACAAAAACTTTCTTTTGATTATGCATTAGGACAAGAAAATATTGAGATTTTTATAGAAAATGATACAATCTCCTATAATTACAAAAATGAAAACTTTCAATATCAAAATAATTCTATGGATGCAGACTCTTTGTATATAAATAATGAAGCCTCTGCATTTTATTCCAAAAAAACTTTAAAAATAGATGATAAGAAATATAAGTTTAAAAAACCTATTTTTTCACGAAAAGCATATTTAATAGATCAAACAAATAATAAAAAACTTATTCAATTTAAAGTCTTAGATAGAGAAAATAAAATACAAGTAAATTTAACTGATGATTTTCATATTATAGAAAATTCTAAACTAAAAGATAAATTAAAACTTTGGTCATTTTTTAAAGAAGCAAAATATGTTTATTATAAAGAAAGTACAAAAATAGATCCTGAAAACATTGCATTTTCTATATTAACTGGAGCTATAGCAGGTGTTCTTGTTAATTAATTAATTTTAATAATAATTATTTCTTTATTTTTAAACAAAAACCAAGTTTTTTAATTAAAAAAACCGAATGACTTTAAAATCATTCGGTTTATACCTATTTAATAAGTTGATCTGTGTTTAAGCTAAAGAAACACGTTTGAAACCTGTTACTTCAACACCATTAGATTTTAAGTAATCGCTTACTTTCTTTTTATCATCTTTGATAAAGTTTTGATCAAGTAAAGCTTTTTCTTGGTCTAAGCTTGTGTTATCTTGGATGAAGCGATTCAATTTTCCAGGAACAATTTTATCCCAGATATGCTCTGGTTTTCCTTCTTCCTTTAATTCAGCTTTGATATCTTCTTCAGCTTGTTTTAAAACATCATCAGTTAATTGTGCATAAGAAACATACTGAGGAACATTTTTAGTTGGTTTATTCATTCTTACCAATTCCTCATTAAGTTTATTGATTTCAGCAATACGAGCTTCTGTTTCTTTTTCTACATAAGTGGGATCAAAATCCTTGTAAGAGAGTTCTACAGCTCCCATTGCAGCAACTTGCATTGAGATGTCTTTAGCGATTTCTTCTGCATTATCTTTAGCAGCAGAAAGTCCTGTTATGGCTGCAATTTTATTTCCTGCGTGGATATAGCTTCCTACGAAAGGCGCTTCTAAAGACTCAAAAGCACCGATTTCTATTTTTTCACCGATAACTCCTGTTTGCTCAATAAGTTTTTCTTCAACAGAAAGACCTTCATAATCAGCTTTCATTAATTCTTCAAGAGAGTTATAGTTTAAAGCTAATTCTGCCAAGCCGTTTGCTAATTTAATGAAACCATCATTCTTTGCAACAAAGTCTGTTTCACAGTTTAAAGAAATAATTACTCCTTTTGTATTATCTTTATTTACTTTAGCAATAGCGGCACCTTCAGAAGAATCACGGTCAGCTCTTTTTTCAGCTACTTTTTGTCCTTTTTTACGTAAGATTTCTATAGCTTTATCAAAGTCACCATTGGCTTCAACCAAAGCATTCTTACAATCCATCATACCAGCACCGGTAGATTTTCTCAGTTTATTTACTTCAGCAGCAGTTACTTTTGCCATCTTTTAAATTTTAAGGTTGTAAAAGTCGTTTGGCAATTCAAACGACTTTTAGTTATTAATAATTTTTAATAAGTTATTTTTTCTCTTCAGCAGTTTTTGCTTTTTTCTCTGCTTTAGCTTTTCTTTCTTTAGCTTCTGCTTTTTCTTTTCGTCTTTGCTCTAAGTCTTTTTCACGAACGTTTAAGCCTTCAACTACTGCTTCAGAAACATAAGAAACAACTTTCTTAATTGATTTAGAAGCGTCATCATTAGCCGGGATTGCATAATCTACTTCACGTGGATCTGAGTTGGTATCCACCATTGCAAAGATTGGAATATTTAATCTTTGTGCTTCTTTTACAGCGATATGCTCACGTAAGATATCCACAACAAATAATGCTCCTGGCAAACGAGTCATACTTTGGATAGACCCTAAGTTTTTCTCTAATTTTGCTCTCATACGGTTGATTTGTAATTGTTCTTTTTTAGAAAGAGAATCAAATCTTCCGTCTTTTTTCATACGATCGATGTTATCCATCTTTTTTACAGATCTTCTGACTGTAACGAAGTTGGTTAACATTCCTCCCGGCCAGCGTTCTGTAATATAAGGCATATTACATTTCTCTGCTTCTTGAGATACGATTTCTTTTGCTTGTTTTTTTGTAGCTACAAATAGAATTTTACGACCACTTGCCGCAATTTTCTGCATAGCTTTTGCTGCTTCTTGCATTTTAGCAGCACTCTTGTAAAGGTTGATAATGTGGATTCCATTACGCTCCATATAAATGTAAGGAGCCATATTTGGATTCCAACGATGCGTTAAGTGCCCAAAATGAACACCTGCATCTAATAATTCTTTGACTTCAATGTCTTTTGCCATTTTTGTAATAGTTTACGTTCTGTTGATGTAGCAACAAATAAGTGGCGATATAATATTAATCGGCCTTATTCATTTAGATGCTAAACTAACTCTGCTATTTTTTTCGTGGATTTGTATAGCAGATAACAACAAAATAAGTTTATAAAATGTTTTTTGTATAAATCGATTAACGTTTTGAGAATTGGAATTTCTTACGAGCTTTCTTCTGCCCGTATTTCTTACGCTCAACCATTCTTGGGTCACGCGTTAATAATCCTTCCGGTTTCAAAACACCTCTGTTTTCAGGGTCTAATTCACACACTGCGCGTGCAAGTGCTAAACGGATAGCTTCTGCTTGTCCTGTGATTCCTCCTCCAAAAACTTTTGCAGTAATATTGTATTTATCTTTATTATCTGTCATGTTCATGACTTGATTTACTTTATACTGTAGGGTATCTACTGTAAAGTAATCTTTCAAATCTTTGTTGTTGATTTGGATTTTACCTTCTCCTTCTGAGAGGTAAACTCTGGCAACCGATTTTTTTCTTCTTCCGATTTTATGTATAGTCTCCATTTACACCAATTCGTTTAAGTTAATATTTTTAGGTTTTTGAGCTTCATGTGTATGTTTTTCATCAACAAACACTTTTAGATTTCTAAATAAATCTGCTCCTAACCTATTATCTGGAAGCATTCCTTTTATTGCTTTCTCAATCACACGCGTAGGGTCTTTACTAAAAAGTTGTTTAGCAGTAAGACTTCTTCCTCCTCCGGGATGTCCGGTGTAACGGTGATATTCTTTAGCTTCCCATTTATTACCGGTAAGGTTTACCTTAGCAGCATTGATAACGATTACGTTATCTCCACAATCTACATGTGGTGTAAAATTTGGCTTGTGTTTACCGCGTAATAATTTTGCAGCAACCGAAGCAAGCCGACCAAGTGATTGGCCATCTGCGTCAAGAACTACCCATTCTTTATTAACGGTGTTCTTATTTGCAGAAACGGTTTTGTAACTCAATGTATCCACACTTATTTCTTTACAAGATTAAACAATTATTTTTATTTTCTACTCTCATAGAAAACAGGGTGCAAATTTACAATTATAATTTTAGTAAGCAAAAAGTTTTCTATCTTTTTAAATATTTCATCCTTAGCTCTTTATCATGTTTTTCTGTAAAAACAAAAACCGCCTCAAAAGTGAGGCGGTCAATCATGTATTTTATTTTCTGATTAGTTAACTTGGAAAGCAATAGGCAATTGGTAAATAACTTTTACTGCTTTTCCGCGTTGTTTTCCCGGCTCCATACTTGGGAGCATTTGCACCACACGTTTTGCTTCTTCTTCTAATGCAGATTCTGTGGCTCTTGCCATAATATCCGTAATTTCTCCGTTTTCATCTACTGTAAACTGAACGTTGATTCGAGTTACTCCCGACAATCCTAAATCGGCTGCTAACTCTGTGTTGAAACGACGGTTTACAAATCTTTGAATTCCATCATTCATACATTTTCTTTTTTTATCGTCGCTATCATATTTTTCACACCCCGGAAAAACAGGTACATCTTGAATAGCTTGAAAAGGAACTGATTCTATTTCTTCTTCTATTTCTCCTTCATCTGGTGCAGATTCAATTTCACTAATATCGGCTACTTCTACTTTTTCTTCCGGAATATCTTCTACTGTTTCCACTTCATCTTCTTCAATTTCTTCATCGTCTTCTACTACTTGAATAACTTCAGGTGCCTTTGGTGGCGGAGGCGGTGGAGGTGTATTAGTTTTTGGAGTTTCTGTTACAACCACATCTTCCGGTTCAAGATCAGTGAATTTTACTACTTCTACTTCTCTTTCTTCTTCTTTTTCGTAAGTTTTACGCTCTATTGCACGCCAAGAAATTAGAAGCACTAATACCAATCCGAGTTGGAAAAATATTAAACTCCAACGTCTCAAGTCTTTTTTTGGATTTTTCTTAATCTGCATAACCTTCAGTTTATTTTAGTAAGGGTTAAAAGTATAAAAAAATTTTGACATTATCTTATTTGAATTCAAAAGGTAGTTTTGGAAGGCTTATTTTTAAGACAATATAACCAAAAATAACTCCCAAAGAATTTGCTACTACATCAAGCCATTCAAAACTTCGATAAGTTGTCATATCTCTTTGAAGTAGCTCAACAATAATGCCAAAAATTATTATGGCAAAACAAATCCATAAGTTTGGTTTCTTTTCTGCTGATTTTTTTCTGATGTAATAGTAAAAATTCCAAATTAGTGTCATCGCAAAATAAGCACCAAAATGAAATATTTTATCAGCATTGGTAAAGTTTACCGGCAAACTATCTGATTTTATTTTAACCAGAGAAGCCACAAGCAAACTTATGGTATAAGCTAATGCCAGGAATAACCAGACATTTTTATTTAATATGAGCTTCATACTCTTCTGCGCTCATCAACTCGTCAAGTTCTTCCGGATTAGAAAATTCAACTTTTATCATCCAGCCCTCTCCATATGGGTCTTCGTTTACGCTTTCCGGCTCATCTTCTAAATCTTCATTAAATTCTACTACAGTTCCGCTTACAGGCATATGTAAATCTGAAACGGTTTTTACAGCTTCTACTGTTCCAAAAACTTCTTCTTTTTCTAAGGTTTCATCTTCTGTTTCTACCTCAACATAAACTACATCTCCCAATTCGCTTTGCGCAAAATCTGTAATTCCGATAATTGCTTTATCTCCTTCTACTTTTACCCACTCGTGGTTTTCAGTGTATTTTAATTCTTTAGGAATATTCATTTTTTATATTGTTTTATTTTAATAAAATTTCAATTTACAAATCTATTGAATTTATTGAACTTTTCGATAAAAGAGTATTATGAAATATCAACTTCCAAAATTATACCTCAGCTTTATTCCGGTTCTTATAGTTGTTTGTGGGAAAGCTGTTGAAACAAAGTATTTTGAAAAGTTATGATCGTAATAAAATATTGCCGTCAAACTTCTTGACAATGCATAATCTGCTGTGAAATGCAACTCCCATCGATCTTGACCTGTGGTTACTTGACTATCATTAATATCTAAATAACGCACTATGGTTTTATTTCTTCTGTAAGAAACATCTGCTTTTAAGTTTAAATCACTTTCAAGCACACGGGTTTGTCCTTCAAACTGGGTGGTTACTTGCAGGTTTTTAATTCTATATCCTATTCCGAATTTATATTCATTTCCTTGGATTTCTGTCAATAAGTTATTATCAAAACTCAAAGAAAGCGCACGATCTCTATCTACCTGAGCCAGGATACTAATTGAGTTTTTCATTTCGAAATCTACTTTAACCAAAGGTGAAAACTGTTCTGCTAAGTTAATATTTGAGATGAGTTTTTCACTTCTAAAGTTATTGTTTTGATCTCTGTTGTTTAATCCATAAGGATCTGCTCTATCATAATTCAAGTTGGTTTGAAATTGATTGATGGTATAGCCTGCTCTATATCCGTGTTGCAAACTAAATCTTCTGAAATTATCTCTAAAGAATTTAATTCTCATCAATCCGGTGTATTTTAAATCCCAGTTTGGTAAAGGAGTGTCTCTAAAAGCTCCTAAGCTTATGCTTTCTGCACTTTTTCCGGTGTAAGCCGATAAGAAAGCCGGTAATAATACTTGCTGACTTGTTCTGCCGAATCCAACAGGATATCCTGTTTCCGGATTGATATTTTCAGGATTATTTAAATCCATTCCTGCTCTTTCTGCCAGTCGATTTGCTATGGTTAAACGGTTGTCTCTAAACTCTTGGAATGCTTCTGAATGATTTTCATCACTGCTTTTGAAAGCTGTTTTAATCATCATTGTAGAAATACTAAAGTTTCCAAAACTATGAGGAGTTAAAGATCTATATTGTCCGTCTTCCGGACTTACTCTGAAGTTTTCTGCATAATTATCAGCATAAGTTCGATCTGCTTTTAAATCGATAGTCAAATCAGGAAGCAATTTAACATCTGCTTTTATGTTTAATGTTTTTGTAGAGTTGGTGGTGTATTGCTGATTAAAATCTTGATATAAAGTTAACCAACCTTTGCTTGCTGCCATTTCTCTAATATCAGATTGACTTCCAAAAGTAAAGCCTGTGGAAGGTTTTGTGGTTCCGATAAATCCTACATTTTGTAAATATCCCGGCAAGAAAGTTCCTTGGGTATCTTCATAATTGACAGAAACTCTTTCTAATGCTGTTAGAATTTCTATTCCGGTGTTTAGCATTTTATCTCCAAAAGATAATCTATCCGGAGCATTGTCATTTTCACTTCGTTGAGACCTTTGTGAATCTCTTGTAAAACCTAATCTATTTCTTCTGCTGTCTTGTGCGCTACTTCTTCTCACTCGCTTTTTCTTTAAGCCTATATAATCATATAGTCTTTTCATGGTTAAGGTTCCATTGATTTGATGAGTTCTTGAGTTTTGCACAGTATTTCCTAAATCAGGCGTATCAGGAATTGATTTTAATATTTCTGATCCTTTTTGCCATTGGAAATTTCCGGTGTAAGAATATTGTGAGCGTATAAAGTTTAAAAATGGAAATTTATCAAAAGGTAAATCATAATTTAATTGGAAATTCTGATTGTGTTGATTTGGCAATCCAAAATCAAAGAAATCATCCCAAACTCCTATGCTGTTATCTTGCACGCCATCATCATCAATATAATTTCTAATAATTCTGTTATTAGAAACTGAGAACACAAAATCTAAGGATTCTGTTATTTTATCATTAATGGTGAAACCCCAATTAAATCTATAATCTCTTTGGTAAAGTTTTGGTAAACCTAAAGAACCTTCCGGTAAATTAATTTGACGGAATTTCTGTTCATTATATTGCCTTAAAATATTTCCTGTTGCAGAAATACTGTTGGGCAAAGGATCAAAATTCAGATCTCTTAAAAATGCTAAATAATCACTATTCTGCATAAATCCAATTTTCTTGAAAGGCTCTAATTTCCAAGGTACAAAACTATAGTCATAGGTTGCTCCCACGTTTACGTTTTGTCCTAATCCGCTTTCAATTTTAAAATCTCTGTGATCCACTTGATTGTAAGTTCCTGAAAAAGTAAAGTTTTCAATATCTATAGGAAGTGGAGTTCGATCTGAAGTTCTTTGTTTTCCTAAACCTATTAAACTTATACTTTGCCTTCTGGTATATTCTTCAGCGCGTCGTCTAAATTCTTTTCTATCTCCCGCATCTGGAGTGTTATCAAGCAAAGCACTCAGTTCTATATCTTTAAACTCCGGATCATATTCCGGTGTAATCAACTCTTCTCCTCTGCTATAACTCAAAGGAATAGTCATTCCCCATTTTTCCGGCAAGAGTTGCCCTGCATTCATATTGGTCACAAAATCATATCCGGTGATATCTTCTCTACTTCTTGCGTTAGGCCCCTGTTCTATAGAGCCGAATCCTATGGTACTTTTATGTCCATTTGCAGAAATTGCCATAAAATCTGCTAAGTTGGTGTCCACATTAAGATTGGCTGCCCAACCTCCTTGGTTTTTCATTTCAGAAAGTCTGAATTCGTTAAACCAAACCTCTCCATAAACATCTGTATTTCCGGTGTTTTTGAGTCCTAACATAATCACGCGAACATCTCCAAAACTCGGATTTCCTTTCATGGCGAGTTTCATTTCTCCGGAATTGGTGTTTCCTGAAATAGGATTTCCTTCTTTATCAAAGTAATTTAAGTCTGTTAAATCAAAAGAGTTATCTCCGATAATAGTTGATTTAATAGTTTGCAAAACTTCTAAAGGCAGATCTAATTCGTTTTCTTCCGGCCAAACATCTCTTCTGTCTGTAGAGCCTTCCGGACTTACTTTTAACGGAATTTCTATTTGGTAAAAATTGCTTTTCACATCTGATCCGATTCGGATAAAAGCAGTCATATCTCCATCCATCAACTGTGGACTTGGGCTGGGCAAACTATTGGCGTGCAAGAACATTTTTAAATTCTTATACTGCCTCATATCTACTTGAAAATTCTTATAAACCGCCCTCATATCGTCCGGAGCCAGTTTTTTAGTTTTTAAAGATAGCGATTGCTCATCTTCACGAACTCTTTGGTTGTTGTTTATCAGTTCTTCTCGGCGAACTCCTGGCGGACTCACATAATTTGAGTTTTTCTCTTCACTTACAGATTCTGAACTGAAAGAAGTTCCCGGTGTAGTTAGCGGATCGCTTCCTCCCGGTTCTAAAGCTTGGTCATATTTTCTATAATCTCCTCTAACCAAATCCATAGAACCAAATCTTAAAACAGTATGCTGATTAAATTCTGTTAAGAATAATCTCATAAAACGAATGGAACGCATATCACTGATTCCTCCAACAGAATATTTACTATCTGTACTTAAAGGAACTTTAAATTGAATCCAACGCGTTTCTAATTCTTGTCCGTTTTGCAGTGTTACGTTCATTTCACGAACATCTGTGATATAATCTTGATCTACTCCGGAAACAGAACTTGTATTATTATCTACACTCATTCCCGGATAAATCGGGACTTCATATTCAAAATAACTGTCGATGGTATTCATGGTATTATCTCGATTCACATCTTCAGTTGAAGGTTCTGTGGTACTTCCTCTATTGGATTGCCCCATTGAAGAAGGAGAGTTTCCTTCTAAACCATTGTATTTTTTATATCGCTCAACAATTCCTCCTTCTGCTTGTAAATAGTATTCATAATCATCATTGGAAGGGTCATCTAAGTTTGCAAAAGTTGGGAATTTAGCTTTTTCTGCCGCATTGTTTAATCCGTCTAATCCTAAATCCTGATTTTCTCTTTCTTCTCCTTCTGTGTCAAACGCATAAACTAAAGACTGAGTAGAAGGTACTCTTCCAAAAGCAGTTTCTATAGTTCCTGAAGCACTTCCATCTTTAGGCAATCCATTTTCATATTGTTTTTTTCCGTCTTTTAAAACATCTTCAGAAATACTTCCTAAGTTGAAAACAATTTTACCGTTAGATAAGTTTGCGTTTTCATCATAAACATAAGGATCCATCATCCAAAACTCTACATATTGAACGTTTGTTTGTTCAAAATCTGAGTTTTCAATCCCTCGCATAATTCCTCCGAAATTCTCTTCAGGATTCGGTAAATCATTTGTTCCTGCTGCAGCCGGATTATAATTATACATTCCTCTTTTGTTAGGATAATAAGAAAGGTCTAAAGAATAAATTGCTCTTGTATCTCCTTCTAAAAGATCTGTGTCCGGGAAAATTTCATCTTTAAAAATTCTTCTGGTATCATAAGTAGAAACATCATCATCCGTGAGTTCTGAAGGTCTTTGCCCACTATAAAAAATCGGGTCTATGGTGTACCAATTTAAGCGGGCTCTTTTATAAGCCGAAGCTAAATCTCCGTTTGCTTTTTCTCCTCCATATCCCACCGGGGCACTGGATAAAAACCAAGACTGTGGAGCAAGAACAGAAATTCCACTCTGAGAAGCTTCAAAATCATCTACATAAGAGGTTGATTCTCCTCCAAAATTATCTCCTTTTGGCGATCCGGGTTGTAAGTAAGCAAACTCACCTCTAACCGATAAATTTGAAGGAACATCTGTATCTATATTTGGAAGTTTGTTAACCAATCTGGTAAAGAAAGGAACTTCAGTAGCATAATTAATATTAAATCCATACATAGAGTTATTAATCGGTTCATAACCATAACTGGATTTATGAGTTTGAGGTTTTTCATTCATATTGAGGAATGTTGCACCGATTAATAAATTCTCATTTACTTCATGGTCAATATGTAAACCTGCAAAGCGTTTTGTTCTTTGCCCAAACATGGCATTGTTTTCTGTAGAAACACTAATTGGCTGGTCAGAAGCTTGTAATGCTTCATTGATGATTTTCACCCTCCCCAATTCATAATCAACCGTGTAATCCACACCTTCTTGTAATTCTCTTCCTCCTGCGGTTACTCTTACTGATCCTCTTGGAACGTTGAAAGATCCTATGGGAATTCCCTCATCTCCGGAAGAGCGATAAGAACCGACTAACTGAAATTTATTTTTATCAGAATCTTCTTGATCTGCTTGTGTTTTGGTTCCTCTATAAAGAGAACGGAAAACATATTTACTTTGGTTATCGTTATAAGTATCCGGATCATCATAATCTGCTTGTGCGCCATCAGGATCTTGTAGTTTTTCAAAAAGATGTTTTCCGAAAGGTTCTACAGTAGTAAAAATCAATCTTCCGTTTTCAGGATCTACTGTAATTCCGGGAACAAAGTCAAAAAAACCATCTCCTCCACTCACCGGATCTTGATTTACGTTGAGTTTATCCAAATTAAAGACACGCAGTAAAGGTACATCATGAACTTCTTCAGACAAAGTTGTTCCTTCTACTCCGGTGATATAATTCAAAGGCTGCGGATCAGTGTAAAGTATATTAAAATCAAAATCTTCTTGCTGCAATTGATTGGCATCCAGATTATAGATATTTTTCATCATCAAATCCCAAACCGGCTCTTTTACATTAGTAATCGGACTTTTTAAAAGCTTAACCACCAAGTTTTTATTTTGTGCAATGGGTTGCCCATCCGGATCTTGCGGGTTTTCTATAGGTTCACTCGCATCAACTCCATCGCTGGCGAATTCTCCTACTTGATGAACTTGCCCGTTAACGGTATATTCATAAGCCACAGCAAGCATTTCATCATTTCTAATACGCGTTCTCAAAGAGATATATCCCAATTTTGGATGGATGGTGTATTCTCCTGCATTTAACTGCCTTGCATTTTCTAATTTTGCAAAATCTACGCCTTCATCAACTGTAGAAGACAAAGCTCCAAAACCTTGTTCTACTGTTGAAATATCTCTAATAGCCGGAGTTAAAACACTTTGTTGTGGCCCTGTAATCCCCAAGGGATTAAAATCGTTATTGGCGTTATCCGGGAAAGCATCGGGCGTGGTATTCAAAAATCCGGAATATTCCGGAGGGTTGATTTGATTTCCTTCAGAATCAAGAAAAACTCCCATATTAGCAGGATTAGATTCTCCCAAATCTTGAATTCCTACAATATTTCTTGCATTGGTTAAATTATCAGGTGAATTTGATCGATTGGTTACCCAAATCTGCACTCTGGTAATTTCTATATTACTGTTGATGTAAGGATAATGCTCTAAAGCTTCATCATATTTATCTCTGAAATAATGCGATAAGAAGAAGTGTCTGTTTTCATCATATTCAAGTGCATATTTTTCAAATTCCTCTACTGCTCCTCCTCCTTCAATTTGAGTTTGTTGTCTTTCAGAATTTTGCTCAGAATAAATTCCGGTAATACGAGTTTTCCCGAATTTTAATTCTGTTTTTACCCCAAATAAACTTTGCGAACCTTGAATAAGAGAGTTGGTCATCGGCATACTCACATTACCCAATTCTATTTTTTGAACAATATCATCTTCATCCGGGGTGTATTCTAATTTTATCTGATTTTGAAAATCAAATGTAGAATGAGTGTCATAATTGGCGGTAAGTGCTAATCTCGTTCCTACTGTACCATTTAAACTCAAGTTAATATTTTGATCAAAATCAAAAGTAAAGCTGGATCTGTTTCTTGGCGATAAAGAAGGGTTATCTGTTTTGGTATATAAAACTCCCAAGCCTACTTCAACCGACCCTTGAGGGATAATCTCTATTTCATTTCCCCCAAAAATTGTTTCAAAGAAATCATTGTTTACATAAAATATTGGCAATAAATTTCTTTGATCATCATCATCTTTATCTCCTCTTGCATTTACCGCATCAAATTTATCTTTAAAATAATCCTTCATCTGCTCTTCTCTGATACGTGCTTGAAATTCATCAGGAGTTAATGTCAGCGGATATTGCACATTTACCTCCCCTACTTTTTCGGTATAGATATAAGTATTGGTAATGGGATCATAAGTATATTTAGAAACAATACTACTCGGGTTTTTAAAATTAAAATTCCCGGTTTTGCTTGAATCCTGTGGCTCTTCCTGTGCAAAAAGGTTTACACAAGCAAAGAAAAATGAAGTTATAAAAACAACAGTTTTTATTGATAATTTTAGATAATCCTGTTTCATCAAAACAACTAAAGTTTTTTTAATGCAAGTTTTATGATTGTTTCCGCTGTGGCATCCTTGTGTTCTAAAAGAATTTTACGTACCACTCTGGATGATTGTTTTCGTTTATAGCCAAGGGTTTCCAATGCAGATAACGCTTCTTCTTTGTGAGTATTGTTTGAAGGCAGTATTATTTTATCTGTTTCTCCTACGTCAGAGAACTTATCTTTCAAGTCAATAATCAAACGCTGAGCTGTTTTTACACCAATGCCTTTTACACTTTTCAACACCTCTACATCCTCAGAAGTTATGGCTTGCACCACCTGTTCAGGAGATAAAGAAGACAGCATTGTTCTGGCGGTATTTGTTCCTATTCCGGAAACAGAAATCAACTTCATGAAAACTTCTCTTTCAAACATTTCCATAAATCCATATAACGCCTGCACGTCTTCTCGTACATGAAGAAAAGTATAAATCAATATATTTTCTTCATTAGGCAATCGCGCATAGGTATGTAAAGAAACATTGACTAAATATCCGACTCCTCCGCATTCAACAACAATTGAAGTTGGAGATTTATAAACAAGCTTTCCGCTTAGATGTGTAATCATTAGTTAATTAAGTGTTAAGCAAGCAAATGTAGTTAATTTATCTCTACAGTAAAAAATAAGTGATACCGGAAGAACAATTTTAACTAAATAAAATAAAAGCTATCAAATAGAAAATGATAGCTTTTATATAAGTTTTCTGTGGATTTATTTTTTCCTTCTTCTTTGCTTTTTCTGGGCATCTACCACTGCAATAGCAGACATATTTACCATTTCTTGTACGCTTGCTCCTAATTGTAGAATATGTACAGGTTTTGATAATCCCATAATAATCGGTCCTATAGAATCTCCTGAGTCCATTTCTTTAATCACTTTATAAGTGGAATTTGCAGAAGCAAGGTTTGGAAAAATCATAGTATTTACTTTTCGATCTGCAATTTTTGAAAACGGGAATTTACTTTCTCGCATAGATTTATTCAATGCAAAATCTGCTTGAATTTCTCCATCCACTACTAAATTCGGTCTTCTTTTGTGTAGTTTTTTCACAGCTTCTCTTACTTTCCTGGCTTGAGGAGCTTTTGAAGAACCGAAATTAGCATAAGACATCATGGCAATCACTGGTTGAATTCCAAACATCTTTACAGTTTCTGCTGTCATTTCCGCTATTCTGGTCAGATTTTCTGCATCCGGCTCAATATTAATCGCTGTATCACTCACAAATATAGATCCTTTTGAAGTGCTCATCAAGTTGGTGGTTGCAATTCGAGAAACGCCTTCTTCGGGTTTTATCACTTCTAAAATAGGCTTTAAAACCACAGAATAAGCTCGGGTATATCCGGAAAGCAAAGCATCTGCATCTCCTTCATTTACCATCATTGCCCCAAAATAATTTCTTGATCGCATCAAGTTTTGAGCATCGAGCAAAGTGATTCCATTTCGTTTTCTTAAATCCCAAAACTTTTCTGCATAAAAATTCAGCTGTTCTTCATGTTCTTCCGATTTTGGATCTATAATCGTAATTTGCTCATAATCAAAACCGATTTCTTTCATCATTTCAAAAATCGACTTTTTATTTCCCAACAAAATCGGCTCCGCCATGCCTTCCTCATGAACCACTTGAGCAGCTTTTAAAACATCTAATTGATCTGCTTCTGCATAAACAATTTTCTTAGGATCTGCTTTTGCTCTTTCTGACAATAATCGTGTGATTTTATTATCACTTCCCAATCTTTCTTCTAATTCTTTTTCATATCTATCCCAATCTTCTATCGGTTGACGCGCCACTCCTGAATCCATAGCTGCTTTTGCTACTGCCGGCGGAACTTCTGTAATCAACCTGGTGTCAAAAGGTTTTGGAATGATGTAATCTCTTCCAAAGTTTAATTTAATTTTTTTATAAGTGATATTCACTTCTTCCGGAACTGTTTTCTTTGCTAAATCTGCCAAAGCGCGAACAGCTGCTTTTTTCATTTCTTCATTGATTTCTGTAGCTCTTACATCAAGTGCGCCACGGAAAATAAAAGGAAATCCTAAAACATTATTCACCTGATTCGGATAATCAGATCTTCCTGTTGCCATAATCACATCTTTTCTTGTGGCTACAGCTTTGTCATAAGAAATTTCAGGATCCGGATTTGCCATCGCAAAAACAATAGGATTTTTTGCCATACTCAACAACATCTCTTCTGAAACTATATTTCCGATGGAAAGTCCAACAAAAACATCAGCATCTTTCATAGCTTCTTCTAAAGTATTCAAATCTCGAGAAGTTGCAAATTCTTGTTTTTGTTCACTCAAAGAGTCTCTGTCTTTTCTGATAACTCCTTTGCTGTCTGTCATCACCAGATTTTCTGCTTTTACACCAAAAGATTTGTAAAGTCTTGCACAAGAAATTGCTGCTGCTCCTGCTCCACTGACTACAACTTTTACTTCTTCCATCTTTTTTTCTGCTAATTCCACAGCATTTAATAATGCTGCTGCAGAAATAATTGCTGTTCCGTGTTGATCGTCGTGCATCACCGGAATATCCAACTCTTCTTTAAGTCTTCTTTCAATTTCAAAAGCTTCCGGAGATTTGATATCTTCCAGATTTATTCCTCCAAAAGTTTTGGAAATATTTTTTACAGTAGAAACGAATTCATCTACATCATTGGTATCTACTTCTATATCAAAAACATCAATTCCTGCAAAGATTTTAAACAATAATCCTTTTCCTTCCATCACAGGCTTTGAAGCTTCCGGCCCTATATTTCCTAATCCTAAAACTGCTGTTCCATTAGAAATTACAGCCACCAAATTTCCTTTATTTGTGTATCTGTAAACTTCTTCTTGGTTTTCTTTTATCTCTAAACACGGATAGGCAACATGAGGAGAATATGCCACAGACAAATCTCTTTGTGTTGAGTATTTTTTTGTGGGAATTACTTCTATTTTTCCTGGTTTCGGCTTGGCATGATAAATCAAAGCTTCATGACGTTTTCTATCTTTACTCATATCTTGTAAAATTTTGAAGGGCTAAATATAGTCAATTCTTTATTTTCAGCTATCTTTCAAGAAATCTATATTTCTTTTCAAGCCGGAAAACTTTGTTCTTTTTACGGCAGATTTTCTGAAAACATCTCTAAAAACCTCTTCTGTCAACTCTTCCCAATCTCCTTTTGAAAGTTCCAACAAATCCGGATGAGGGTTAAATAAAGGTTCATTATGCGGTGTAGAAAACCTGTTCCAAGGACAAACATCTTGACAAATATCACAACCAAACATCCAATCTTCAAATTTCCCTTTCATATCTTCCGGAAGCTGATCTTTTAACTCTATGGTGTAATAAGAAATACATTTACTGCCATTTACTTGTTGTGGTCCTTCTATAGCTCCGGTTGGACAAGCATCTATGCAAGCAGTGCAAGTTCCGCAATAATCTTTTACCCTTGAATCATATTTTAAATCCAGATCGATTATCAACTCTGCGATAAAATGAAAAGATCCTTGTTGCTTTCTCAACAATAAAGTATGTTTTCCTACCCAACCCAATCCACTTCTTGCTGCCCAAGCTTTATCTAAAACAGGAGCAGAATCCACAAACACACGACCTTCTACTTGTCCGATTTCTTCTCTGATATTAAAAAGTAATTCCCTGAGCTTATCTTTTAAAACAAAATGATAATCTCTGCCGTAAGCATATTTTGAAATCTTGTAAGTATCTTCTTTTTGTTTTTCTTCCGGATAATAATTAAACAATAAAGAAACTACACTTTTTGCGCCGGGAACTAATTTAGTAGGATCTAAACGCTTATCAAAATGATTTTCCAACCATCTCATTTTTCCATGCCATTCATTTTTTAAGTAATATTCCAAACGCGGAGCTTCATCACTTAAAAATTCAGCTCTGCTGATTCCACAAGCTAAAAATCCTAAACGCTCAGCTTCTTTTTTTATAAAAGCGGTGTTTTTTTCTCTATTATCTATCAACATATTGCAAAGCTAAAGACATTTTTATTGAAAACAGGAAAAGTTTTGTCGGTTTAAAGTTTATTTGGTTTTATCTTTATAAAAATGCTTAATAAACATCAAATGTAACAGTTATCTAATAATTTTACTCTCCAATATCTCCAAAACACATCTCACTGAAAATCATCAATATAACAACTAAATAATTTCTTTTTATTGAATTGTTTTTCAATAAACTACATAAATAGTTTTGAAACTACATTTATAGTTTGTAAGTTTGGATAAGAATTTAAAGAAAAGAGTTATGAAAAGATTATCTCCACGAGAAGAAGACATCATGAAGGTTTTATGGTCTTTAGAAAAAGCTTTTGCTAAAGAAATTCAAGAAAGACTTTCAGAGGCTTTACATTACAACACTGTTTCCACTATCATAAGAAAACTGGAAACCAAAGGTTTTATAGACCATAAAAACTTTGGCAACACTCATCAATACTTTCCTAAAATCAGCAGAGAAGAATATCGTAAGTTCTATATGAAAAATGCAAGTAAATTTTTATTTGAAAACTCTTATAAAAGTATTGTTTCTTTCTTTGCCAAAGAGGAAAAAATCAGTGCTGATGAATTAAAGGAAATTCTTCACCTCATCGAAAACGAGAAAAAACAATAAGCTATGGATTTTCTTATTTACTTTTTAAAATCAAGTTTTGTATTAGGAATTTTCCTGTTTGTTTACAGTGTTTTTCTTAAAAAAGAAACCTTTTTTCACCTGAACAGAATTTTTCTTTTAGGCGGAATTCTGATAGCTGTTTTTCTTCCTTTACTCAGTTTTAAAACCAGCTCTTCTTTATCTTCTTCAAGATATATTCAAGAAATTCCTATTTATTTGAATTCAAATTTTTCCGCAGAAAAAGATTATTCCTCCAATTTTTCTTGGTTATTTCTTTTAGCGATAGGATATTTTATCGGGATTTTTTATTTGCTGATTCGATTTTTTAAAAGCTTAAAAAGTTTATTTCAACTTTTAAACCATGCTGAAAAAATCAAAACAGAAAAGGGAATTATTTATTATAAAACCCAAAAAGAAATCAGTCCGTTTTCTATTTTTAAATCTATTATTTTTAACCCTGAACTTCATACTAAAGAAGAATTGAATCATATTTTACTGCATGAATTTGCTCATGTCAAGAAAAAACACAGCTATGATATTTTACTTTCTCAGCTTTTCTGTATCTTCTTCTGGTTCAACCCTTTTGTTTGGATTTATCATCAAAAAATAATTCAAAACATTGAATTTGAAGCAGACGCAGAAGCTACAAGTCATTTAGATTCCACGAAATCATACCAATACAGTTTAGTGAAAAACAGTTTACCTGTTTATCAATATATACCAACTATAAATTTTTATCAATCTTTTTTAAAAACCAGAATTATGATGTTACAAAAAGAAAAATCAAACCGTTTATCTATTTTAAAAATAGGTTTTGTCTTCCCTTTTTTACTTGCTTTCTTTTTGGGTTTTCAATTGGAAATCCAAGCTCAAGAAAAAGTAGTGGAAAAAACAGAAGAAGTTGCTTTTCAAAAAATTGAACAACCTCCGATTTATCCGGGTTGTGAAGATCTTAAAAACACTGAAGAAGCTAAAAACTGTATGACGCAAAAAATTTCAGCTTTAGTCAATGAAAATTTTAAAACTGAAAAATTCAAAAAAGATTCCACTTTACAAGGTCGTGCTGCAAGAATTAATGTGCAATTTACCGTAGACCAAAAAGGAGAAATCTCTACCATACAAACACGAGCAGAAACAAAAGATTTGGAAAAAGAAGCTGAAAGAGTCGTAAAACTTATCCCCACGATGAAACCCGGAATTCAAGACGAAAATCCGGTAAGTGTTATTTACCAACTTCCAATTGTTTTTGCTTTAGATTAATTTTTTATGACTAAGAAACCCAATCACAGCTGTTTTTATCAAAAATGAAAACAGCTTTTTTTATGAAAAATAAATTCCTTTTATAAACCTGTTTTTCTCTCATAAGTTTTTCTGGCATTAAGATTGATTAACATTTATTTAAATGTATTTACTTGTAAACTTAAAATTCAAAACCACTTTAAGTCAAGTTTTTACATTAAAACAAATCAATTAATCTTTAAAACTCACGCAAAAGAACAAAATTTAGCAGAAGAAGCAGCAAGAATTCTTCATTTGCTTCCGAATTTTCAACCCGGAAAACAAAATGACAAACCGGTAAAAGTTATTTACCAATTACCTATTATCATGGCAGTGCAATAAGTTTAAAGTTTCTCTTTTTAAATCTAAAAAATAGACTATTTTTGCACAAAATTTCAGGGTTGCTTCTAAAGCACTTAAAAGAGGGAATCGAGTGAAAATCTTGAACTGTTCCTGCAGCTGTAAATCTACATTTTAGTTTTTATCTTCTTCAGTCACTGTTTGTTTTTGCAGATGGGAAGGCTTGATAAAAACGTAGAAAGTCAGAATACCTGCCTTGAAATAACTATTGCTTTCAGGATAAAAGCGTAGATAGTTTTATCTTCCTATCTGTTTTAGGAACGCTGAAATCTTATCTATTCTTTTATTCTTTTCATTTTATTATTAATCTTTTAAATCAATTTATGATGAAAAGAATTACTTTATTTTTTGCAGTTTTTTGCATTTTTACTTTATGCACAAAAAACGCGTCAATTTATGCACAAGATAATTTGACAAATTTAAACACTACAGAAAACACGTTTTCTGAAGAAGATGTAGTTTTCTTTGTAGGTGAAGGAGATCAAACCGCTTATATTATGATAGATTTCCGTGATGGAACTGCTGATGCTTCTTTTACTTGGGGTGTAAATTTTGAAGACGAGGAAAACCTCACAGTTGTAGATGCTTTAGATTTACTTCAAGCAGCACAAGAAAGTTTTTATTATGAAGAAACCGGTGGTTTTTTAAATGATATTATTTACAATCACCACGAAGGATTGGACAGCATGCCGGATTGGTGGAGCACTTGGTCTGGAGATTCTATAGATGGTATGGCAATGGACGGAGGAATCAGCGCTAATTTAGTGGATGGAAACTGGTATGGTTTATCTTATGGTTTTATGCCTACAGCGGAAATGCCACAATTTGTTTATGCAGCTTACGATGAAAACTGGTTTGGTTTTGATGATATTGAAGAATGGTTTGGCGAAGGAGAAAATCAAACGATTATCACCATAGATTTTGTGGAAGATGAAGATGCAGAAGAAGTAACTTTTGCTTGGGGATTGAATTTTGATGAAGAAACCATCTCTGCTAAAGAAGCTTTAGAAGCTTTAGCGAATTTAGATGCTGATTTGGAAATCATTTATAATGAAGAAGATGAAATTACTGCAGTAAGTTATTTAGATTTAGAAAAAGAAATTTCTTCTTCAGAAGATTGGTTTTCTTTTATCGGAAACAATATGTCGGATTACCAACCTGCAGAAGATGGTATTTTAGAAGAGCTTGAAGACCAAAAAATGTTTGGAATTTCTTTTGGAGAATCCACTGTTCGTCGCCCTTATATTCCGGTGAGTGTAAATCCGGAAACCACTCCTGAAGAAGTGGAATTTGATGAAGAAGATGTAGTTTTTTATGTAGGTGAAGGTGAAAAAACAGCTTATTTTGTAGTCGATTTTAGAGATGGAACCACAGATGCTTCTTTTACTTGGGGGGTAAATTTTGAGGACAATGATTTAGATCTTTTTGATGCACTGTTAATGATTGAAGAAGAAGACGAAAACTTTACGGTAAGCGGAACTTATTATGAAGCACAAGACAGTTATTTCTTAGATGATATTATTTACAATCATCATGAAGGAATTGCAGGAGAACCTGATTATTGGAGCTCTTGGACAGGAAATTCTTTAAATGATTTCTCTTCCAATATGGGAACAGGAGAAGATTTAGAAGATGGAAAATGGTATGGTTTTTCTTATGGTTTTGATCCTGCTCCGGAAATTCCTGAATTTGTTTATGCGGCTTACGACGAAAGTTGGTTTGGGTTTGAAGATGTAGATAGCTGGTTTGGCGAAGGAGAAAATCAAACGATTATTACCATAGATTTTGTGGAAGATGAAGATGCAGAAGAAGTAACTTTTGCTTGGGGATTAAATTTTGAAGAAGAAACAATCTCCGGAAAAAATGCTTTGGAGACTTTAGCTGATTTAGATGAAGATTTATCACTTATTTTTGATGAGAATGATGAAATCTTAACTGTTCAATATAAAGATTTAGAAAGAACAATAACAGCAGAAGAAAGCTGGAAATCTTTTATCGGAAACAATATGTCTGATTATGTTTTAGCAGAAAATGGAATCTTAGAAATGATTGCTGATCGAGAGATGTTTGGAATTTCTTTTGGAGGAGAGAAAGTTCGTCGTCCTTATATTCCTACTTTAGTAGAAAATCCGGATATGGGTGTTGACCAGTTTGAAAAAGAAGCTCAGGTTAAAATCTGGCCCAATCCAACAGTAGATGTTTTACAAATCACCTCTACTGCTGAAATTCAAAAAGTTCAGGTTTTTGATTTACAAGGAAGAAAAGTTTTAGAAGGAAATCAAAAAGAATTAAATGTAGAAAATCTTTCTTCAGGAAATTATTTATTGCAAATTAAAAGTGATCAAAATATCATCACTAAACAGCTTATCAAACAATAATTCGTTTTTTAATAAATTTAAAATCCCGTTTTTCAGAAGAGAAACGGGATTTTTTTATAAAATAAAACTTTGTTTATTCTTTTACCAATTTCCCGGTTTTTATCTTCTTTCCGTTTTGCACAAAACTATAAAGATAAATTCCTGCTGATAAGTTGGAAATATTTATACTTTCTGTAGAAGAATTAACTTGTTGCTGCAGAAGTTTTTTACCGGAAATATTATAAATCTCTATCTCTGCTGTTGCTGTCAAATTTTCTATATAAATTTCTTCCTGTGCAGGATTGGGATAAAATGTTAGTGAACTCTTTTCATTATCTTGAACAGATAATTCTATATTTTGAAAATAAGCTTTATCCCCAGCATCATTCGTGACAATTAATTCTTGATGATTTTGCAACTGATTAATCATATAGTAAAAATGAAAAGGATATGAGGATTCATCTTCTAAATACAAATCATAATTATTCCAAAACTTATTAATATAAATATCATGAAAATCAACATTTTCTTCAGTATTACACCACCAATCATTTTCTGAAGCCAAATAAATAAATAAATCAAAATAAAACTGATCTTCTTCTATTAAATAAATTTCTGATGCTCCTTGATCACAATGAGCTACTTCCACATGAATAGGATTTTCAGAAATTGGCCATGTAATAAAAATACTTTGTTGAACTTCTTCATTAGGTGTAAACAACATTTCTTCTTCATCAATTATCATTTTGGTTAAATACCATGTTTTATCTGCCAATTCTTCTGGTGGATTTTCTACTTCCTGAGCCTGTATGTTTTCAGAAAATCCGACAAATAAAATTATATTTATAAGTATATATAGTATAGGTTTCATAATAATTAGGGTTTATTCTTTTACCAATTTCCCGGTTTTTATCTTCTTTCCGTTTTGCGTAAAACTATATAGATAAACTCCTGCTGATAAGTTGGAAACATCTATGCTTTCTGTGGAAGTGTTTACTTCTTGATTCAATAATTTTTTTCCGGAAATATCATAAATCGCTAATTCCGTGCTTTCGGATAAACCTTCTATGTAAAGCTGGTTACTCATTGGGTTAGGATAAAGTTTTACCATTTCATGTTCTAAAGTGGAATTTGTCAAAGGCACATCATTATAATAAGCTTGACTACCATCTTCTTTAGTAATCACAAGTGAAAATCCACTTTCTATTTCTGTTATGTTGAATTCATAATTGAACTCGCCCGTATGCTCCCCCTCCCAAAAATTTATTTCATATAAACCAGCAAAAGCCAACAATTCAGGATCTGTAGAATACATACAATTATCATAAGCTAAGCAAGTCCAAGTGTACATTCCATTATAAATTTTAAATTCAGATTGGCTCAAGAATTGTACAGAAGTATCACACATTTCACAATGACTTATAGAAATTCTCACCAAAGTATTTCCATGATTACTTTCATATAACTCTTGAGTTCCCAATGATGAATTAGGCACTGCTCCTGTTGGAACAAATAAATACTCTTCTCCTTCCATCACAATTTTGGTTAAATACCATTCCTTTTCGGCAAAGACTTCTTGAGGGTTTTCTACTTCTTGGGATTGTATGTTTTCAGAAAAACTGAAAAAGAAAAGGATATTTATAAAAAATATAATCCGCATAGCTTTCTGCTTTGGTTAATTTTAACTTAAAAATAAGCATAAAAATCAACAATACAGAAGTTTTTTTCCATAAAAAATGTAGTTAAAAGAATTACACGCTCATTCTATTTCTTTCTTTTTCAATATATTAAGTGTTTTCAAATAAATTTAATCTTATTTAAAAATCTCATAAGCTTGTTTTTCTAATTCTTCTTGATGATTTGGATCTGCAATAGAAATCAAAGCTTTTGCTCTTTGTTGAAGGTTTTTTCCATACAGATTTACCACGCCATTTTCTGTTACCACATATTGCACATGCGCTCTGGTGGTGGTCACTCCTGCCCCTTTGTTTAAGAAAGGAACGATTTTAGAAATTCCTTTATTGGTAATGGAAGACATCGCGATAATTGGTTTTCCTCCTTCTGAAAGAGAAGCTCCTCTGATGAAATCCATTTGTCCGCCCACTCCGGAATATTGTAAAGAACCTATAGTGTCTGCACAAACTTGTCCGGTTAAATCTATTTCTATAGCAGAATTAATAGCAGTAACTTTAGGATTTTGACGAATTAAAGCAGTGTCATTAGTAAAAGCAGCTTCTTTAAAATGCACCAAAGGATTATCATCTAAGAATTCATATAATTTTGGAGAACCCATGGCAAAACAAGTTACCATTTTTCCTGGTTTTATCACTTTTTCACTATTGGTGATTATTCCTTTTTCAAGCAAAGGTAAAACGCCATCGGAAAACATTTCAGTATGAACTCCCAAGTTTTTATGATTGGTCAAATTTTGTAAAACCACATTGGGAATAGCCCCAATTCCCATTTGCAAAGTAGCTCCATCTTCTACCAATCCGGCTACATGTTGGCCGATTTTCAGGTCTTTTTCTCCCGGTTCCGGCATTTGCACAATATGTAATGATGCATCTACTTCTACTGCTGCGTCAATTTTATCAATATGAATAATTCCATCGCCATGGGTTCTCGGAACATTCGGATTGACTTGTGCTATAACCATTTTAGCACATTCTATGGCCGGATAAGTAACATCTACAGAAGTTCCTAAAGAACAAAAACCATGCTTATCAGGCGGAGAAACTTGGATAAAAGCTACATCTAAAGGCAAAATATTTCTGCGGAAAAGCTGATGTATTTCACTTAAGAATATAGGAATATAATCTCCTTTGTTGGTGTTCACTATTTTTCGGACATTGCTCCCAACAAAAAAAGTGTTTATTTTAAAACTCTTGCTATAAGGTTCTTCAGCATATAAAGCTTCTCCTTCTGTGTGAATATGAACAATTTCAACTTCTTGCAGTTCTTTATAACGCTGACTCAAAGCTTGCACTAATATTTTTGGCGTCATCGCTGCGCCTTGAATAAAAACACGATCTTGAGATTTTACTTTTCCTACCGCTTCTTCTTTTGAAATATATTTTAACATAGCATGTTTTTTAAGTTGTTTTTATGCAGAAACAAAAGTAATAAGATTTACCCCTTTGAATTATGATGTTGCTCATATAATTTGATGATTATACCAGATTTTCAAAAAATGCTAAAGCTCTTACTTCTGAAAAAGTATAATTTGATTTTGCCAATAAAAAACCACAATGTCCGCCATATTTTGGAGTTTCTAAATATACGTGTTTACTGCTTTTTGCAAATTTCACCGGAAAACCTTTTTCTCCAATTATCGGATCATCCCAAGCATTTAAAATTAAAACCGGAGTTCTGATATATTCTAAATGTGTGATGGGAGAAGCTTGTGTATAAAAATCTTTCGGATTTTTAAATCCGTGGATGGGAACTAAAAAGTTTTCTGCTAAATCATCAAAAGTTTTAATTTGTTGAACTTTTTCAGCATTTATTAAATCCGGGAATTTTTCTGCTTTTATCAAAACTTTTTGCTTGATTCTTCCCATAAATCGGTTTAAATAAACTCTGCTGAATCCTTTTTCGATTTTATCTGCACTGGATTTTAAATTTATGGGAGTTGAAATTGAAACTGCTGCTTTTACTTTAGTGTGAACAGGTTTTTGTCCTAAATAATTTAAAATCTGTGCGCCGCCTAAAGAAAAACCTATTAAATATATTTCTTCAAATCCTTTGGTTAAAACATAGTTGATTACAAATTCTAAATCTTCTATAGATCCGTGATGATATAATTGTGGCAAAATATTCATTCCTCCTCCACAACTCCTGTTATTCCAAGCAAAAACTGAAAATTCATGATGTAAGAAATAAGCTGCACAAGTATTATTATATCCACTTCTGGAATTTCCTTCCAAACCATGACAAAGGATTACTGCTTTTTTAGGATTTAAAATCAGCTCATCCATCAAAAGAAAATCTCCATCTGATAAAGTTATCTTTTTTCTTTCATAATTAGGCGCCTCCGTTCTTCTGACAGCTCCAGAATAAATTGTAGAAAGATGACTCCCTTTAAAAATGGAATGCGGAATTTTATAAGCTGATTCAGGAAGGTAAGGCATAAAATGCAGAGTTTAGCTTTTTAAAGATAACGTAAAATCTTTTAAATTAAAAATTACTTTTGCTGAACTGTAAAATTTTTAATCTGTTTAAAAGCTAATTATTTATAAAATTGATAATCTTAAACCAAAGATATAATATGTTTGTCGGTTTAAAATTATTGAAATATGCTTATTAGAAAAGCAAAAATTGAAGATGCTTCTGCGATTTCTCCTTTATTGTTATTGGCAATGGAAGAGGTTTTTTATGATTTCATAGGAAATAATTCTTATGAAATTGCAACGTCTTTTTTAACGGAATTAATTCAACAAAAAGAAAATCAATATTCTTATCAAAACTGTTGGGTTGTGGAACTTGAAAATCAAATTGCAGGAGTGGCTTGTGTTTATGATGGAGCAAATCTTTTAAAATTACGAAACCCTATTGCAAAAGCGATTAAATCTACTTTTAAACGTGATTTTATTCCTGAAAATGAAACCCAATCCGGAGAAATATATATTGATTGTGTAGGAGTTGCTACTGATTTTCAAGGTCGGGGAATCGGTTCTAAATTATTTAATTTCTTGATTGAAGAATTTGTAAAGAAAAAACAAAGAAATTTAGGTTTATTGGTAGATTTAGAAAATCCGAAAGCACAAAAACTATATGAAAGACTGGGTTTTAAGATTGTCGGTAAAAAAGAGCTCAGCGGAAAAACCTTTGAGCATATGCAAATAAGAATTTAAACTGTTTTTATTCTTCCAATTTGTAAAATCGAGTAGGACGATATTTATTTTCTATGGTGATTTCTTTTTTAAGATTTCCTGTTTTATCCAAAGAATACATTCCGTTGAATTTTCCTTCTTTTTTGTTGGGCACAGCGATAAATAATTTATCATCTACAACACTAAAAACATTCATTCTGTCTGACAAATCTGAAGTGGGAATTTCCAGTTTTGTCAACTGATTAGGATTGTTGGGATCTACTTCATAATAAGACATTTTGATTTCCACATCTGTACTGAAATTGTAGGGTTCTTCAGAAATATGTAAATAAATCTTATTGTTAAAAGAAATCATAGATTGTGCTATGTGATTAATTCCGAAATGAGATTCTATATCAATTTTCCAGTCTTGATCAAAATCTGTTTCTCCTGTTGGAATTCTAAAAACTTGTGAAGGAAATGGTGCGTTAAATTGGTTCCATCCCCAAGAGCAGAAATACAAATTCCCTTCTTCATCTGCAGAAGTAGCTTTGTTTTCTGAAACATAAAATCCTACTGTTTTTGCGCCTTCATAAGTAATTATTTTTTCTACTTCTTCTGATGCTATATCTACAACAGCAACATAGAAATTTTCTTCTTCATCTGCGATGAGATTAAAAGCAACTTCTTCTAAAAAAACCACGCTTACATATAATTTTCCTTCATTTACATGCAAAGCATAAGATCCTGTTCTCACCAAATTATTTCCTGCAGCATCTTCCCAAACTGCATTGGGTTTAAATTCTTCTATGGCAGGTTTTAAATCTATTGTACTCAACAGAATCATTTCTGTAGGATCAAAAACTTGAATTTTATAGGGATCTTTTCCTTCATTATAAAAATAAGCCAAATGTTCATTTGCCATTGCAATTTGTCTTGCCGGAAAAAGATTTGCTCTGGATACATTTAATTCACTATCAATAAAAGCTTGATCTTTATCATTTAATGTCAATCGATATAATCCCGGAGAAGAAGAAAACCCTTTTTTATCTTTTGCTTGAGAAAAAATATATTTTCCAAAAGATAAATGTCCGGAAGAAGTGGAAGGATTTGAATTGACGAAAACATCATTTTGTCCGATAAGATCATATTTTTCATCCGGATTAATATCTTCAAGATTAAAGCTAAAAAAAGTAGTGATATCTACATCTGAAGCATCTTCTGTTGCTAAAACATAATTGTTTTCCGAAAAATCTGTTTTAGGATTACTTCCGATTTCATCAACATTTTCTACTGTACAAGAAAACAGCAACAATAAAATAAAGAAAGAAAATATGTTTTTCATTGTGATGTGTTTTAAAAATCAAAAGTAATTTTGGTAGAGAAATTTCTTCCCGGGCTTTGCATCTTAAAGTTATTAAAAATATTTTCATTAAAAATATTATCCAACTCCATAGAAAGAGAAACTTTTCTGTCTTTTTCTAAAGGCAGCGTCCAAGTAAATCCTGCAGAATGAACTTGTTGTATTGGGATTACGCGGTTAGTATTGATTTTACTATTTCCGTATAATCCTAAAAAACCATCGGGTTCATATTGTTTTTCTATAAAATCTAAATAGTATTGATGCACATAAGAATAAGACCAATACAATTGAAAATGATCTTCTTTTTTAATGAAATCATCTAAATAATAAGTCATCATTGCATTTCCAAAATAAAACGGCATATTGCTGACTCTTGCATTTTTAAAATGTTCATTTTCTGAGATATTATCATTAGATCCTTGAAAACGAAATTCATTATAAGTTAAATTTCCGGAGAGCTCTAATCTTTCTAAAGGGCTGTAACTTCCTTCCAATTCTACTCCATAGCCGCGAACTTTATCTAAGTTTAAAAACACAGAAGTAAATTGTGTAATGTCTTTTAGTCTTATTAAATCTTTGGTGTTTCTATAATAGGTGTTGAGTTCTAAACTATATTTTGAACTCTTCTTATAGCGTAATCCTAAATTAACATTTGTACTTTTTTCAGGTTTTAAAGAAAGATTGGGCATAATAAAAGTATTATCTCCAAAAATTTCATTTTGATCTGGCAATCTATAAGTATTTTCAAAAGAAGTTCTGATCATCAATCCGTTGTAAAAATTGTATTTTAAAGATTGAGAAAAACTCATCCCGGTGTTGTTGGTTGGTTTTTCTAATTTCTGATCAATTTTATTAAACTCTTTTCCTTGAGCAAAAGAAGCCAAGTATTTTGTTTGGGTTAAACCTTCTAATCTGTTGTCTAATAAATTAAATTGATATCCTAATCCGGCGATAAATCTGTTATAATCCACATGAGTTTTTCCGGTGGGTTTATTTAAATCATCAGAAGATCTTCTTAAATAAGTATTTACTGCATTAAAAATCAAACGATGTTGTTGATTGAATTTATATGCAAATAATCCTCTGTAAGTAAAATTATTGATTCTTGTTTCTACAACTTTTCTGTCGTAAGGTGTTACACTTCCCATTTCTGATCCGGATTGGGCTTCATATTTATTTCCCAACCAATCGTATTTTGCATTTTTAAGCTGATCTGATAATTGGTTTTTAATACTGCTGAAAACAAAAAATTGAGAAACATCAAGTTTTTTGTTGAATAAGCTTTTTTTGTATTCTACAGAAGGAACAACGTAAGCATGTTCTTTTCTATGTACTTCTCCGAAAGGTCTGCTTCGAGAAGAAAAATCATTTTGAATTCCTCTTTTTATAGCATAACTATTCAGTTTGATTTTTAATAAATCTGCCCAGCTGTATTTTTCAAAATTGACATAAGCATCAGCGCTGTATTGTTTATATGCATTGTTAAATAGTTTAGCTCTGATATTTTCTGTTCTTCCGGTTTCAGGATTGACAAGAGGAAGATTATCAACCTTAAAATCATTATCGCTATAATTGGCAAAAGTGTTTATTCCATAAGAAATGTGATCAGAAACTCTGTAGAAATTATTAAAAGTTAATTTATGAGTATTGAAAGATCCTACCTCATAACTGATTCTGTGATAGTTTTTATTAGGAGCTTTTGAAACAATGTTTACTGCTCCACCAAGGGCATCAATTCCCACTTCTGTGGGCATCACTCCTTTATAAACTTCGATGTAATCTGCTGCGCTGGAAGGGATTTTTGTCAATCCCATGCTGGATCCTAAATAATCTACAGGAATTCCATCAACTAAAAATTTAATTGATTTTCCGTTAAATCCTCCTACAATTACATCTGCTTCTGCGCCTAATCCTCCTGAGTTTCTAATTTTTACTCCGGCTGATCTGTTCATCATTTGTTCTACAGAAACAGAAGAACGAACGTGTTTGCTTAAATCAACCACTTCAGTTTTTATGGAATGTTCTGCTCTGATATCAGAATGTTTTCCTTGTCCGCGGAGTTCTACAGTTTCCAATACATTTCCTAAAATATCTATTTTTACTCCTGAAATATCTTCATTGACAAGGATTTTAATCGTCGGAGAAATAAACCCTTCTTCATTTGTTGCATATAGTGAATACTCTCCTGATTCAATTCCTGCAAAGCAAAAATTTCCATCTTTATTAGCGGTAATTTGCTGATGTGTTTCTGCTATAGTTATTACTGAATTTCCTTGTTTTTCATTTTCCATTATCACTGCACCACAAATAGAATACTGCGCAAATATTGCTGTTTGTGTTGCTATAAAAAGGAAAAAGAAAAAGATGATTTTTTTTATCACGATCAGGATTTTTCTTATAAAAATTTCGGGCAAATTTCATAAAAGAAATTGCCCGAATTAAATACATTCTTATTATCTGTTTATATTTCTGAATTTTTCTATCATCATTCCACTCTTTTTAGATTTAGAGTAGTTTTATTTAGAATTATTCAGGAGAAACAAAAGGTTCTCCTTGGATTAGAATTTGAACATCTTCAGTTGGTTCTCCTCTTGTGATAGTGAAAGAAACCGGAACTTGATTCATATCTGCCATGGTTCCTCCTACTTCACGAGATTTTAAAGTTCCCTTAAATATGATTCTGTTTCCATTATCACTTGTTTCCAATTCTGTAATATCATTGATAGAATAATCATGCGGAGGGAAAGAAGGGTTTACTTGCTCCATAGAAAAAGATTCCCCTTCTTCTTCATAATTCCAATACCAATAAGCCTCATCCGGATCTTGACCAAATTCTCCGGTCAAAACATAGTCAAAACGTTTTCCAACAACATCTCCTGTTAATCCTTCTACAGGTTCAGTACCAAAAATAAATCCTTTTACTCCGGCATATTCAAACATATAAGGTGCATATCCAAAAGTATTGGAAGAATTATATTCAATTTCAGGATCCCACTCTACACTACCGTCTAAGAAATCCATAGTTTCAAATTGCCATTCTCCTTCAAGATTTAATCCATCTTCTGCAATGTTGTCATCATCGTCACTACTGCACGAAATCACAGTCATCATCCCTATTAACACAAGGGAAATCATAAAAATTTTTTGAAAAGTTTTCATTGTTTGTTTTTTTAAAGTTGAGTTTTTCAAACTCAAGATTAGTTAAAGTTAATTATTCGGGCGCAAAGATAATCACTCTGTCTTAACTACCCACAATTAATCTCGTTAAAAACAGATATTTTTCTGCTTTAAAAACCTAAAGTTCACTTAAATATTCTTTCTTATTTTTAACTGCTCTTTTTTTTATTTTAAAACCTCTTAATTTGCCGTGTTTTATTAATTGATTTTACAAATCAACATTATAATCAAAAAAATCGCTTTTCTTTTTTTATTTATAAAAAACATATTGTTTATATTTTTTTTCAAAATAAAAGAGAACTAAGGTTTAATTTAAATTCTTCTGTATTTCTCAGCTTAAAGATTATCTTTGCAGCTGAAAAAAATAGATTTTCCTTTGGAAAAAGCAGTCACAAAAAATAACTCCGCTAACTTCATAGCTGATTTTAAAGAGATTACCAAGCTTCGTCTTACGGTAAGCATAGCTTTTTCTGCCATTGCCGGGTATTTTCTGGGGGCAGATAGTGTAGATTTTGTAATTGTACTTTTATTGGCTATCGGCGGATATTTATTGGTTGGCGCTTCCAATGCTTTCAATCAAGTTTTGGAACGTGACTTAGATGCCAAAATGGATCGCACTAAAAATCGGCCTTTACCTGCAGGGCGAATGAGCGTAAAAACTGCTCTGATTATCGGGTTCAGTTTTGGAATTGGAGGAATCGGTGTTTTGTATATCATAAATCCCACTACAGCTTTTTTCGGAGCCTTATCAATCTTATTATATGTATTGGCTTATACGCCTTTAAAAACAAAAACACCTTTATCTGTTTTTGTCGGAGCTTTTCCGGGCGCCATACCTTTTATGATGGGATGGATTGCAGCCACCAATAATTTTGGTATAGAAGCCGGAACTTTATTTATCATTCAGTTTTTTTGGCAGTTTCCGCATTTTTGGGCTTTAGGTTGGTGGTTATATGATGATTATAAAAAAGGAGGCTTTTTCATGTTACCCACCGGAAAAAGAGATAAAACAACGGCTACACAAACCGTATTATATACTTTTTGGACAGTAGCTGTATCATTAATCCCTGCTTTTGGCGTAACCGGGAAACTTTATTTGAGTAATATTTCTGCAATATTAATTTTGATTATAGGAATTGGTATGCTTTATTATGCTATAGCTTTATTTAGAGAACGCACAGCTAAAGCTGCTAAGAAATTAATGTTTGCCAGTGTATCTTATATTACTTTATTGCAAATTATATATGTATTAGATAAATATATCAGAATATGGATTTAACACAAGGAACACCTAAACAAAAAAGAAGACGTTCCAGAAAAATGCTTTTATGGTTCGCCATGGCGAGTATGACCATGATGTTTGGAGGCTTAACCAGTGCTTATGTAGTAAGTCAAAGCAGAGAAGACTGGGTTGAAGGCTTGGGGCTCCCTGCTGTTTTTACCTGGAGCACAGTAGTGATTGTTTTGAGCAGCATAGCTTTAATGTTTGTCAAAAAAAGTATTAAAAACGACAAACGCTCTTTAGCCACTACTCTATTGATTACCGCTTTTGTATTGGGAATCACTTTTGGAGTATTGCAGTTTTACGGATTTAAAGGATTTTTCTTAGAAGGATTTTATCCTGCCGGAAGCTCAAGCACCATCAACATATCCTTTTACTATGTGATTATATTTGCACACCTTTTACACGTGTTGGCAGGAGTGATTGTTTTGACTGTGCTAATTTATAATCATTTTAAAAAGCGATATAAGCCAAGCCAAACCCTTGGTTTAGAACTGGGTATCACCTTTTGGCATTTCCTGGATTTCATTTGGCTTTATTTGTTTTTCTTTATTACGTTTTTTGGATAATAATTTTTATTACTTTTGCATATTCCTTAACAAATTAACTATCTATGGACGCAAGTGTGGCAAAGACAGGCACAGAAGGAAACATCTGGGGAGGCGGACAACGACCTATGGGCGCCTCTTATGGAAAACTAATGATGTGGATCTTCTTGGCCTCTGACTCTCTAACCTTTTCCGGTTTCTTAGCTGCTTATGGCATGCAAAGATTTAAATTCCTCGATATTTGGCCAATCGCCGATGAGGTCTTTAATGAAGTTCCCTTTCTTGAGGGAGTAGATTTACCAATGATTTTCCCGGCTTTTATGACCTTTTTATTGATTTTCTCTTCAGTAA
Organism: Bacteroidota bacterium; assembly: GCA_021793375.1. GTDB lineage: Bacteria > Bacteroidota > Bacteroidia > Flavobacteriales > Flavobacteriaceae > JAJYSO01. Next base: position 25,507 of record JAJYSY010000010.1, on the reverse strand, counting down.
CTATGGTTTTAGCTGTAAATGCCGGAAAATACATGGACAGAAAAAAAGTAACGCTCTATATGAGTTTAACCATCTTAGGAGGTTTTATCTTCTTAGGATCTCAAGCTTTTGAGTGGGCTGGATTTATAAAAGGACACCACGGAGCTGTACAAACTCACGGAGGAAAAATAGTTCAAGTTTTTAACACCGATGGAGAACGCATAACTCTTAGAGATATCGCTCTTCCTATGGGAGTTGAAAGAGAAACTCTTGAACGACATAAAGGAACATGGTTTAGCGAAGAAAGACCACTTCCTACTGTATCAATCGAAGAAGTAAAAGCGGGCTTTCAAGCTGACGAAAGTCTTCTAATCAGACTTCCAAACTATGATGAAAACGACCAAAAGATTATGCTCTCCAGAGAGGAATCTCTGACTTTCATGAACAATGAAGCAGCAGATGTTGTAGAAGGAGCCAATCTCAAAAGAAATGAATATGGACCTCCATTATTCGCCAATTTCTTTTTCTTTATCACAGGATTCCACGGATTCCACGTTTCTATAGGACTTCTATTGCTTATTGTAACATTCACAAATGTTCTTTTAGGAACCTATGAAAGAAGAGGATCTTATGAAATGGTAGAAAAAGTAGGTCTATACTGGCACTTTGTTGACCTGGTTTGGGTTTTCGTATTTACTTTCTTCTATTTAGTCTAACGCAAAAAAGTTTATTAAAATGGCTGATACAATAGCACAACATAAAAATGAAAAACGCAAAAAACAAGTAAAAAGAATTTGGTTTGTTTTTTGGGTTATGGCAGTAGTTACCGCTATAGAGGTTTTACTGGGAATTTACAGACCTGAATCTTTAACTATTCATAAATTATGGAATATGTCCCTACTCAACTGGATTTTTGTAGGACTAACCGTGGTTAAAGCATATTATATTACTTGGGCATTTATGCATATGGAAGATGAGCACACCGGGTTTAGAAGAACCATCACCTGGACCATCACTTTCTATGTTTGCTATATCATGTTTGTATTCTTGGTAGAAGGAGATTACCTCTATGAAGTAATGCACAACGACATTATGATATGGGATTTTTAAAACAAGTTTAACACATAATATATTGGAAAAGACGGTCCTTACAACCGTCTTTTTTTAATTTTGTAAGAATTTCTTTTTAAATTATGAAAAAAGCATTTGTTCTTATCGTTCTGTTTGCTCTACCGGTTAGCGTTTATATCATTTTTGGCACAGCGGTTCATAATTTCTTACATCTTCCCATCCTGACAGAAGAAATAGAAAATACAGAAAAATTTACCCCCCTAAACGAGGAAGAAATTCAATTTGATGAATTTGTAACCGTACTTTTAATTTACGGAAAAGACATCAAAAACCTCAGAGGAAATGCTTTCAACCTCAACGATAGAATTTACAAGAAAAACCACATTTACAAAGATTTCCAAATAGTCATTCTTGCTGAAGACGGATACCAAGAAGACGCACAAAATTTACTGAAAGAATTACACGACTTTACAGGAATGAACATCAGCAAATGGAAATTTGTTTTTGGAAGCGAAGAAGATATTCACAGCTTTTTTGATAGCATGAAAACAGATTTAAATCTAAATGAAAACAACGCCACTCCTTTTGCCTTTTTAATAGACCAAGAAGGAAATTTACGAGGCAGGAAGAAAAACACAGAAGACACCGACGAAACCATATATGGATATGAAACACATTCTATCGCTTCTTTAAACAACACTATGGTTGACGACGTAAATGTTCTGTTGGCTGAATATAGATTTAAATCAAAAAGAGAAGAAGAGGATTTTTTAAAATACAATAAAGAAAATCAAGAATGAAAGGTAAAAAAGGATATATTATTGGAGTTTCTGTCATAATCTTAGTTTTTGGATTATGGGTCATCAAAAATTTCAAATACAGATATGACAACAATCAAATTTTAACCCCGGATAAACTCACCGGTTTAAAAGATGCCCCTAAAAAGGAAAAAGAAAAGAAAAAAGCAGACCATTCGGTGGATTATATCATCATTAATGACGAAAAAGCTAAAGCCCCGAAATTTCAATTTACAGATCAAAATGAAAAAACAATTAGTGAAAAAGACTATAAAGGAAAAGTTTATTTAGTTGAATTTTTCTATACTTCTTGCCCCACTATTTGTCCTATTATGAACGATAATCTTTTGCAAATTGCAGAAGAATTTAAAGACCGAGAAGATTTTGGAATCGCTTCATTCAGCATTGACACAGAAAATGACACCCCTGAAGCTTTAAAAGAATATGCTGAACGTCATAAAATTTCACATCCAAATTGGCATTTAATGACCGGAGAACAATCCGATATTTTTAATTTAGCTTATGAGGGCTTTAAATTAATTGCCCAAGAAGATGAAGATGAACCCGGCGGAATTATGCATGACGGATTATTTGTACTCATCGACCAAGATGGTTATATCCGCTCTCGACAAGATGACCACGGAAATCCACTTATTTATTATCGCGGACATATTGAAAGAGACGCTGTTTCTGAAATCGGTCAGGAAGAACCACAAATCAATGAATTAATTGAAGATATTGAAATTTTATTAGAAAATTAAAGTTAAAAATTTTAGAAATCAACGTATTATATTAGCATTTTATCAACATATTTTCATTAAATTATTAGTATAATTACAGTCCTTAAAACCTTTAAAAGACATGAAGCCCTTCTTCCGTAAAACAGTTTTTTTAAGTATAGCTTTTTTATTGCTCCCGATATTTTCTTTCAGCCAATGCGCCATGTGTCGTGCTGCTTTAATGACAGGCGATGAACAAAATACCGCAGAAGGAATAAATCACGGAATAACATATTTGATGATTATTCCTTATGTTTTAGCTGCCATCACAGCATTTGCTATTTATCATGTAATCAAAAAAGAACTCAAGTCCGAATAAATCATTTAACAATTTATTGGGAGTTCTAAACGTAACAAATCCGCAATATTTACGTCTAAAAACAAAACACCATAAGATTTTAAAACTAAATTCAGTTTATGATCAAAATTGAAAACCTACATAAATCCTATCAAACCGGCGCCAATTCTTTACATGTTTTAAAAGGACTCAACTTAAATATTAAAGAAGGAGAATTGGTTTCTATTATGGGATCTTCTGGTTCAGGAAAATCCACCTTCCTAAATATATTAGGAATTTTAGACGAAGCAGATGAAGGAAAATATCTTTTAGATGGTGTTCCTATCAAGAATTTGAGCGAGAAAAAAGCAGCAAATTATAGAAATAAATTCTTAGGATTTATCTTTCAATCCTTTAACCTCATCGGTTATAAATCTGCCATTGACAATGTTGCTTTACCGCTTTATTATCAAGGAATGAAAAGAGCAGAACGCTTAGATCGCGCGATGCAATATTTAGAAAAAGTGGGCTTAGCAGATTGGGCAACACATTTACCCAATCAACTTTCGGGTGGACAAAAACAAAGAATCGCAATTGCCAGAGCTTTGGCCAGCGACCCCAAAGTGCTTTTAGCAGATGAGCCTACTGGAGCTTTGGATACTAAAACCTCTTATGAAATCATGAACCTCATCCAAGAAATTAACGATGAAGGAAAAACAATTTTAGTGGTTACCCACGAAGAGGATATTGCAGAAATGACCAAAAGAATTGTTCATCTTAGAGATGGTGTAATTATTAAAGACACTCCTGTTCAACAAAAAAGAGCTTTAGATTATGTTTGATCTTGAACGCTGGGAAGAAATTTTTGAAACCATCAGAAAAAACAAACTTCGTACTTTTCTGACAGGGCTTTCTGTGCTTTCAGGAATATTTATCCTTGTAGTTTTATTAGGAATTGGTCAAGGTATTCAAAACGGAATCGAAACACAATTTCAGAACGATGCTGAAAATCGAATTTCCATTTGGCCGGGAAGAACTTCAGTAGAATATAAAGGTTTAAATAAAGATAGAAGAATACAATTTAAAAACAGAGATTACGATCATATTGTAAGAAAACATGAAGATCATCTGCAATATAAATCTTCGCTTTATCGTATTTGGAGCTCTATGGTTTCTTATAAAGAAGAATCCGGAAACTTTAGAGTTGAAGCAGTTTACCCGAATTTCCAATTCTTGGAAAATCAAGACATGGTCGAGGGGCGATACTTAAATCACAATGATTTAGAAAACTACAGAAAAGTAGCCGTCATAGGAAACAAAGTGAAAAATGATCTTTTCGGAAAAACTCCAGCTGTTGGGAAATCTGTTGAAATCAGCGGAATAAACTTTAAGGTAGTTGGTGTTTTTTCTGATCCGGGCGGAGAAAGAGAAGAGTCTTTAGTTGCTGTTCCCATCACCACCGGGCAAAGGGTTTTTAATGGAGGAGACAATATCAGAAATATGTCTTTCACCCTCCCCCCTTCTGATAATTTTGACAAAGCTTTAGAAGCTTCAAATAATTTTACTGCAGATATAGAAAAACAACTTAAAGAAACACATTTTGTTGCTCCGGAAGACAACTCTGCAATTTCCATCAACAATTCTTTAAAAGAAGCCAAAAGAATATACTTTATGGTTTCAAGCATTAAAATATTTTTCTGGTTTGTAGGAATCGCTACATTATTAGCCGGAGTGGTAGGTGTTGGAAATGTAATGTTAATCATTGTAAAAGAACGCACAAAAGAAATAGGAATCCGCAAAGCTTTAGGAGCAAAACCCTTGTCTATTGTCGGTATGATTTTACACGAAGCAATTTTTATCACCGCCATCGCAGGATTCTTAGGTTTATTCTTAGGAATGGTTTTACTCGATTCAATCGGACCTATGGTAAAAAGCGAATTCCTTGAACACCCTACCGTTAATTTTCAAGTAGCTGTGGCTACTGTTATAATTTTGGTTTTTGCCGGAGCTATAGCCGGATTTTTTCCCGCTTGGAAAGCTGCACGCATAAAACCTATTGAAGCCTTAAACGACGAATAATATGTTTAACAGAGATCAATGGGATGAAATATTAGAGTCTTTAAGTTCAAACTGGTTTAGAACCATCATGACTGCTTTTGGAGTTTTCTGGGGTATTTTTATCTTGGTAATTTTATTGGCCGCAGGAAATGGATTAGGAAATGGCGTAAAAAGCAATTTCAGCGGGTTGGCAACAAACTCTATGTTTATGTGGTCACAACCCACTTCTATTTCTTATGGTGGATTAAACAAAGGTAGAAGATATAACTTTAAAATTGGTGATGTTGATGCCATAAAAAGAAATGTAAAAGGACTTAAAATTGTTTCTCCAAGAAACAGACTTGGCGGTTTTGGTGGAGACAACAACGTACAAAGAGGTTTAAAAAAAGGAGCTTTTAATGTATATGGAGATTACCCGCAAATCATAGAACAACAACCTATGGACATCACCGCAGGAAGATTTATCAATCAAATAGATATTGATAATGAACGAAAAGTTGCTGTCATAGGTTATTCTGTGGTTAATGAATTATATACTGCTGATGAAGAAATCTTGGGAACTTATGTAAAAATAAACGGTGTAAACTTCCAAGTCATCGGTGTTTATGAAAAAAAGGGAATGCGAGGACAAGATGTTGAAGAAGCTTCTAAAGAAATCATCGTTCCTTTTTCAACTTACGGAAAAGCTTTTCACACCGGAGAAGATGTAGGTTTTATGTCTATCACCGCCGATGATGATCATACCATAACAGAACTCAAACAAGAAGTGTTTGATGTAATCAAAAAAAGACACCGAATTGCTCCGGAAGACAATAGAGCTGTTGGAAATTTTGATTTATATCAACAATTTAAAAAAATCAACGGATTGATGACCACTTTAAATGCAGTCGCTTATTTTGTCGGAATTTTAGTATTGCTCTCCGGAATTATCGGAATCAGTAATATTATGTTGATTGTAGTTAAAGAAAGAACCAACGAAATTGGAGTAAGACGAGCATTGGGTGCAACACCTTGGTCAATAAAAAGTCAGGTTTTATCCGAATCTATTTTCTTGACTATCATAGCCGGAATGGCAGGAATTTCTTTTGCCACCGGAGTGCTTTGGATTGCCAACAAATATTTAGATCAAATAGAAAGCGACAGTATAATGTTTGCTGACCCTTCAGTAGGTTTGGGAGCTATTATCACTGCGTTATTAATATTAGTTGTCTCAGGTTTATTAGCCGGATTTATTCCTGCGCAAAATGCTATAAAAATAAAACCTGTTGATGCTTTAAGAACAGAATAATAAAAATAATTTTAAGTCCACAAATTAATAAACTAATGAAAAGAACTGGAACCATAATCATTCTCCTTGTTATCGCAATATTATTTGTCGGTTCAATGTATTATTTATATCAAAAAAATCAAAAAGACCCTACAGTTTATACTACTGAAAATGCTTCTATAGAAGACATTGTCAACAAAACTGTGGCCACCGGTAATATTGTTCCGAAAGAAGAAATTGAAGTAAAACCCAATATTTCAGGAATTATTGACACCATTTATGTGGAAGCCGGAGATATTGTAAAAGCCGGAGATCTGATTGCTAAATTAAAAGTAGTCCCGGATATTGACAATTTAGCCAGCAGTAGAAATCAAATCCGCGATGCAAAAATTGCTTTAGAAAATCAAGAAAAAGTTTATAAACGCCAAAAAGCTCTTTTTGAAAAAGGAGTGATTTCTGCCAATGAATTTGATGATGCACAAATGAATTATGATAGAGCACAACAAACTTTTGCCGCTGCTGAAGAAACTTTTGAAATCATCGAAACCGGAACTTCAAGACAAATGGGAAACACAACAAACACCAATATTAGAGCTACCATATCAGGAATGGTTTTAGATATTCCTGTAGAAATCGGAGATCAGGTTATTCAAGCAAACAACTTTAACGAAGGAACCACAATTGCAGCTTTAGCCAATGTAAACAATATGATTTTTAAAGGTAAGATTGACGAATCAGAAGTAGGCAGAATCGAAACCGGATTACCCTTAAAAATTACAGTGGGTGCTATTCAAAACAAAGAGTTTGACGCTTCTCTTTATTATATCGCTCCAAAAGCAGATGATGAAGAATCAACAGACGCAGTTCAATTTGAAATAAAAGGACGTTTAGAAAATAGAGACAGCACATTTATCAGAGCAGGATTAAGTGCAAACGCTTCTATTATTTTGCAAGAATCAAAAGGTGTAACCGCTATTTCAGAATCCTTAGTTCAATTTGATGATAAAACCAATCAAGCTTATGTTGAAATCCAAACCGGAGATCAAAAATTTGAAAGACGTGATATCGAGTTAGGCGTAAGCGATGGAATTATGGTTGAAGTAAAAAAAGGATTAAGCAAAGAAGACAAAGTAAAAGTTTGGAATCCTATTGTTAAATAAAATCATATAAACAGAAACAACACATGAAATCAGTTCGATATATTTATTCAACTTTGATAAAAACCTTCTGTTTTGGTTTTCTATTGATGGGTTTGAATACTTCTCTAACCGCACAAAACAATCCAAATAAGTGGACTTTACAGGATTGCATTCAACATGCTTTAGACAACAACATTCAAATTCAACAAGCTCATTTAGGATTGGAAGAAGCTGAAATTGACAGAAGTGATGCTTTAGGAAATTTCTTGCCTGATTTAAATGCTATGGCAAGCAACGGTTGGAATTCCGGACTTACCCAAAACGTAACCACCGGAGTTTTAGAACAACAAACCACCCGAAATTTCTCTATGAATGCCACTGCGAGTATTCCTATTTTTCACGGTTTACAAAATCAAAAAGAATGGCAAAGAGCTAAAATGGCTCAGCTCTCCAACAAATATGCTTTAGAGCAAATGAAAGATGATATTTTATTAAATATCACCAATGCTTATTTAAATGTTATTGTCAATAAAGAACGCTTATTGGTTTTAGAAGAACAAAATCAACTGACAAAAGAACAGTTGCAACGCATGAGAATTCTTATTGAAGAAGGTGCTTCTCCTGCCGGAGATTCTTTAGATATCAAAGCAACAGATGCCAATGAAAAACAACAAATCATCAATGCAAAAAATGACATCAAAATAGGTTTAATCCATTTGGCACAAATTTTACAAATCGATGATTATGCCAACTTTGATATTGCCCATGCAGATTATGAAGTTCCTATTGATAACTTATTAAGCAGTTCTCCGGAAGAAATCATCGCTAATGCCAGAGAAAACCGCTATGAAATCAAAGTTGCCGAACAAGATTTAGAATTGGCCAAAAAAGATGTTGAAATCACCAAAAGTGGATTTTATCCAAGATTGGATGCTTATGTAAACTTCAACACCAGAGAATCTGATATGCGACGTGCACAACAAACCGGAGAAATTGATCCCGATAATCCTTCGCAAACCATAGGAGTTGTGGAAGGAACAGGAGAAAATGTAATCTCTCCAAATTATTTGGTCAATGAAATTGGCTCGCGTCCATTTTTTAAACAACTTTCTCAAAACAAAGGTTGGGAATATGGATTAAGGTTAACCATTCCTATTTTAAATGGTTTTCAAACGCGAAATAGCGTAAAAAGAAGTCAGATTAATGTTAAACGAAGAGAAATAGATTTAAAACAAGCAGATTTAGATTTAGAATCCAATGTTTATCAAGCTTATGTTGATGCCCAAGGAGCTGCAGAAGCTTATCAAGCTGCTCAAGTAAGTGTAAACACAAGAGAACAAGCTTTTGCATATTCGCAAGATAAATATGATGTAGGAAAAATCACTTCTTTTGAATTTAGTCAAGCTAAATTTGATTTAACAGATGCTGAAAGTCAGCTCATCAACGCTAAGTTTGATTATATCTTTAAACTTAAAGTTTTAGAACTTTATTTTGGTGTACAACCGGAAGATCTTCAACTGGATTAAAATAAATATATTTTGGGACTCTTGCTTTCTATAGAAACTTCCACAAAAAACTCCTCCATAGCTTTGGCTTTGGAGGGGAAAATAATTGCCTTAAAAGAATCTAAAGAACAAAGACCTTCTGAAGTTTTACATCTTTATATTGAAGAAGTTTTTAAAAACACAAAGTTTACTCTGCAAGATTTACAAGCTGTGGCATTGAGCAAAGGTCCGGGTTCTTACACCGGACTTCGCGTGGGAACTTCTGCAGCAAAAGGATTATGTTTTTCTTTAAACATTCCGCTCATCAGTTTAGAAACTTTAGAAGTCCTTGCCAATCAAGCAAAAGATAAATCCTTTGATTTTGTTATTCCTATGCTCAACTCCAAACGCATGGAGGTTTTTACAGCTATTTTTGATAAAAAAGAAAACCATAAATCTGCTACTTTTGCAAAGGTTTTAGAAGAAAAATCTTTTCAAGAATATTTAGCAAAAGGAAAAGTTTTATTTATTGGGGATGGCGTAAAAAAATTTAAGGAAATTTGTAAACATCCCAATGCTGTTTTCCAAGAAAGCTTTCCTTCTGCAAAAGAAATGATTTCCTCAGCACAAAATAAGTTTACACAACAAGATTTTGAAAACACCGCTTATTTTGAACCCTATTATTTAAAAGATTTTGTAGTGAAGTAATCTACAATTCTTCTTTTTCTTTCTAAAAAAACATCCGTCAATTCTAATTTGAAAGAGTAATGCTAATTAATATCTAAAGAAATTTATACGTTAGCATAAAAATCTATATTTTAGCGATTTTTAACGAAATCTACTCTTTTGTATGCGTTTTGTTTTTATTCTATTAACACTTTTATATTCCTTTTCTGTTTTCTCTCAAAAAGAATATGATATTCCTGTTATCTCTTCAGAGGTTTTAAAAAACTCCAATAGCATAATACTTGAAGAGTCTATAGAAATAAATGCCGAAAATATAAAAAAAGTAAAAACAAAAACTCGACGTGTTGTAGCTGTTTTAAATAAATCCGGAGAAAATCATCCTAAAACTTATGAAGTTTATAATGAGAATTCGCGTGTCAAAAAAATAAGTGCTCAAATTTATGATTTCAACGGAAAAAGACAAAAACATTATAAAAAAAGAGATTTTCAAGATGTGAGCCGCAGCGGAGGAAATATGTATTTAGATTCTCGCATGCTTTATCTTGATCACACTCCTACTTTTCATCCTTATATTATTGTTTTTGAAAGTGAAGTAGAATCCGGGGATTCCGGACTTTTAAACTCTTTATGGTTTTTACAGAATTACACTCAAAGTCTTTTAAAATCAGAAGTAAAAATAAAATATAATCCTGAAAATAAAATCAGATATAAAGGAAAAAACCTGAGTGGATATGATATTAATATTTCTGAAACTCCGGAAGAACTTATCTTATCTGCTCAAAATATTCCTGCTTTAAAATATGAAAATCTCAGCCCTCCGCACAGTGAAATTTTCCCACATGTTTTACTTGCTTTCAAAAACTTTCAGTTGAAAAATGTTATGGCTTCGGTAGAAGATTGGAAAAGCTTTGGAGCTTGGATGGATAAAGATCTTTTAGAAGATACAGGTGAAATCTCTGAAAAAACCATGGCTGAAATCAAACAACTCATCAGCAAAGAAGAAACCAATGAAGCCAAAGCCAGAAAAATTTATGAATTTGTTCAAAACAAAGTGCGTTATGTAAGTATTCAAATTGGCATTGGAGGTTGGAAACCCATGCCTGCCTCTGAAGTTGATGAATTGAGTTATGGAGATTGTAAAGCTTTAACAAATTATACCAAAGTTCTTTTAGATGCTGTAGGAATACCTTCTTATTACACCATAATTTATGGAAATAGAACCAATCAAAATATAGAAGAGGATTTTGCTTCTATTCAAGGAAATCATGTAATTCTTGGAATTCCTGACGAAAATGATGAAATCACTTGGTTAGAATGCACCAGCCAAGATTTGCCTTTTGGATATATCGGAAGTTTTACCGACGATAGAAATGCTATTTTGCTCACCCCTGACGGAGGAAAACTCATCAAAACAAAAACTTATCATTCCTTTGAAAATATACAAGAAACAAAAGCCATAATTCAATTAAATCCCAAAGGAAATATCCAAGCTGACTTTGAAAGTATTTCTAAAGGTTTGCAATATGAAAACAAATATTTTTTAGATTCTTATAAAAAATCTGAAGTTCATCAATATTATAAAAATCTCTGGAAAAATATCAATGGATTTTCTATCACTAAAACAGAATTCCACAATAATAAAAAAGAAATTTCCTTTACAGAAAAAGTTGATTTAGAAATCAATAAATACATTTCAGTTGCAGGAAATAATCTTTTACTCATTCCCAATATTTTTAATCAAATAGATCTTAATTTACCTAAAACACCTGATCGAAAACAAAATTTAAAAATCAATCGAGGGTTTTTAGATACAGATAACGTCACTTTCAAATTACCCTCTGAATTAAAAATTGAATCTCTTCCGGATTCTACTATAATAGAAAACCAATTCGGAAATTATGAAATCAGTTTTACTCAAATTTCTGATAAAGAATTTGAATACAAACGTAAACTTCATTTAACGAAAGGAGAATTTCCTCCTGAAAAATATGAAGATTACCGTGACTTTATTCACACGATTTCTCGATTAGACCAAACAAAAATATTACTAACAAAAGATAAATAAAAATGAAAACAGTTTTTTCTGTACTCTGCTTTTTAATGATTTTCGGATTTTCTTATGCACAAGATTTCCGCTTTGGAAAAGTTTCTGATGAAGAAATTAAACAGAAAATCCACCCGATAGATTCTTCTGCTGATGCAGCAATTCTTTATAGAGAAGCCAAATCTAAATTTCAAAATTCTTCTGATGGCAATTGGATTATTACAACCAATTATTTGGAAAGAATAAAAATCTACTCAAAAGAAGGTGCAGAATATGCCAACAAAACCATAGATCTTTACAACTCAAAAAAACAAAGAGATAAAGTAAGAAATATAAAAGCTTTCACTTATAATGAAAAACCAAATGGAAAAATAGAACGCATAAAATTAGAATCCAATGGAATTTTTGATGAGGAAGTCAATCAATATCTCAACAGAACTAAAATCACTATGCCTGATGTACAAAAAGGAAGTGTGATTGAAATTCGCTATACAATAGAATCTCCTTTTGTAACAAATATTGATGAGTATAGACTTCAAGAAAAAATTCCTATCGATAAACTTCATTTGAGTTTTAGTTCTCCGAAAGATTTTCGTTATAAAACTCATCAAAAAGGTTGGATTCCTATTGATGTAAAAACTTCCAGCACTAAAGAAAACATGGCTTTTAGAGTAACTGAAGTAAAAAGTGATGCGGTAGGATATGGAGCCAGAAAAATGAATAATTCGAGAAACTTCAATATAGATATGACTGTTTATACTGTTGATATGGATAATATTCCCGCTATTGAAGAAGAACCTTATGTAGGAAATATCGAAAACTATATGTCTTCCATTCAATTTGAATTAAGTTCAATAGATACCGGAAAAGGAATTAAATCCTATTCTCTCAGTTGGGATGATATTTCTAAAAACATCTATCAACACAGTTCTTTTGGAGCAGAACTTCAACGCACCAGATATTTTGAAAAAGACATCAAAAAATTAATAAAAGGAGTGAGCGATCCAATGACAAAAACAAATCTTATCTATGATTATGTTCAAGAAAAAATGACTTGGAACCGTTATTGGGGTGTTTATACTTCAGATGGAGTTCGCAAAGCTTATAAAGAAAATACAGGAAATATCGCTGAAATTAATTTGATGTTGACTGCTATGTTGAACTATGCAAAAGTAGATGCTTTTCCTGTTTTAGTGAGTACAAAATCACATGGAATTCCTTTATTCCCTACTATTAATGGGTTTAATTACATTATCACAGCGGCAAAAACTGCAGATGACACTTATCTGCTTTTAGATGCCACCAACAAAAATGCAGAAATGGGGGTTTTAAGTTCTAATATTATGAATGGAAATGGAAGAATTCTTTTTCAAGAAAAACAATCGGATTGGATTCCTTTAAATTCTGTAGTTCCTGCTGTAGATCAAACACTTTTAACTGTAGATATTGAGGATGATTTTGAAATCTCAGGAAAGTTTCAACAACGCCTTTCAGGGAATTATGCTTTAAACTACAGAAATTTATTTAAAGATTTGAATCCATCTGAATGGAACAAAAAATTAGAAAGTAAATTTAAAAAAATAGATATTTCCAATATTTCTTTTGGAAATTTAGACAAAACTGCAGATGTTGTAAATTTGAATTATAATTTTAAATCCTCCGGAAACATAGAAAAAATAGGAGAAAAGATTTTTATTTCTCCACTCTTATTTTTACAAACAAAAGAAAATCCTTTTAAAGCTGAAAAAAGAGATTATCCTATTGATTTTGGTTTTCCTTATCACACTCAAGTAATTTTTAATTTTACTATTCCAGAAGAATATGAAATTGAGTCCTTACCTGAAAATGCAATTTTAACTTTAGAAGATAAAGGAGGTTATAAATACCTGATTTCTCAAAATGGAAACAACATTCAACTTTCTATTGAATCCATCATTAATCAAGCAGTAATTGCTGAATCTGACTATGAAAATCTAAAAGACTTTTTTGAACTTTTAGTAGAAAAAGAAAATGAAAAAATCGTTTTAAAGAAAGTATAGATTTCTCTTTAATTTCACTGAAAATATTTCCATAAAAAAACACTTTGAAGTATGATTTTACCTCAAAGTGTTTTTAGTTTATTTGCTAAAATAAATTTATTTTTCTTCTTTCTCGTTTAACAATCTCACATCATATTGTGGATAAGCAATCTGAACACCAACTTTCTTCAAGCTTTCTTCTGCATGTTCCAATACTTGATAGTGAATTCTCCAGAAATCAGCTGTAGAAGTTACAAAACTCACTGCCAACTCAACACAATCTTCTGCTAAATTTCCAACATCAACTGCCGGTGCAGGATCTTCAAACACTCCTTTTTGACTTTTCACCAAATCGATTAAAGCTTTTCTTGCCTTAGGAATATCTGCTCCATAACGAACTCTAATGGTGATGATATCCTTTCTGATTCCTTCTGTAGAATAATTTTGAATCTTTTTGTTTGATAATTCTCCATTTGGAATTAAAATCAACAAATTATTTACATTAATAATTTTAGTATAAAAAATAGAAACATCTTTCACCGTTCCGGAAACTCCGTCAGCTTCAATCCAATCTCCTATTTTAAAAGGTCTTAATAATATAATAATTACCCCTCCCGCAAAGTTTGCTAAGGATCCTTGTAAAGCCATACCTACTGCCAAGGTTGCTGCACCAAAAAATGCGACCAACGAACTCGTTTCTATTCCAAGTTTAGCAATAACAGTAATTGCCAGTAATAACTTTAAACTTAAATCAACTACATTTGCTAAGAAACTTCTTAAAGCTTCATCATAATCTCTTTTCTCTAAGAACTTTTTCAATCCTCTGCTCAAGATTTTTATCAGCCAAAGCCCTATCAGGAAAATAATAATTGCAGCAACTATTTTAGGCAGATAGTCAAGAAACATTGCAAAATACTTATCTGTTAGCGAGGTAATCTCTTCCATAATTTTATTTTATTTTTATAATTGAATAATTTTATTTTCACAAAACTGCCAAATAAATCAATAAAAACCATGTATTTTAGGAAATTTTTAAATATTTCAAATTCTCCTTATTAGAAACAATAAGTTTTAAAGCTTATCGACTAAAATTTAAGATGAAAAGCCTTAAAATAACAGAAGAATTAAAGCTTTATCTTCTTATAGACAAGACTATGCATAACACACATATTTTTTTATCTTTGTAGAGTGAAAATAATTGAAAATATGCAAAAAACCGCAACAAAACCTAATGATATCTCATTTGAGGATTTCAAGAAACAAGTTCTCAATGATTATAAAATTGCTTTAGTTAGTCGTGAATGCAGCTTATTGGGAAGACGAGAAGTCTTGACAGGAAAAGCTAAATTTGGAATTTTTGGAGGAGGGAAAGAAGTTCCACAAATAGCAATGGCTAAAGCTTTCAAAAATGGAGATTTCAGATCAGGTTATTATAGAGATCAGACTTTTTTTATGGCACTTGGATTATTATCTGCCGAAGAATTTTTCGCCGGATTATATGCCAACACAGATATTGAAAAAGAACCTATGTCAGGAGGAAGACAAATGGGAGGGCATTTTTCTACGCCGGGAATAAACGAAGATGGAAGCTGGAAAAACCTGATGAAACAAAAAAACTCAAGCTCTGACATCTCTCCTACTGCCGGACAAATGCCCAGACTTTTAGGTTTGGCTCAAGCCTCTAAAGTATATCGAGAAGAAAATATTGCCGATGCTGAAATTTTTTCTGATAAAGGAGGAGAAATCGCTTGGGGAACTATTGGAGATGCCAGTACAAGTGAAGGCCTATTCTGGGAAACCATAAATGCTGCCGGAGTTATGCAAGTACCTATGGTGGTCAGTGTTTGGGATGATGGATATGGAATTTCTGTTCCTAAAAAATACCAAACCACTAAAGAGAGTATTTCTGATGTTTTAAGCGGATTTCAAAGAGAAGGAAAAAACTCCGGATTTGAAATTTTCACTGTAAAAGGTTGGGATTACCCTGCTTTGGTAGAAACTTATGAAAAAGTCAGTAAACTGGTTAGAGAAGAACACGTTCCTGCCTTAATTCACGTCAAAGAATTAACTCAACCTCAAGGACACTCCACTTCCGGATCTCACGAAAGATATAAAAGCAAAGAACGCTTAGAGTGGGAAAAAGAAAATGATTGTATTGTCAAACTAAAAGAATGGATTTTAGAGCAAGAACTTTCTACTGAAGATGAATTAAAGGATTTAGAAAAAGCAGCAAAAAAAGAAGCTCGAGAAGGAAAAAAAACTGCTTGGAAAGCTTTTGTTGGCAAACAAAAAGAGGATAAAAAAGAACTCTCTACTATTTTAGAAAAAGTTCAGAAAGAAAGCAGTTCTTCTAAAGCTGTTGCGGCAATAAGAAAAGAACTCAAAGCTATTAAAAATGCTTTCAAATATGAATTACTGATCATCGCTCGAAAAGCATTAAGAAAAACTTATAAAGATCACACCAATTCCAGAAAAGAACTTCAAAACTGGATTAAAAATTATATCGAAAAACATCAACCGGACTACAGCAGTCATCTATATAGCAATTCTGAATGGAGTGCAAAAAACATTGCAGAAGTTGCTCCTACTTATGATGAAAATGCAGAAGAAGTAGATGGGCGAATAATCATTAGAGATAATTTCGATAAAATTTTTGAGAAAAAATCCAATGTTTTAATTTTTGGAGAAGACACCGGAAATATCGGAGATGTAAATCAAGGATTAGAAGGATTACAAAAGAAATATGGTAAAATCCGTATTAGCGATACCGGAATTCGTGAAGCTACTATTGCCGGACAAGGAATAGGAATGGCGCTTCGTGGTTTACGTCCAATTGCGGAAATTCAATATTTGGATTACATTTTATACTGTATCCAAATTTTAAGCGATGACTTGGCTACAACACATTACAGAACAAAAGGAAGACAAAAAGCTCCGGTAATCATCAGAACAAGAGGACACAGGTTAGAAGGAATTTGGCATAGTGGTTCTCCTATGGGAGGAATGATTCACTTATTGCGCGGAATAAACATTTTAGTCCCTCGAAATATGCAAAAAGCAGCCGGATTTTATAACACCATGTTAGAAAGTGATGAACCGGCAATTATTGTAGAATCCTTAAACGGTTATCGTTTAAAAGAAAAATTACCCAACAACTTAGGAGAATTTAAAACTCCTGTGGGTAAGGTTGAAACTATTCGCCCCGGAAAAGACATCACTTTGGTTTCTTACGGATCTACTTTGCGTATAGTGCAAGAAGCTGCTGAAGATTTAGCAGAAATCGGAATCGATGCTGAAGTAATTGATGTACAATCTTTATTGCCTTTTGACTTGAGTCGTGATATCTCAAAGTCATTAGAAAAAACCAGTCGTTTATTGGTGATAGATGAAGATGTTCCCGGAGGAGCTTCTGCGTTTATTATGCATCAAATCATAGAAGTACAAAACGCCTATAAACTCTTAGACAGCAAACCGGAAACCTTAACTGCTAAAGCACACAGACCTGCATACACCACAGATGGAGATTACTTCTCCAAACCTTCAAAAGATGATATTTTTGAAAAAGTCTATGCAATTATGAACGAAGTAAATCCGGAAAAATTCCCTGATTTATATTAAGCAGTAGTTTTTATTGATAAATTTTACAACGGTCGGAAAAAAAATCCGACCGTTTTTATCTTAAATCTCCCTTCAGAAAAATCTTAAAATAACCCCGTTTTTTTTATATCTTTATCAAAATTTTTTTTGTAAAACTATTTTATAGTTCAACTTCAAAAAATCCACAAACAGCTTTTGAGGATATTGCAAAGAAACCCTTTATTTTTCCTTAAAAAAACAATCAGTTGTGTAAAATTATTACGTGAAATTTAAATTTATTACCGATGGCAACAATCATTGTTATACTCTTTATTTTAGGTTATTTAGCTATTGCTTTTGAACATCCACTAAAACTTGACAAATCTGTATCTGCCTTATTTATGGCGGCTTTAATTTGGGCATTATTATCCTTAGGTTTTCAAGGAGGAAGTTTTGATATCATCAATGCTTTTGGAGAGACATTTAATTTCTCTGCCGGCGGAGAAGATGCGATGAATGGTTTTGAAAACACCCTTCTTCACCACTTAGGTTCAACAGCTGAAATTCTTCTATTCTTGATTGGAGCCATGACTATTGTAGAAATTATTGATCTACACAATGGTTTTGATTTGATTAAAAAAGCAGTTAAAACAAGAAGTAAAAGAAAATTATTATGGATTGTAGGAGTTTTAGGATTTTTCCTTTCTGCTGTGATTGATAATCTTACTGCTACAATTGTATTGGTTACGCTTATCGGAAAAATGTTTCACGACAGAAATGATAGAATTTGGTATGCTTCTTTAATAGTACTCGCAGCAAATTCCGGAGGAGCTTGGTCGCCAATTGGAGATGTAACTACAACTATGTTATGGATAGGAAAAAAAGTTTCTGCTCCTCTTTTAGTAGAATATTTAATTGTTCCTTCCATCATTTCTTTTGCTGTTCCTTTTTTAATCGCAAGTTATTTACCGGTTTTTAAAGGAGAATTGGTAATTCCTGAAAGTGATGAAAAAGATGATAAACAACTTTTAACCAGCAAACTAATGTTATTTTTAGGAATAGGAATGATTGTTTCGGTTCCTGTATTTAAAGCCGTCACAGGATTACCACCTTATTTAGGAATGATGTTCGCTTTAGCTGTAGTATGGTTGGTTTCTGAATATTCTAAACCTGAAGAACCATTTAATGAAGAGAGAAAACTATTATATACTGTTCGCCAAGCTTTAGCAAGAATAGATATGGCAAGTATTTTATTTTTCTTTGGAATTTTAATGGCAGTAGCCGGGTTAGAAGCTTTGGTTTATGGAACTGTAAACGGCGAAGAGGTAGGAACTTTACGTTATACTGCAGAGATGTTAGAAATCGCTATTCCAAACCAAGATGTGGTAGTATTATTATTAGGAGTTTTGTCTGCAATAGTTGACAACGTACCTTTAGTAGCTGCTACTATGGGGATGTATGATTTCTCTATGGATCATGAAATCTGGCATTTTATAGCTTACTCTGCCGGAACAGGAGGAAGTATGCTCATCATCGGATCTGCAGCAGGAGTTGCCGCTATGGGAATGGAGCGTATCGATTTTATTTGGTATCTTAAAAAAATAGGTTGGCTGGCTTTTATAGGATTCATTACAGGAGCCGGAGTTTTCCTTTTAATTGAAAAGGTTTTATTTCCTAACGTTGTATAACAATTAATTTATCATAAATTCGTTATTCTTTAAAATAATCTTTTTTTATGCTTAATATATTCATGCAAGAAGCTGCTGAAATAGCAGAGGATTTAGAAGAAACTGTTTCAGAAGAGAAAACACTTTCTTTTATGGAATTGCTTTTTAGTGGGGGAATAGCCGGAAATACCATCATTGCTATTTTATTTGTCCTTTTAGTTATTGGAATCTATATTTATTTTGAAAGGATTTTTGCCATAAAGGCGGCTTCAAAAACAGACAGCCACTTTATGGATCAAATCAGAGATAAAGTTAGTTCCGGAAATATTGAAGGAGCAAAAGTGCGTTGCGCTCAAGAAAATACTCCTGTTGCTCGTTTGACAGAAAAGGGAATTTCAAGAATTGGAAGTCCTTTGGAAGATATCAACACCGCTATTGAAAATGCCGGACAATTAGAAGTTTATAAACTTGAAAAAAATGTGAGTATTTTAGCTACCATTGCCGGAGCAGGACCTATGCTTGGATTTTTAGGAACTGTTATCGGTATGATTCTTGCTTTTCATGAATTAGCCACCAGCAGCGGACAAGCAGAAATGGGAAATCTTGCACAAGGAATTTACACTGCTATGACAACTACTGTTGCCGGACTTATTGTAGGGATTATCGCTTACATCGGCTATAATCATTTAGTAGTAAAAACCGATAAAGTTGTGCACCAAATGGAAGCAACTGCTGTAGATTTCTTAGACTTGTTAAACGAACCGGCCTAATATGAATTTAAGAGGTAGAAATAAAGTTAGCGCAGAATTCAATATGTCTTCCATGACAGATATTGTTTTCTTGCTATTGGTTTTCTTTATGATCAGCTCTCCTGTGGTAACTCCGGAAGCTTTAGACTTACTTTTACCCAAAGCTAAAGGAAAAACTACAAGTCAGCAAAATGTAGCCATCAGTATTGATAAAAACAATAATGTATTTATCAACAACGAACAAGTCAACAAAAGCCAATTAGAACTTGAATTGCAAAAACACGTAGAAAACATAGAAAATCCAACCATTATTTTAAGAACAGAACAAAGTGTGGCTATTCAAGAAGCAGTAGATATTATGGATATTGCACAACGAAACAAGTATAAATTAGTATTGGCCGTTAAACCCTAAGATATTTTATATTAATGGCATTATTTCAGGAAAAATCAGAAAAAAAATCTTTGATTATTACCATTATCATCAATACGGTATTAGTCTTAGCTTTATTCTTTTTCGGGCTCACCTATATGGATCCACCCGAAGAGGGAGGTATTGCCATAAATTTCGGAACTTCTGAAGTAGGTTCCGGAGACACACAACCCAACACCCCGGTAGAATCTGCTCCTGTAGAAGAAAACAACACAAAAGAAAATACCCCTAAAAATGAAGCTGAGCCTGAAGAAGAAATTAAAGAAGATATTGTAACACAAGACACAGAAGACGCTCCTGTTATTGACAATACTGAAGAAAAAGAAAAAACTGAAGAAAGTAAAAAAGAGGAAGAAGAACCAAAAGAAGATGTTGAAGAAGAACCCGAACCTGAACCGGATCCCGAACCTGAAGAATCCACTTCTGAAACTTTAAAAAATATTTTAAGCGGAAAAGAACAAGATGGAGAATCTTCTCAAGGAGAGGGAGACGACAACCAATCCGGAGATAAAGGAGATCCTTCCGGAGATCCTAACGCTTCTTCTTATTATGGAAAAGGAAAAGGATTAGATGGAGATGGAAACTACCGTTTAGGAGGAAGAGAAGCTTTAAACAAAGAAAAATTTACCCAAGATTGTAACGAATCAGGAACTGTGGTAGTAGAAATTAAAGTAAACCGAAATGGTGAAGTAATTCAAGCTAAACCCGGAATAAAAGGAACCACCAACACCAGTAGCTGTTTGCTTGATCCTGCTAAAAGAGCCGCTATGGCAACTAAATTTAATCCGGATAGCAAAGCCCCATCTGTACAAACCGGAGAAATTATTTATGAATTTAAACTTTCTGAATAACTTTTTATGACTTATCCGCAAACTTTAGACTGGATGTTTAGTCAACTTCCCATGTATCAACGTCAAGGGAAAACAGCTTTCAAAAAAAACCTCGATAATATCTTAGCACTTAGCGAGCACTTAGATCACCCGGAAAAAAAATTTAAATCCATACATATAGCCGGAACCAACGGAAAAGGCTCTGTTTCTAATATGTTGGCTTCCATATTTCAAGAAGCGGGTTATAAAGTAGGTTTACACACCTCTCCGCATTTAAAAGATTTTAGAGAAAGAATCAGAATAAACGGCGATAAAATCCCTGAAAGCTTTGTCACAGAATTTATTCATTCTCATAAGGCATTTTTTGAAAAACATCAGCTTTCTTTCTTTGAAATGACAATAGGGATGACATTTGAATATTTTGCTAAAGAAAAAGTTGATATAGCCATTATAGAAACAGGTTTAGGAGGAAGATTGGATTCTACTAATATCATTTCTCCGGAATTATCAATTATCACCAATATTGGATTAGACCACACCAATATTCTCGGAGAGAATTTGATAAAAATAGCCGAGGAAAAAGCAGGAATTATCAAACCTAAAACTCCTGTTGTGATTGGAGAAAAAAACGAAATCAACAGTTTTGTTTTTATAGATAAAGCCAAAAAAGAAACTGCTCCAATTACTTTTGCGGAAGAAAAAAAATATCCTGATTACCCTTCTGATTTAAAAGGAAATTATCAGAAAAAAAACAAGCAATCTGTTTTAGCAGCTATAGGAATTTTACAAACTGAAGGATGGAAAATTAAAGAAGAAAACATAATTCTTGGTTTACAAAAAGTAAGTAAAAACACTGGATTAGAAGGCAGATGGCAACAGTTAGGAGTTCATCCTAAAATTATTTGTGACACTGGACACAACCAAGAAGCGATGAAGTATATTTTACAACAGCTTTCTGAAGAGAGTTTTTCTACTCTTCATATGGTTTTAGGTTTTGTAGCCGATAAAGATATAGACAGTATATTTTCTATTTTACCGCAAAATGCAAAATATTATTTTTCCAAACCAAATATTCCAAGGGCTTTAAATTTAGAAGATTTAAAAGAAAAAGCAAACAAATATAATTTTAAAGCAAAATATTTTTCATCTGTAAAAATAGCTTTAGAAGCTGCCGAAGCCTTATCAAATAAGGAAGATTTAATTTTTGTGGGGGGCAGTACTTTTACTGTTGCAGAAATTTTATAAAATATTTTCTATTTTTACTTTGTATAATCAAAAAAGGGTTTATATTTGCAAGCAGTTATTTCAAGGGCGCGTAGCTCAGTTGGTTTAGAGCACTTGGTTTACACCCAAGGGGTCAGGAGTTCGAATCTCTTCGCGCCCACAACAACACACAAAAAAAGACCTAAAGTTTTCTTTAGGTTTTTTTATTTTAAAGGGTCCTTAACTCAGCTGGTTTAGAGTGTTACCTCGACAAGGTAAAAGTCATTGGTTCGAATCCAATAGGACCCACTTCTTAAATTAGAAATCATCAGCTGACTTTTTCATAATTTCTCAAGAAACCTCTTGTTTTATTTAAAAAGATCTAAAACTCTTTCCATTTTCATTCCACGAGATCCTTTTATTAGAAAGGTAGTGTTTTCATATTTTTTCTGCTTCAATACTTTTTCCAACTTTTTAAAATCAATAAATTTTTGAGTTTTACTTACTTCTGTTTCATCAAATATTTTTCCGCAAACATAAGCTTCATCAAAAGCTAAATCTTCTAATAAGTCAACTATATTTTGGTGTTCTTTCAAAGCTGAAGTTCCCACTTCAAACATATCTCCCAACAATACCACTTTATATTTAGCAGGAAAACCTTTAAAGTTTTTAACTGCTAATTCCATACTGGTAGGGTTAGCATTATAAGCATCTAAAATAAATTGATTTGATTCCAATTCTATAATCTGCGAACGATTATTATCCGGCTTATAATTTGCTATTGCTGTTTGAATTTCAGCTTCTTCGACCTCAAAATGTTTTCCCACACAAATAGCAGCTGTTATATTTTTAAGATTATAGCTCCCCAACAAATGAGTTTTTATAAAAACATCTTTAAACTTCACCTCAACAAACGGATTCGTTGAAATCAATTCTACTTGACAATTTGAAGTCGTTGCATTACTCATTTTGATCAATGCTCCTCCTTCACTTTGTTTTACTTGTATTTCATCATCTGTATTAATAAAGATTTGTTTGTTTTCTTTTTTAAGATAATTATACAATTCACTTTTTCCTTTAATCACCCCTTCAAATCCACCAAACCCTTCTAAATGTGCTTTTCCAAAATTAGTTACATATCCAAAATCAGGTTGAGCAATCTCACATAAGAATTCAATTTCTTTTTGATGATTAGCACCCATTTCCACTACCCCAAATTCCGTGGTTTCATCCATTTTAAGCAACGTCAGAGGAACACCGATATGATTATTTAAATTTCCTAAAGTAAAATCTACCTTATACTTTTTTGAAAGTACAGCAGCAACCAATTCTTTTGTGGTGGTTTTTCCATTGCTTCCTGTAATGGCCAAGATTGGAATTTCTAAATACTGTCGATGATATTTTGCTAAACTCTGTAAACACTTCAAAACATCATCAACACAAATAAGCTGAGGATGATTTTCAAGACTTACATCATCTGTTATTGCTAATTTCGCGCCTTCTTTTATAGCTTTTAAAACAAATTTATTTCCGTTGAAATTTTCTCCTTTTAAAGCGAAAAACAATTTGTCTTTTAAATCTTCCCGCGTATCTGTCGAAACTCCTTTACTGTTTAAAAAATGCTGATGCAATTCAGTTATCTTCATAAATCTAAAGAATAAAAAAACCCTTCAATTAAATATTAAAGGGTTTTTTAAAGTATTAAAATATTTTGAAATTATAAACTCCCGTTTAATCTCTTGGGCGGTGTCCTTTTTTAGATCCGGAACCAACACGATCCATAGCATTTCTGAATCCAATCCAGTTTGTTGCCATATCTTCAGGATAGAAACGACGCTGAGCAGGATCAAGCCAATAAGCATTGTCTTTCCAAGACCCTCCTTTTACTACTCTTGTATTATCACTGATTAGAGTAGTTCTGTTTCCATCATCCACGTCTTTTTCCATCTCTAAATTCCCAAGACTATCTGCCACCGCATAAACACTATTTCTTGGTGAATTATACATACGTTGTTGTTCGTTTAATTCTTCTTCTTGCATATAGAAACGAGAAGAAGCTTTATCACCATCACCATATCCTCTGTTATCACTACGGTCAAAATTCATTCTCATGAAAATTTGATCATCATCAATTTCTTCTTTTTTGATTTCGCCCGGCATTCCTGTAGCTACAACACGTCCGGTTCTTAGTGTATCAAATTCTATGCTTTCATAGTCAATCAATTCTACACTTCCATCTTCATTTAAAGAGTTTTGTGTGTATTGATTTCCACGGAAATAGTTAAAGTCATTTAACTTCATATCTACACGATCACGATAAACATCAGCCACCCATTCTGCAACGTTTCCGGCCATATCATAAAGTCCGTAATCATTTGGCGGATAGCTTTTGATTTCGTTTGTAACCATAGCTCCATCACTTGACCATCCGGCTACACCACTATAATCACCATATCCTTGTTTAAAGTTAGCCAACTGATCTCCTCTGTTTTTTCTTTTTCCGGAAACGGTGTAGCTTCCATCCCAAGGATATTTTTTTCTTCCTCTATAGTTGTTGTATTCTCTTGTAGAAGACATTCCCATTGCTGCATATTCCCATTCCGCTTCGGTAGGCAATCTGTATGGAGGTAATAAAACACCATCTTTTTGCTGCACATATTTATGTACGGTATCATTATTAATTACCTCTGTAAGTTTATTTGATTTTTTTCCTTTTAATAAAGAATCATTTCCGCCATAAGTTTGTGAAGGAGCAGCCAAATAAGCTTCTGTATCAAACTGAGAACCATGATCATGATTAAATCTGGCCCCTTCAACCAAATAACCTTGATCTTCCATTCTTTTTTCATTTACTCGATTTGTTCTCCATTTACTGTATTCATTGGCTTGAATCCAAGTTACACCAACCACAGGATAATCTCTGTAAGCCGGATGTCTTAAATAAGTTTCCAGTAAAGTTTGATGATCTCCAAGCGGATCTCTCCAAACTAATGTATCCGGAACAGCACCTTCATATACAGCTGCATACTTTTCATCCGATGGTGGAAAAGTGTATTTTAAATAATCCAAATACTCCAAATACATATTGTTGGTAACTTCTGTTTCATCCATATAGAAAGAATTCACCGTCATTTGCACCGGAGTATTATTCCAATCTAACATTGGATCATCAGCAACTTTTCCCATTGTAAAAGTTCCGCCCTCAATAAAAACAAGTCCCGGTCCGGTTTCTTGCTCTTTATAATCTGTTCTGTAACTGGGGCCTCCGTCTTTTCCTGTAATATCCCAGCCTGTACCTCTCGAAGTCTTATCATAATTTCGAGAATTATTACAGCTGGTCATAAAACCGGCAACAACGGTAACAACTATAAGTTTTAAAGCGGTTTTAACATTCATAGTTCACACTTGTTTGTATAATTTCAGGTTCGCAATATAAAGAATAAAGACAACTT